>DAHVSZ010000074.1 GCA_027328625.1 Candidatus Paracaedibacteraceae bacterium | reverse complement strand
TGACTAAACTTGTGTAGTACCTATGCCTCTATCAAGGGCTTGTAATGACGCTAAAAGAAAATGTCGGGTGGTAAGGTTCGCTTTCCATTGACACTTAGAGCAAACCCTTTCTAGACTTAATATAGAATTAATTTAAATAAAATTCTCTCAAGCAATGTCTTCTCAACAAACACGGCCTCTCTCTCCTCATATCCAAATCTATAGATGGCAAATCACCTCTGTGCTTTCAATTTTGCATCGTTTTACAGGAATTGCTTTATGTGGTGGGTTGATTGGTTTTATTACGTGGCTTTATCTTTTAAGCTTAGGTGTTAGTAACTATTCTTTTTGGATTGAGTCTTTAAATGTTCCTTTCACTCAGTTCTTTTTTTGGTGCCTTATGTTTTCCTTTAATTTTCATTTCCTAAACGGTCTTCGCCATTTGGCTTGGGATATAGGGTGGGGATTCTCAATGAAAGATGTACGCAAAAGTGGGCACTTTGTTGTCATCTTTTCTTTTATGGCAACGATACTGATGTTTATAGTTTGGAGATAAAAATGTCTTATAAAACCCATTGGCAATCTCAACGTTTAACAGCCCTTTTGTTGGTTTTAATTTACCCGTGTCTTATTGCTGTTTTTTATAATCTCCGCCATGCTTCATATGGTGAGATTATCCAAGCTTTTAGCAATCCATTTTTTGTCACATTAATTTTCGTTGCTGTTATTGCTGCCTTATATCACGCTATTTTGGGGCTTCAGGTGATTATAGAAGACTATGTAAAAAACTTAGCATTGAGAAATACAGTCCTTGTCATTTTAAGAATGGCTGGGATTATTGTTTTTGTTTTTACTATTATTTCCATTGTTAAACTTATAATTTTAGGAACCCAACTGTGAGCTCAGTGTATGAATTTATTGATCACCAATATGATGTAATCGTTGTTGGTGCCGGTGGTGCAGGATTGCGCGCAACTCTTGGAATGAGTGCAGCTGGTCTTAAAACCGCATGTATTACCAAGGTTTTCCCAACAAGAAGTCATACGGTTGCAGCCCAAGGTGGCATCAGTGCTGCTCTTGGCAATATGGGTGATGGTGATGACTGGCGTTATCATTTTTACGACACAGTGAAAGGTTCTGATTGGCTTGGCGATCAAGATGCTATTGAATATATGTGCAAAAATGCAGCTGCAGCAGTCATTGAATTAGAGCATCTTGGTGTGCCTTTTTCTCGTAATGATGATGGCAGAATCTATCAAAGACAATTCGGTGGTCATACAATTAAACAAGGCGAAAGTATGGCCAAACGTGCTTGTGCTGCAGCTGACCGTACAGGACATGCCATTCTTCACACTCTTTATCAACAGTGCCTTAAACATCAATCCACATTTTTTATTGAATATTTTGTTTTAGATCTCATGATTGAGGATGATCGTTGTGTTGGTGTCATTGCTTGGTCATTAGAAGATGGTAAATTGCACCGTTTTCAAGCTCATATGGTGGTCTTAGCAACAGGGGGTTATGGGCGTATATATTTCTCATGCACTGGTGCTCATACTTGTACAGGTGACGGTAATGGCATGGTGCTTCGTGCTGGTCTTCCTTTACAAGATATGGAATTTGTCCAGTTTCATCCAACCGGGATTTACACAGCTGGTTGTTTGATTAGCGAGGGTGCACGAGGAGAGGGAGGGTATTTAACCAATTCCGAAGGTGAACGATTTATGGAACGCTATGCTCCTCATGCTAAAGATTTAGCGTCTCGTGATGTGGTTAGCCGTGCGATTACTATTGAGCTTTTAGAAGGTAGAGGAGTGGGTGAACATAAAGACCATGTGCATTTGCACTTAGAGCACTTAGATCCTAAAATAGTCCACGAACGATTGCCCGGTATTGTTGACACAGCACGGATTTTTGCTGGTGTTGATGCCACCAAGCAACCCATCCCGGTTTTGCCAACCGTGCATTATAATATGGGTGGTATTCCAACCAATTATCACGGAGAAGTAATTAAGGATGGGGCTGAAAATACTGTGCCTGGTTTGATGGCAATCGGCGAAGCTGCCTGTGTATCGGTTCATGGTGCGAATCGTTTAGGGACAAATTCTTTATTGGATTTAATCGTTTTTGGTAGAGCAGCGGCTCTGAAAGCCAAAGAATTGATTAAGCCTGATACACCTCATGCGCCTTTGAAAAAAAATCAAGGTGAGATAAGCGTGGCAAGATTTGATGCTTTGCGGCATGCCAAAGGGTCTTTGAAAACAAGTCAAATTCGCCTGAGTATGCAGCAAGTGATGCAGCAGCATTGTACGGTGTTTAGAAATGAAAAACATTTAAGTGACGGTTTTGATAAACTAAAAACAGTGCAAAGCTCGATGGATGATATTCAAATCAATGATCGTTCTTTAATTTGGAATACAGATTTATTAGAAGCTTTGGAATTACAAAATTTATTGCCGCAAGCCATCGTGACGATGAGTTCTGCTTTATATCGCACAGAAAGCCGTGGTGCTCATGCCCGTGATGATTATCCAGAAAGGGATGATGTTGATTGGTTGAAACATACATTGTGTTGGTTGGATGATGTTAAAGAGTCATCCTCGGGCTTGACCCGAGGATCTAAAAACTCTGGATTGCCACGGGACAAAGTCCCTCGCAATGACGCGGTAAAGATGGACACACGTTCCGTCCACATGCACACCCTGACAGACGAAGTAAAACCCGTTCCACTAATGAAACGGGTTTACTAGGGTTATGTCATCTATGACGCTAAAAGCGCACTTTTAAGACATTGTTTGTCATTAGCCAGCAGCAACGAGTGATGGAATAACTTTCTCAACTGCTTTGCACTTTTTAGCGTTTTTAGCTGGAACTTTACCGTTGTCATCAGGAGTGCAGTTAGCACCGTGCCATGCTGTAGCAGCAGCTAATTCATCGGCATCTTGATTATCGCCTTCTTTTGCTTTGCCAAGTTCTCTAGTATCGTCAATACAGTATTTAACTACAGCGGCAGCAATTTTTGGATCTGCTCCATCAGCAATCGCAGCTTCTTCAGATGCATCGTTACAACCAGTAAATTCATCTGGAACATTTAGCGCTGCTCGAGCAGCAAAGCATAGACCATCAGTCATACCAGTTTCATCTGAGCCATAATCGCCGTCACCGCCTGGATTGCCATAATTACAGTGTGCTTTCCAGTAAGCTACTGAGAAATTCCGATTCTTAGTTCCATTATCACCAATACACTCTTCAGCAACCTGGAGGGCTTTGCCTGAACCACCAGCGCCAGCATTACATTTGTCTAAAGAATTCATGGCTCTATGTTTTAAGCTATTAATGCCATCCATAATCCCTGCATCTGCATTTGTATAGCTACCCATTGCAATAACAGCGCAAAGAGCAAAATATTTTGTATATTTTTTCACGTTATATTCTCCACTTAGAAAATTTATTACTACAATCTAAATCTAATTAAAAATTGTTAATAAATTACTAATAAGGAGAATTAAGTTATGTTGCATCTTTCTCGAACGTCTTCTAAGCCTTTTGGACTGCCGATATCACCCCATAGGCTGTCATGGATAAGGCCATAAAGATATTTATTGGTTTCGGCGTGATCGAAGAGGAGTTTGAGAGAGAATACTGGATTGCCACGCCGCTCTCGCTCCTCGCAATGACGCGCCTTTTCCGTCATCGCGAGCGAAGCGTGGCGATCCAGGAAATGGTCATGCATAAGTAAACTGGGATTAACAATACACACACCAGGATAAACATAAGGGGCGGAATCATGTTGGCCGCGATACTCAGCACGTCCACCATCTTTTAAAAAATAATCACCTTTGCCAAAATAACCAATCGAATTTTCTTTAGGAACAAGTAATAACAGGATATCCATTTTTTCAGAATCCCAAGTGTCTTGGAGGTTCTGCAACATTGAGATTTGGCCATCTTGCCACCAAATATCCCCATTAACAATGAAAATAGGTTCATGTTTGTTGAAATGGGGCAGGGCATTAATTAACCCTCCGCCCGTTTCTAAAATTTCAGGTTCATGCGAGATTATAATTTCAGGATGGTTTTTCAAATGCTGATGTATTTGATCAGCCAAATGATGAGTGTTAACAACGATTTTTTGAATTCCAGCTTCTTTTAGTTTTCTAAGTGTAAAGTCCAAACAGGTTGTGTTGCCAATTGGAATCAGCGGTTTTGGCGTTTGATCGGTTAATGGCTTTAAACGTTTACCAAAACCCGCGGCAAAAATCATGGCTTGAGTGATTATAGTCATCATTTATAATTTGGATTCATTTTAACTAAACTAAATGCCGTCATCACGAGCCCCATAGGGGTGTGGTGATCCAGTGTATTTTCTAGATGGCCATGCAACTTCGTTGCTCGCCATGACGAAGAATGGGCGTCACCTCGAGGAGCCCCAAATGTTTCTTGGGTCGACGTGGCAATCCAGGTATTTTGAAATGTTTTACGTACAGCCATCTTTATAAAGCCAGGGTACCTTGCTTTTCTATAGGCAAATACCGATTAAACCAATTCTTAACTTGAGATAATTCAGGAATTATCAAACTTTTTTCTAAATATTTCCAAAGTCTTGGCAAATGTTTTAAGTAATCATTTTTTCCATGCTTTATGGCATAACGTACAAACACTCCAATAACTTTTGTGTGACGACCTGCTCCCAAAATGGTTGCAGCAGTTCGGTGATTTTGATGTTCTGAATCAGGGACATCTTTTAAGAAAGAAACCCACATTTGATCTACTAAACTTGGTGTAATATCGCGTCTGGCATCTTCTAATAAAGAAACAACGTCATAAACAACAGATCCCCACAAAGCATCTTGAAAATCCAAAAGCCCACAACCTTTGATGTCCTCTTGTTCATCAACAATCATTAAATTGTCAACGTGATAGTCTCTTAAAACCAGACTTTGAGGTGTTTTAGGAATTTGTTCAAAGGCATTTCTCCATGCATTTAAAAACTCTATTTTAATAAGTTTGCTAACTGGAGTGCCTTTTAAGGCTTGCCAATACCAATCAATAAAAACCTCTGCTTCACTTAAAAGTTTTTCAATTGTGTAAGATGCAATAAATTCTGGTTGTTTTTTGGCTTCTTTATGTAAATGTTTTAAAACTTTCATTGAAGTCTGATAAAGTTCAGCTTCTTTTTCTGGAGTGTTTTTCAAAATTGCTGTGAATGTATGATCACCAAAATCTTCCAAAAGAACAAATCCATTATCCAAACAATGTTCCAAGATAGAAGGCGCTCTAAGGCCACATTCTTGTAAATAACGAGCAATATTAATAAATTGCTTAGGGTCTTCTGGAAAAGGTGCATCCATCAACACACGTCTTGGTGCGCTTAGACGGTAATATCGTCTTAACGACATATCACTTGCTAAAAAGGCAAGCTGTGTCGGTTCATATTTATGTGTCTGTAAAAATTGGTCTCTTTTAGTGGAGCGGGCTGCACTCATGTTTTTCTTCTATTCGTATGGATCTGTGATTTTCATCAACGATATCTAAATATATATCAATTCTTTTTGCCGGTAGCAAATTTCCTAATCGGTCTGGCCATTCAATGATGCAAATTGCTTTTTGAAAAGCTTCTAAAAGGCCGAGTTCTATTGTTTCCTCAGGGTCATTGAGACGATAAAGATCTGAGTGCCAAACTTCACCTTTGTCAGTTGAATAGATTTGTACCAAAGTAAAAGTAGGGCTTGGAATGTCAGCTTTATCATCATCCAAAAGGGTTCTGATAAAGGCTTTTGTAAAGGTTGTTTTCCCGGCACCCATGTCACCCCACAAGGCAATACAAATAGGGGCTTCTATTTTTCTTGCCAGTTCTTTGGCTCGGTTTTCTAGTTGGGCGATGGTGAGTTTCATTTACGGATGCGGTGTAATTGCGATTATAGTAATTGTTTTCTTATTAGGCCCATAATACCAAAAAATACGATAAGCAGCAGGTGTATTATTTTCTGCATACGCTTCAAATATTTCTTCGCCATTTAGGCCTTTGAGAGCGGAATATTTATGAGTATTAAGGGATGGGTGTTTAGGGTTCTTTTGTAAATAGGCAAGGGTTTTTCTTACAGCTTTTAGTCGTTTATTTAAGCTGTTATCTTGTTCTAAAGTTTCTAGGTGAATTTTTGCAGCGGAGGTAAAGCGCAATTGAAAGGACATTGTTACTTAGCAAACTCTTCAAAGTTACCTAAATCATGAGTTTCATTTCGAGCGGCTTCAAGCAAACCTTGCTGAACCATCTGTAAGGCTTCTTTATTATCAAATAACCATTTTTCTTTTAAAGGTACTTCGGCAAATGGTTCTAAAATTAAGCGGTTTTGGGAGTCTATGCTAACTTTATAACTACTGACGCCTTGGGCTAATTTACCTAAACAAATACGCCCCTTTGCATCAGGTCTTAATGTTAATTTATCAGTTATGTGCATTGCCTTTCTCCTTGATAATTAAAATAAGCCTTTAGTGGGAAAAAGTCAATATGGGATATAACAAAAGTGGGAAATACTTCATAGCTAAAGTTTTTCTAAAGGCTCAGTTCCTTGGCTAAGAAGATCAACATATTCTTTATACATATAAATTTTATTACGTGCTTTGCCTGTAATTTCTTTGATTAAGGTAAAGAAAGCGGGAAACCTTCTTCTATGCGCTTTAAGCCATGTTCCATTGCGGCAACATAATTTGAAACTTCTGTTACATCATCAATAGGCACACCAGGTGTTTCTTTATTTTCAAATAATAATAAATCAGAAAGAGAAGATTGTGTCCCTTCGATTTGAGAAGATAAGATGGCTTCTTTTCGGATATACATATAAAGAAGAAGAGAAGTATCTGGTAGAATTTTGCTTATACCATCCAAGCGGCCAATTGCAATGTTCGCTTGCTCAAGGAGAAGAGAAATCTGTTCCATTTGAAGAGGTGGTTGTGGTGGTAAGTGTTTTGGTATATTAAGTGCTATAAGTTTCACCTGCCACTGAGCACTTAAGGCGAGTACCAATTCGTTCTTGATAAGACATTTTGTTCCTTAATAAAGGAAAACGCACTTTTCTTTATTAACAAAAATCATAACTAAAAAAATTTTATTTAGCAAATCTCTTATTAAAGAAAATTTAACAAAACGTAAAATGACTAATCCCATACAGCGCCTGAATAATGCTCTAAAATAAGTGTATCCTTTGTTATAAGTTTGGCACCATTTGCAATGCAATCAGCCACAATTAAACGGTCAAAAAGGTCGCGTGTCCATTCTAAACTTGTTGCTGCATAAATTAAATTATCAATAGGGGTTTGAGATTGCTGGAGGCCAATCATATTTTTTAGAAAGCTAAAAATGGTTTGCTCTGTTTGCTTAATGCGATTTGTTTTATACAGGTAATTTAGTTCTAAAAGGATCACCGGACATACCCATAAAGATTCTTGTTCAATAAGTTGTTGGCATTTTCTGGGGATCTTATGAACCTGGTTGCCCGCTAAGAATGCAACAACATGAGTATCCAAGAATATCACAGCAGGTTTGTCTCTTCTTGGCTTGGGTTTGGCCAGACAACATTAATTATATCGTCAGGATTATCATAAAAAAGGTCAAGGCCACCTATCTGTAAGATTTCTAATTTTTTAGGTTTTTCAGAAAAGCTTACTGTAAAAGTTCCTTGTTTTGTCTTTATTTGTAGAGGAATTCCAGAGTTTTTTGTTTGTTCAAAATATTTATAAATATTGGATCTCAATTCAGTTAGAGAAATTTGCATTGTTGTCTCCTGCGTACGTACATAAAGTTAATATCACGTACGTACGTATATGTCAAATACTTTCTTGTCATACTTTGTAACATACCATTCCTTGAAAATTTCAGCTGTCAGGCGTAAAAATTTAAGATAGAAATAATGTGATTGAGATGAACATCGTGCAAACAGTATTTTATGGGCCATCAAGTGCTGCAGAATACGCCCCTTTTGTACATACAGAAGGGCAGGTTGTACAAAAAACGTTGGCTCAAAGCGTGAGTTGCGTTGGTGTTGGTGTTCACTCAGGTAAACCCGCATCTTTAACCTTAATTCCAGCTCCTGTTGGAACAGGTTATGTATTTGTTAGATCCGATCTTAATGCGCCTCAAAATATCATTCCAGCTAAATATGACACTGTTGTTGATACGATGATGTGTACGAAGCTTGCTAACTCTTATGGGGTTAGTGTTAGTACTGTTGAGCATGTTCTTGCAGCTTTAGCGGGTGCTAATATTTCCAATGCAATTATAGAGATCAATGGCCCTGAAGTGCCAATTATGGATGGAAGCTCATCTGTGTTTTCACAAATGATTGCTAATGCCGGGATTGACATTCAGGGGGCTAAAACGCCAACCATAAAAATCTTAAAGTCTGTTAAAGTGACGCATGGGGGGGCTTCTGCTGAATTTTCTCCTTGTGATGGCCGTTTGGTTTCAATGGAATTTGATGGACATGGACGTCTGCAGAATCTGATGGATGAAACGGAATACAGTTTTGACCTGGATACAGATGATTTCGCTGATCTTTTATCGGATGCTAGAACTTTTGGTTTTTATGAGGATGCTGAGAAATTGTGGGCGGCAGGCTTGGCACAAGGTGCATCTTTAGAAAATACAGTTGTTATCCAGGGTGACAGTATCATGAATGAAGAAGGGCTTCGATCAGAAGATGAATTCGTTCGCCATAAAATTTTAGATGCTGTTGGAGACTTAGCTTTGGCAGGAGTTGCCATTCAAGGACATTTTAAAGGCTTTAATTCAGGTCATGCTTTAAATAATCAACTTCTTCGCGCTTTATTTTCCACGCCAAATGCTTGGTGTTTTGTCTAGGAACTTAAGTTCCATTCTTGATATAGTATTCTCATGCAAAAAATCCGATTAACAGATGATCAACTGGATCGCATTAAAAAATGCTTTCGTCTATGCTTTTTAGACAAGGATCACTTGTGGATTTTTGGGTCAAGGGTCAAGCCAGAAAAAAAAGGCGGTGACATTGATCTATACATTGAAACAACTTATGCAACGGCAGAAGAAGTTGTTGAGGCAAGATTGAGGTTTTTGGTGATGTTAGAAAAAGAATTGGGTGAACAAAAGATTGATGTTGTGGTGAAATTTGAAGATTATGAACTACTGATTCATCAAATTGCTAAAGAAGAAGGAATCAAGCTTGTATGAAAGAACAAGAGATTTTAAAATCAAACATTGAAATTTGCGATATTCATGCTGATCGCATCCAACAAGCTCTCAATTATCTTAAGCCTTTATTGCCAATTCAACCTTCTGCACTTGAAAGTTTGGGTGGTCAGGATTTAGGATTTTTGGAATTACTGACAGGTCGTTTTGCTAAATTACAAGATGCAATTGGTCAAAAGATATTCCCTAACCTTTTAGAAATTTTGAAAGAGGATATAGAAGGGCAAAGCTTTTTGGATATTTTAAATAGACTTGAAAAGTTAGGAATATTAGAAAATGTGGAATTTTGGTTAGAGCTTCGAAAAATAAGAAACTCAATTGCCCATGAATATCCTGACAACCCAGAGCTTATGGCTAAAAATCTAAATCAAGCTTTTTCAGCTTCTTTTAAGCTCCTTGACTATTGGTTACTTCTTAAAGGTTATATTGCCAGAAAAATCTCTGAATAACATGGGCGTTAAGCCGTTAAACTCCCTGGGATTTCAAGTAAACACTCAGCTGGAGGGTCAATTTCTTCAATTGGTAATCCAAGTTTTGTGGCATGTTCAATTTCAGCCTTAACACCAAGAGATTCCATCCAACCTGGAATCCTTAGAACAATCAACTTATTACACCGTGATAACATCTCAAGGTCATATTTTCCCCACATATCCCATCCTGTTATAGTGCCAGCTTCTATTAAGGGAACGTTATGTGTTAAAGGCGAGAAGACAAAAATTCCTTTATTAAATAAGTATGAGGCAACAGCTGTTGTGAAATCGACTCTTTTCTTTTTAATAACA
>DAHVSZ010000073.1 GCA_027328625.1 Candidatus Paracaedibacteraceae bacterium | reverse complement strand
TGGGACATGTTAGGAACTATGCCATTGGTGATGCCATTGCCCGTTTTAAAGCAGCTTTAGGTTTCAATGTCTTGCACCCGATGGGCTGGGATGCATTTGGTTTACCTGCTGAAAATGCGGCTATGCAAAATAAATCTCATCCAGAAAAGTGGACACTTGAAAACATTTCTGAAATGCGCAAACAACTTAAACGCCTTGGTTTTTCCTATGACTGGGATCGTGAAGTTGCCACCTGTCTTCCCGACTATTATGGTCATGAGCAAAAAATCTTTTTAGACTTTTATAATAAGGGGCTTCTTTATCGCAAAGAGTCTTGGGTTAACTGGGATCCTGTTGAAAATACTGTTCTTGCTAATGAGCAAGTTGTAAACGGTAAAGGATGGCGATCTGGTGCCACCATTGAACGCAAGAAACTCAATCAATGGTCAATTAAAATTACAGACTATGCACAAGAGCTTTTGGATGATTTAAAAAAGCTTGAAAAAGGTTGGCCTGAAAAAGTTGTAAAGATGCAAGAGAATTGGATTGGTAAATCAGAAGGATGCCTTGTTCAATTTAAAGTTGTTGATCAAAATGATGTTATTGAAATTTTTACAACCTGCCCTGAAACCCTATATGGTGCTGCATTTTGTGCTGTTGCACCAACACATCCAATTTCTGAAAAACTCGCAAAAACTAACCCTGCTTTGGCTTCATTTATTGCTGAATGTCAAAAAATGGTAACAACAGAAGAAGCGATGGGTACTGTTGATAAAAAAGGTATAGACACAGGCCTTAAGGTTCAACATCCCCTTCAAAAAGATTTAACATTACCTGTTTATGTTGCTAACTTTGTTTTGATGGAATACGGCACAGGTGCTGTTTTTGGTTGCCCAGCTCATGATGAACGTGATTTTGAATTTGCTACAAAATATAGTCTTCCTATTAAGCAAGTTGTACAAACAGATGAAAAACTTCCTTATATGGGTGAAGGTACTCTGATCAATTCAGATTTTTTGGATGGATTAAATCGCAAAGATGGTTTTGAAAAAGCAGTCAAAAGACTTGAAGAGATAAACTTAGGTAAACGTCAAACAACATTTCGCCTTCGCGATTGGTCGGTATCACGTCAACGATATTGGGGTTGCCCTATTCCCATTATTCATTGCCTACAGTGCGGAGCCGTACCTGTTCCAGAAAATCAATTGCCAGTCTTGCTACCAAAAGATGCAACCTTTGACAAACCAGGTAATCCTTTAGATCATCATCCCACATGGAAACATGTTGATTGTCCAAAATGTGGCACCAAAGCCCAACGAGAAACTGACACACTGGATACGTTTTTTGAATCCTCTTGGTATTTTTTGCGTTACTGCTGCCCAACAGCCTCAACGCCAATCGATAGAGACATTTGCGAAAAATGGATGCCAGTTGATCAGTATATTGGCGGGATTGAACATGCTGTTTTACACCTTTTGTATGCGCGCTTTTTTATAAAAGCCATGCGTGATTGTGGTTATTTAAAGCTGGATGAACCTTTTGCCAATCTTTTGACACAAGGCATGGTTTGTCATGAAACTTATCAGGATGAAAACGGTGATTGGCTTTACCCTTATGAAGTTGAAAAAAACAATAAGGGTCAATATATACATCATACAACAGGAAAACCCATTACCGTTGGTCGTTCTGAAAAAATGAGCAAATCGAAGAGGAACTCGGTCGATCCTTATCAAATCATTGATACTTATGGAGCTGATGTGGCCCGTTTGTTTACCTTATCTGACACCCCACCCGATAGAGATTTTGACTGGAATACAGAAGCTTTGGATGGATCATGGCGTTATGTTAACAAGATATGGCGCCTAGTTGAGGATTGCTTGGAGCTTATAGAAAAAAAATCAGGAAATGATGAAACTTTACGCAAAAAAGCCCACCAGTATCTCGAAAAACTGACTGATGCTTATGAAAAGTCTACATTTAACAAGGCACTTGCTTTTAATCGTGAACTAGCCCGTCATATTGAAGAGAATGCAAAAACAAGCTCAGCAGACGCATTAAAAGAAGTTTTAAGTATTTTGATTCATTCACTTTCACCAATTACGCCTCATATTTGTCATGAGCTTTGGGATAAACTTTATCCAGGTCAAATTTTATCACATCAATCTTGGCCGAAAGTTGATCAAAGCCTTGCCGCTATTGATGAAATAACAATTGCTGTACAAATCAATGGAAAATTAAGAGGTTCTTTCACAACGGTTCCAAATGCTAATAAAGAAATTTTGGAAAAAACAGCTCTTGCACTTCCACACGTTGTCGCTACACTAGCAGGTAATGAACCAAAGCGTATCATTATTGTTCCTAACAGGATTGTTAATATTGTTGCCTAGATTTTTAATCATATTTACATTGTTTGGCCTGGCTTGTTGCGGATTTGATCCTGTTTACCAGCCAAAATCTAGCCAACAACTAGCAATTCCCTTTTCGCTTCAAGTTACAGGCGATAATGATACGGCGTATAGTACTTATAAATTTAAGCAAGAAATGAACTCACTTTTAAGCACTCTTACTCCTCCACCTGGAGAGAAGCTTAAAATTAAAATCCATTTAACAGAATCATTTGGTGATATTGGATATGGCAGTGATGCATCCATTTTACGTTCCCAAGGAAGAATGATTGCTATTCTTGAAATTTATTCGAGCCACGCGACACCTTTGTATAAAAATACAATAGATATGGTCAGCTCATATACCATTAATAACTCTGAAGAATTTACCAACCTTAATGCAAAAAATGCGGCAAGAGAACGTATTATCATTAGTCTTGCCAGCGAGGTTTCAAGGGAAATCTCATTTGTTATAAGAAAATTTGATACATTCAAAAAAGAAACACCTTTAAACTCTGAAGTATTATCTGCTAAGTAAGTATTTAGGTGGATTTAAAAAAAATCTTGACAGAAAGCCTAACTCACCATAAATTAGCACTCAGCAACACAGAGTGCTGATAGTTGCAAAAAAATCATTAAGAAAATGAAATTTAAGGGAGTGTACCATGAACTTTAGACCTTTACATGATCGTGTTCTTGTTAAGCGTGTCGAAGCAGAAGAAAAAACCGTTGGCGGAATCATTATTCCAGATACAGCCCAAGAAAAGCCTATGGAAGGCGAAGTCATAGCCGTTGGTAGCGGATCACGAAATGAAACAGGTGCGCTTCTTCCATTAGATGTTAAAGCTGGCGACCGTATCCTATTTGGCAAATGGTCAGGAACAGAAATTCGCATTGATGGTGCTGATTACATCGTCATGAAAGAGTCTGATATTATGGGCATCATGAATCGTAAAGCTGCTTAAAAGCATTAAAAAGATCAATTTTCAGAAAGGAATAAAATAATGGCTGCAAAAGAAGTTCGCTTTTCCACCGAAGCTCGTGAAAAGATGCTAAAAGGTGTTGATATTTTAGCTGATGCCGTAAAAGTTACATTGGGCCCAAAAGGACGTAACGTTGTAATCGATAAATCATTTGGTGCGCCTCGCATTACAAAAGACGGTGTTTCCGTTGCTAAAGAAATTGAATTAACAGATAAATTTGAAAACATGGGCGCTCAGATGCTCCGCGAAGTTGCTACCAAAACATCGGATTTAGCTGGTGATGGTACAACAACAGCAACTGTTTTGGCACAAGCCATCGTTCGTGAAGGTGTTAAAGCTGTAGCTGCTGGTATGAATCCAATGGATCTTAAGCGCGGTATCGATATGGCTGTTGAAGTCGTTGTCGACGATCTTAAAAAGCGCACAAAAACTATTTCCACGAACGAAGAAATTGCTCAAGTGGGTACAATTTCTGCAAACGGTGAAAAAGAAATTGGTGAAATGTTAGCTCAAGCTGTTCAAAAAGTTGGTAAAGAAGGCGTTATCACTATTGAAGAAGCAAAATCCTTGCAAACAGAACTTGATGTTGTTGAAGGTATGCAATTTGATCGTGGTTATATTTCACCATATTTTGTTACCAATTCAGAAAAAATGATCTGTGACCTTGAAAATCCATACATCTTGATTCACGAAAAGAAACTGTCTGGTTTGCAAGCAATGCTTCCCGTTTTAGAAGCAGTTGTTCAATCTGGTCGCCCATTGTTAATCATTGCTGAAGATGTTGAAGGTGAAGCTTTGGCAACATTGGTTGTGAACAAACTTCGAGGTGGTTTGAAAGTTGCGGCTGTAAAAGCTCCAGGTTTTGGTGATCGTCGCAAAGCCATGCTTGAAGACATTGCAATTTTGACAGGAGGTCAAGTTGTATCTGAAGATTTAGGTATTAAGCTTGAGAATGTTAATCTTTCCATGCTTGGAACAGCTAAAAAAGTTTCTATCACAAAAGACGACTCAATCATTGTAGACGGAGCTGGAAAGAAAGAAGAAATCTCAGCTCGTTGCAATCAAATTCGTGCTCAAGTTGAAGAAACAACTTCTGATTATGACCGTGAAAAACTTCAAGAACGCCTCGCTAAATTAAGCGGCGGTGTTGCTGTGATCCGTGTTGGTGGCGCAACGGAAGTTGAAGTCAAAGAACGTAAAGACCGCGTAGAAGACGCAATGCATGCAACTAGAGCAGCAATCGAAGAAGGTATCGTTCCTGGTGGTGGTGTCGCTCTTGTTCGCAGCTTAAAAACTTTAGAAAGCTTAAAACCAGCAAATGGTGATCAAGAAGTTGGTATCCGCATTATTCGTCATGCTTTGACAGCTCCTTGCCGTCAAATTGCAACAAACGCTGGTGCTGATGGTTCTATCGTTGTTGGTAAGGTTATGGAAAGCGCTGACGTTAACTTTGGTTTTGATGCACAAACAGGAAACTATGGCGATATGATTAAGTCAGGTATCATTGACCCAACTAAAGTTGTTCGTACAGCTTTGCAAGACGCAGCCTCCATTGCCAGTTTGTTGATTACAACAGAAGCTATGGTTGCGGAAAAGCCAGAAGCGAAAGCAGCGCCTGCTATGCCAAATCCAGGCATGGGTGGTATGGATTATTAATCCAGCTGCTTTTAAATAAAAACCTAAAGGGCGAGAATTAATTCTCGCCCTTCTTTTTTAAGGAAAAATTAAAGTTTTGATGGTAATGTTCTTTGTAAGTTTAGATTTTAAAAGAGATACAAATTAATGGTAACTCATATGAATAAATTCTTAATAGGATTAGGTTTTTTGTTATTTGGTACTATTAATGTAAATGCACGTATTGCGGTTCAAGCACCGCCCAGTCATGCAATGCCTATTCCAGAAAAAATGAAGGCATCCCCTAAACCAACAAAAAGCCAAGCAGCGTCACCTTATGAAATTCCTTCTGCAGCAGAAGCTGTTACATTTGTAGAAATGTTAGTCAATAAAGGAATGGAGGTTGCCAACAAGCCTGGTGATCATCAACAAGAGTTTGGAGAACTATTAAGAGATAACTTTATAACAGAAGAAATTTCTAAATTTGTTCTTGGTGCAAAATGGCGTCAAATGACCCCTCAACAACGTGAAAGTTTTCATCAAATTTATCAAAAACGATTGGTGCAAATTTACTCATCCCCTGAAAAGGTCAATACCTTTAAAAATACTGTTCCAAACATTTCTAAAGATGCGACGTCTCAAACGGATGGAAGCGTTCTTGTAAAAAGCACATTTTCTAATAGAGATGGAAGCGGTGAACCGGCAAAAGTTGATTGGATAGTGGTTAAAATGAATGGGCATTTGTATATTTTGAATGTTATGTTTGAAGGAATTAGTAAACTTATAACTGAAAGAAACGATTACGCTGCTATTTGGAGTCAGCAAGGAAATAATCCTGAAAAGTTTATAGCGTATCTTCAATCAACACTAAAAACCTAAGATTTATACCCAATGAAAATGAAGATACCTGTTTTTACTTGCTGCTTTTTAACAGTTTTCATGCCTCTTGACCGGAGAATCCATGAGACCCTATGGTCAAGCCATAGGGAAATTGAAGTGGGGTTAGAAAATAGACATTTTCAAGTGCATTGGGTATAGGTCTTTTCATTCATGGCACAACCAACTGCTCAAAGTTTACTTCAAAGCCAATGGTCATTAAAGCGTACAATAGCTGATGAACTCTCAGAGCTCCCAACCAGTATGTTGGGGCAAGCCTATTTTACACCAACGCCAAAATCTAATGTTTATAAATATTTTGAAAAAGGTATTTTAACTGTTGGAACTTATAAAGGACCATTTGATAAAACGTATATTGTGAAGCTTGTTGATACGTATACACTTGATTTTTATTTTGACGATCAAAAGTTTTTTCATACTCTAAACTTAAGAGAACCTGGTGTACCAGTGACTCATCAATGCAATGAAGATACTTATCAAGCCACTTATACTTTCAATTTACCAAATCAATGGGCCGTTACTTGGGTTATTAAAGGTCCCAACAAAAACTTAAAAATAAAAACAACCTACGTGCCATTCTTTACAAGTTAAGCAAAAATTGGTATTAATATTCAATATTTTATTAAATAAAAATGGGAAGCATCGGAAAGTTTAATGTCAAAAGAAGATTTAATTGAATTTAGCGGAGTTGTAATAGAACTGCTTCCAAACGCAACTTTCCGAGTAAAACTAGAAAACGACCATATCATTTTAGCTCATACCTCTGGACGAATGCGAAAAAACCGTATTAGAGTATTGGCCGGTGACAAAGTTACAGTCGAAATGACTCCATACGACCTTACCAAGGGTCGCATCACTTTCCGTCAGAAATGACAAAGATGGGCATTTAAAAAATGTCCGACTATATAGCTGTTAGCAGAGAGAATTCTGACTTAAAAATTGCGATAGTTACCGAGGGTCGACTGTGGCAATTTTTTTATCAATCCCCCAAGACACCTTCATACATTGATGATATTTATTTAGGACGCGTTCTCCATAAAACCTCAGCCTTTATTTGGATAGATATTGGTATGAATGCTCCTGTAGCTCTTCGCCCCTCAACATCTAATAATCAACTGACCGAAGGTCAAAAAATTCTTGTTCAAGTCTGTCAGGACGTACTGGATGACAAAGCAGAAAGATACGAGCAAAAAAAAAAGAGCCTTCGTGTATCGACTTCAATTCATTTAGCAGGACGTTATTGTATTTATCATCCACACCAACAAGGTCTTTTTTTCTCTGAAAAGCTTGAAAATCAGTTAAAAGAAAATCTATTACATACATTAAAAAACAAAAAGTACTTAACCATTCGTTCTCCGTATGTATTCTCAAAGAACGAATCTGAGCTTTTGTGTGAAATTGATCAACATCATACTGAATGGGATAAACTGTATAAATTGCCATTAACAGACAAACCCGGCCTCATCAAATCTGGATCCACAACCTTGGAAAAACTATTACGTGATCTATCACCGAAGCATAAAGTTATTTTTGATGATGTTAGTATATTAGTTGAAGCGAAAGGTTTTTTAAAAAAACATCATCCTTTTCTACTTTCTCAACTGCATCAAGCATCTTTAAAAGAGTTACCTTTATTTGAATCTCTAGGAATTGCTGAAAGCTGGGATAATCTTTACAGTTCCTTTGTCCCGATTTCAACGGGTGGTAATTTATATATCGAGGAAACAGCTTGTGTAACAACGATTGATGTCAACAGTGCCAAAGCTGGTGTTGAGTCTAATATATCGGCTATTGCCACCATACTAGCTCAAATCCGCCTCAGACAACTCAGTGGTAATATTATCATTGATTTTATAAGAGTGCCGCGCAGACAACGAGCTCAACTCTTGCAAACTTTTGAACGACTACTAAGTTTAGAAAACACCCAAAAATTAAAGATTATGGGGTGGTCTCATCTTGGATTTTTAGAATTACAAGGCCCCCATTTCCAAAATTCCCTGCCAAAGAAGTTAACAACCTCTTGTGAAAATTGTGATGGAAGTGGCCGCGTTAAAAAGAAATAATCACTTGGTAATATCTCTGTGCTTCACGGTTACATTTTCTTCCATCACTTTTAAAAATTTAGCAATTTCTTCAACCATAAAAACTGATCGATGCTGTCCCCCCGTACAACCACAGCCGATTGTTACATAGCTTCTCCCATTTTTTCGAAATCCATCAATAGATGCTTTTAGTACATTTTTCAAATGGTCAAAATAAAATTCCCATTCAGAGCTTACCCTTAAATAGCTTTGTACCTTATCATCACATCCTGTTAATTCTTTTAAACTTTCCTGATAAAAAGGATTATTTAGAAATCTTGCATCTAAAAGAATATCCAGATGTCGAGGAATTCCAAGTTTATATGCAAAAGAAATCAGTTCTATCCTTAAAGTAGTCTTGTTACTCAATTTAAACATATGACGAATAACTTGTCCTACCTCATGCGAAGAGAACATGGTTGTATCGACTATATGGTCAGCATAGTCACGAATTGGTTGCATTTCAGTAATTTCCATTCTTACGCTATCAAGCAGTGTCAGAGCATCAAGCGGATGAGGTCTCCTCGTTTCTGTATATCGGCGTACAATTGCATGCTCATCTGCTACTAGAAAAACCAAACGAAGGTCTATCTGCTTATTTTTCTTAAGTTTATGCAATACACTCTTTAGACTATCTGAATGAAAATTATAAGAATTTGGATCAATACCTACAGCCATGGCATGCTTAAGCTGCATGTCTAAGTAATCAGTTTCATTAATTAATGCTGGCAAAAGATTGAGAGGCAGATTATCGACTGTTCGATAACCTATATCTTCTAGATTTTTTAGAACTGTTGTGCGTCCAGCCCCAGAGTAACCTGTTACAATTAAAAATATACGTTCTTGCCCCATAAAACCTCTTGTATGCTGCCATAGATAGCAGGTATAGAATTAATATAATTTTACTAAAAGGTTACAATCAATGAAACGACTATTCACTTTTGCCCTATGTTCTTTCTTTCTCTATGCACCTCTCCTTGCCTGCCCAGAAATGTATGGTACATTTGAAATTTCCAATCAAAAAATAGTTTTTTTAAATGGAGCTGAAGTTGGTGCCGGATATTTAACGATTATACAAACATCTCCAACAGAAGATAAACTTGTTGGGGCCAAAATTAAAACTGAAAATATGGAAGAAAAAAAATCATTTTTTGAAAGCCTTAAATCTTTATTTTTCAAGGACAATAATAAACAACCAACTGTAGAACTTCATGATCATATCCCAACAGCAGAAAACCCTGAAATTGTGACTATGAAGAAAATAATAGATGGTGTCAAAATTCCAGCTGCTAGCAAAGATAAAAATGGAAAAGTAATTCTAGGAAAACCTGTCAAATTTGAATCAGGTGGTAAACATCTTATGCTTTACAATTTTCCGGAATCGATTAGAAAATCTGAAAAAACTGAAATTATTTTAACTTTTGAAAAAGCTGGAGATGTCAGCGTTGAGTTCCCAATAAACCCGACAAATTCTAAAGAAGAAAAACCCTGTCCTCATCATAATCATTGACGTAAAGCAATATACATTATAAAAATGAAGGTGTTGTTAATGGCGGGTGTAGCTCAGGTGGTTAGAGCGCCAGATTGTGGCTCTGGAGGTCGCCGGTTCGAGACCGGTCACTCGCCCCACCATAACGCAATATCAGAGAATATGAAGATTTTTTTCGAATTTTCTGGACTCTCTGTTAAAAATTAGGTAAACCTAATATCGAGAAGCCGGTTTAGCTCAGCTGGTAGAGCAACTGATTTGTAATCAGTAGGTCGGGAGTTCGAGTCCCCCAACCGGCACCAGTATTTCTAAGGCCTTATGGCCATTTAATTTTTTGACTTAAGAAAGTGAGTCACCAATAAGTCACCAGAGACAATGGTGTCTGGTTAGATGTAATGTTTGAAACTTTCTGCCTTTGATATTATTCCTAAAATTCTATCTAGCGAATAAAATGAAAACTATAAAGTGAACAGACGCGCCAACAATACAAGAGTGGAAGATAACAAGTGCGTTTTACCTTAATTACTTCTTGACGCAACTAAACGTCTACTAAATTCTCGATGATATTGTTCTGCGACTCCACTGCTGCTTAAAATTAGGAGGTTCTCAGAATTTTGGCTTTCTTCCTCACTTGTAAAATGATAAGACCCTGTTATCACAATTTGATTATCAATAATCATAATCTTATTGTGAGAAACGGGAAGATGGGAGTCAAAAAAGGTTTGGGGCTGTCCCAGATAACATGAAATAATGTTATAAGGATGGTATGAGAAAGAGCCGATTAAGCAAACGAGTACAGGA
>DAHVSZ010000072.1 GCA_027328625.1 Candidatus Paracaedibacteraceae bacterium | reverse complement strand
GTCGGGACTACGTCCCTTCTCGAGGTGACGTGAAATGGCTGTTTTTCTAGGTTCCAAAATTCTGTCGGGTGGTAAGGTATTTATTAGTGAATTAAACAACATAAAAAAATAAAGGAAGTAAAACTCCCTTTAAATACATTACCTATTTAGCTGCTCCAGGTGACCAACCCCAATTCATAACATTAGTACCCACTTCTGGATTCACTTCAGGAATTGCAAGTTTATCAACCCAATACGCCCATCTGGATGTATTATCATAGGCCAAAGGAATCTGGAAATAGTTAAACATTACGTAACGATCCAACGCATGGACAGAAGCCGTTAAAGATTCTGTATCCGTTGCCATTGTGACTTCACGCGCTAACGCCTCCGCCACAGGATCTTTGATTCCAATATAGTTACTACTTCCTTTAATATCAGCATTCTTTGCACTAAAATAATAAAGTTGTTCATTCCCAGGAGACAAAGAGTTTGCCCATGTATGCACAATCATATCAAAGTCTGACTCAATAACTCGATTCTCGTATTGGACAGAATCCATCATACGCACAACCAAATCGATTCCTAATTTCCTGACGCTTTCACGATAAGCCAAGGCGATTTTTTCCAATTTAGGATCTTTGATCATGAATTCAAAAGTCATCACTTGACCCTGAGCATTCACACGTTTGCCATCTTTAATAATCCAACCCGCTTGTTTCAATAAGGTATCGGCCTGCTCTAAATTGGCTCGCTGATCTCCATTGCCGTCGGTTTGAGTTGGCGTAAATTCTTTTTCCAACATTGTCTTCAAAAGTTCTGGATCAATTTGTGATGCAAAATGTTCAAGCAACTCTTTTTCTTTTCCTTCAGCAGGGCCATGATGAGCCAAGAAAGTATTTGCAAACAAACTATTTGGGCATTTCATAATACCTGAGAAAACAATCTTGTTAAGCGTATTAAAGTCAAAAGCTAAGTTAAGAGCCTTTCTAACTTTTATGTCACTAAAAATTGGACGACGCATATTAAAAATGATTGTTTTAACAGCAACAGGGCGCCTATGAGTTGTGTCAACACGTTTAATTTTTCCATCATTTACAGCTGCAAAATTATAAGCTGTTTCCCATTGGTTAGGATTGGTCTCAAAATAAACATCAAATTCACCAGCAGCAAATGCTTGGAATTGCGCTTGAGCATTTTTGAAATATTCAATCTTGATGGTATCAAAATTATACTGCCCCCTATTCACGGGCAAGTCCTTTGCCCAATAATTTGGATCTCTTTGATATGTAATGGATCGTCCTTGATCTACATTGGCAACTTTATAAGGGCCACTGCCAACAATGACGGTTAAACCGCTCTCTGCAAAATCAATTTTCTCAAGTTGAGCTTTTGAAAGAACGCGCACATTAGCAATAATCATAGGTAATTCAGGGTCATATTTTCCATCATCATTGGCTTTTAAATCCATTTTGATAGTATAAGAATCAATAATTTCCATCTGAGTAATGCGACTGTAGTATTGACGGTAGCGAGGTAAGCCTTTGTCTCTTAGAGTTTCAATTGTGAATTTCACATCTTCTGCCGTTACAGGTGAACCATCCTGGAACCGCGCATTGGGATTTAAGTAATAAGTAACCGAAGATGCGTCAGGAGCAACTTCAACACCTTGAGCAATCACGCCATAAAGAGTAAAAGGTTCTTCCGCTGAGCGAACCATCAAAGGATCAAAAGTTAAAAGCAGCCCTTCTGCACCAATACCCTTAACAATATCTTTATTGATTGTATCAAACGTGCCGATGGTACCAAGACGTAACATGCCTCCCTTTGGTGCATTAGGATTCACATAACTAAAATGTATAAAATCAGCTGGATATTTTGGTTGACCAAAACGCGCCAACGCATGAACAGCTTTTTCAGGGAGGACACGAACTTTTTGCTCTAACGTTTTTTGTTCAGATTTTATTGGTTCTTGGATTGTTTGAGTTTTTAATTTTGATTCATTCTTTAGATAGGAATAACAAAAAATCGTAATAATAATGGCTGTTATAACTAACAAGAGCTTTTTGAAAAAAGACAACACTAAATTCCTCACCTAATTTCTTATATGAATGGATATATACAACAATCAAATAAGTTTTAACAGAGAGATTTAAAACGCCTGTCCAATACTTATATAAAACTGAAAAGGTGCATCAATGTGTTTGCCACTACCAACCACACGACGACGTTTCAAAGGAAAGGCAAGATCAAGTCTAATAGGCCCAACAGCACTATAATAGCGAAGACCCACACCTGTGCCCCATAGCATGTTTTTTCCTCTAAAATCAGGCATTTTATTTTCCGAAACAGATCCACCTTCAAAAAAGGTAACAAATCCAATCGTTTCTGTTGTTTTGATTCTAAGCTCAGCACCTACTTCAGCCAATGATCTTCCTCCAAGTGGGATATACTGGGAATCCAAAGGTCCTAGCATCTGATAATCATAGGCTCGAATCGAACCGCCACCACCGGCATAAAATCTCTTATTTGGTGGTATCAAATCAAGACTTTTAATAAAGATGCTACCGCCTTTAACAAACCCTGCCAAAACACCTCGACTTTCACCTATTTCATTGGTCATAAAAGGTAAATAAGCAGAAACATTACCTTGGGTAACTGTCATTCCTTGACTTTTATTGAGTTTCCCAAGGTAAGGTATTATGCGCCCATCTGCTCTTACACCCCGAGTTGGATTAAGCAAATCATCGCTTGCGTCTAATTTCAACTCACCAGGAAAACCAACAAGACGAGTATTATAAAGTGTTTGTTCGCGCCAAATACGTCCGGCTTCACCCATTAACCCAATTGAACCCCCAAGATAATCATTTAATGGCCGTTGAATACGCGTACCCACATTATAGGTTCTTCCTGTATATGCTCTTGTTATTTCACGAACTGCTGATACTTCATTCATCCATTTCTGGCGGGGAGAAAGAAAATCGGGGATATCATAAGCAATTTTCGCTTTACTTTCACGTTTTGAAGGATCCAAAGCTATTCCAAGATGTTCCCCATTTCCTCTTAAATTATTATGATCCCATCCTAAATGAGCACCTGCGCCTTCTGCTGTGGAAAAGCGAGCACCTGCGCTAAAAGCTCGAGGAGCTCCTTCAGATGTCTTAATACGCATAATAATTTTTTCTTCTTTAGCACCATTCTCCTGTGTCAAAGCTTTTTCAGGAGTTATAGTCACCGTTGCTAAAAGCCCAGTTTCGATTAATTTACGTTTTGTTTTATCAACTTGGTATTGATCATATTGCTGGCCACTATGCCACAACACCCGATTTTTAACAAAATCAGGAGAAAGATGAGTCAAACCCTCAATTTTCGTATCAGCTATGCGAGCAATAAGGCCAGTCTGCAATCTATAAATAATCTGTAGTTCTGCCTTTTCGTGATTAATAACAGCTTCAGGATCACTCACCTCTACAAAAGGATAACCGATATGCTGAAAGTATTTTTTTATACGCTCTTTTCCAGCATGAATTTTAGCTAAATTAACGTATTCTCCTAAATGAACACCTACCACATCAGCAGTTAGAGTAACTGTTTGATTTTCCATAATATGAACATTATCGTGTGCCAAAAGAGTTATATGGGAAATTTTGTAACGTTCACCTAGATTGACTTTAAATTTAACAAGAACTGGGGTGACCTCATTATCTATAACAAAGCTAACATGGCCAGAAAAATAACCATGTGCGGCTAAAACTTTCTTAAATTGATCAACATCACGCTCAGCTCTTTTGATTAAACCGCTTTGAGATGAGGGGGGACGCTTTTCAAGTTTAACAAGAGATGATTCAGTCTTTAGAGCTTCTAAAAGCTCTTGATCAATCGAGGGCCATTTGATCTCATATGCAATCCCTTCAACTTTGGGAACTTCTGTTTTAGAAGTCTCTGTTTTAGAGGCTGTTTCTTCTGCATGAAGGCAAACACCATAAAGCAACACAAAGCAAAGACAAGTAACAAGGAAGCGGTTCATTTTAACCAAAACATTACCTTTTCTTAAGACTTTCTATCATTACCAACTTATCACAAAGCATAACTACCACCATTACAGTTTTCCTTCAGCTTGACTGGGGATCTAGTACATCTTCCCAGAAGAGACAAGAGATCATAGACCTTATGGTCAAGACATAGGGAAACTGAGGTTGATAGTTAAGACTTTCTATTTAAAGAATACGATATTAAATCCTTCAGGTCATGCCAAATTGCTGATTTTGGAAGTTTATCAAGATGATTTAGTGCTCCTTCTGCATAAGACCTTGCTATTTCTCTACATTTGTAAAGAATGCAATGACTCTCTAACAATTGAATAGCAGTTTGCAAATCGGCTTCAACTCTAACCGCTTTTGCAAATTGAGATATCCAAAAATCAGAGTTAATACGATCTTGGCAAGCAATTATAACTGGAAGAGTCACTTTCCCTTCGAAAAAATCATCGCCTTGGCTTTTGCCTAAATCTCCAGAATTGCTACAGTAATCTAGAAAATCATCGACAATCTGAAAAACCATTCCAAGATTATGGCCGAATTGATAAAGGTGATGTCTTAATGACATATCCATTCCTACAATCATACCGCCAACTTCACAAGCTGCCGCAAAGAGAGCTGCCGTTTTTGATGTAATAATATTCAGATAAGTCTCAATAGATAGATCAAGACTATAAGAAGATGTTAATTGCAAAACCTCTCCTTCAGCTATTTTTGCTGCCGCATTCGATAAAGAATCTAAAACATCAAAGTTCTTGGTTTGGACCATCAATTGAAAAGCACGAGAAAATAAAAAATCACCAACAAGAACACTGGAACTATTTCCCCATACTTCGTTTGCAGTTTGCTGACCTCTTCTCATGGTAGAAGCATCAACAACATCATCGTGAAGCAAAGTTGCCGTATGGATTAATTCGACAGCAGCAGCTAAATGAATTGCACAACCAGGATCAGGATTAAAAAATCGACTGCATGCCAAAGTAAGCAAAGGCCGAATCCTCTTTCCTCCCCCTTGAACCAAGTATTTTCCTACATCCTCAATAACACCAACTTGACTATATAAACTTTCAAGGATTAGGGTATCCACTTGATTCATCTCCGTGTACAATAGATGATGAAGGTGCTTAAGGGGAGATTGAATAGAGATGGTCATAGACTTTTCTTAATTTCTAAGAGTATGTGATCATATATAATTTAAGACTCTACCCCATTCATTTAACAGATAAAAATGGTTATTTTGTAAAGTATGATGATTGACAAGAACACTGCAACCGAATTTTCAGAAGATTTCCTACTTGGAGGGCGCGTTTTAATTCGTCAACCCACTGAAGGGTATAGAGTAGCGATAGATCCCATTTTTTTAGCAGCCTCTATCGAGATAGAGCCGAATGACACTATTCTTGATGTTGGAGCAGGCGTGGGTGCGGCTTCGCTTTGTTTAGCGACTCGAGCTCCTAATGTAAGAGTTACAGGAGTTGAACTACAACGCGATTTGGTTCGCTATGCCGCAGAAAATGTAAAACTGAATAAGCTCAGAGAAAGAGTTGAAATCTTACATGGCGACCTTTTAAGGCCACCACCAAGGCTTGCTGCTGGAACTTTTTCACATGTAATGACAAACCCACCTTATTTAAATGCAACAAGAAACAACATTTCACCTAATGAAACAAAAGCAATGGCTAATTTAGAAGGTGAAGCTGACCTTGATCAATGGGCAAAATTTTCGCTTTTGATGGTTAAACCTAAAGGGAGCATTACGTTTATTCATAGAGCTGACCGTCTTGATCAAATTCTATCGTACTTTTCGGGAAAACTTGGCAATATTACGATTTACCCCTTATGGCCCGGCAAAAACAAACCTGCCAAACGAGTTTTGATACGGGGTATAAAAAATACTAATGGAGCATTACGTCTATTACCTGGAATGGTTTTGCATACCGATGATGGCCGGTATACCCCAGAAGCGGATGCAGTTTTACGGCAAGCAAAAGCGATTGTGATGTGAAATAAAATTCTCTTTACACTCAGAATTCATTAAATTAGATTTTGATCTTAGTCGTAACTACAATGCTAATAGCAATATCTCAAAACAGGAATGTTTCATTTTATGAATATTGAACAAACAAAAAAGTTGAACATAATTTATACATTTTTTTTCATTTTCTACACTATCGGCTATCAACTTTTTTCAAGAAAATTTCCCCATGATCTTGTAGCGCTAATTGTAGCTGGGTCTTATTTGTTTTTCCTACCAAGCCAAGAAAAGCAACAATCTTGGAAAATAATTACTCTTTTAAAAAAATATAAACTCGATCTCTTTAACGTAAAATATCTCAAAGAAATCGGGATTCGGCAATTTTTAAATCCTTTTATCTTTGCAGGATTAAGCTTCACAAGTTTATTGATTATTACCGTTGGATGGGCATTTGGGCAAAAACTCCCTTACAGACAGTATGCTCTTTTTATCCCTCTCATTTTACTCTCAGTCGGCCATTCAATGAGATACCTAATGTATTCAACAAAGCCATTGTGGAGAAAAACGAGAAAACACCTTTTAAACCTTTACCATTACAACCCTCACACAACAAGAATTCTATCTTTTGGTATCATCGTATTATCTTTAATGGTCACACTTACAACTATATTTGTTGGTTTTAAAAGTAGCTTTTATAAATCCACCTGGTATCAGTTCTGCTATCAAGACAAGCGTGTTGTTTTTTTTACTTATATCGCTGTTGAGGTTATTTTTCTTTTTTATTTTTATATGTTATTTGCTTGGAAAAATAATATAAATGCTGAACAAACGAGTGAGCTGAAAAAGAGTTCTTATAGACAAATATTTTTTTCTTTAGTGGCAGGTTTGGCCCTTGCCTTTTTTCTCTGGGGCCCACCATGGAATGTATATTTATTAGGAACTTTTCCAGATATCCATGAAACACAGCATCTTGGGTCGCTCCAAGCCATAAAACAGGGTTGTTTTGCATACACTGAAGCAGAGATACAATATGGCCCTGGATCTCAGCTTTTCCTTTATTATTACCTGAATAAATTTGGCTGGGATCTTCTTAGTTTTCGAGAGGCGTGGCTTTTGTTAGATTTAATCTCTCTTGTATTTTTTCTATCTATCGTTTTTTCTTCTTTTAAATTTTTAGAAGCATTAGCTTGCCTCTCACTATTGTCAATGGGTTACTTTACTATTTTTTGGCCGGACTTTGATTGCAATGGTGTCGGCATTACCTATTTTGGATGGTATAATGGTTTCAGATATCTAGCTCCTCTTTTCCTTTCTATATCTGCATGGAAATTACTTTATCAATGGCGTTTTCCAACTCTGATGACTTTCTTAGTTGGATTTATCTATGGATTCTTGTGTTATATGGCCCAAGAAAATTTATCATGTGGGTTCATAACAATAACAACATGCATTCTCCTTTCTCTTGCCTTAAGGCTATTAAACATGAAAGCTGTTATTAAATTAGGTGTCAGTTTTGCCTTAGGTTTTTGCTTGTTTGTACTTCCTATTCTCTTCTTCTATTTTTCCAAAGGACAGCTTGGACTATTTATTGGAAGATATTTTGCTGTCTCTTCGTTAGTTGTTAACGGATATTCAAATACCAGCTGGGCAAGTGGTTGGTCACATTGTGAATTTCCAGGGTATGTATTTATACCTGTTATTTTATTTTCAATGGTAATTTCTGTTCAATATTTTCGGAAAAAAGAAACCTTATTTAAGCTATCCTCTGAAGAGATACGATTTTTATTTGTGTCAATTTCTCCCGTTGTACTTCACCAAATTGCATTACTAAGAGCTGATTCAACACATTTTGCAGCAACAACTATTTCTTTGCCCATTGCCATTGTTTTATTTATGAAAATGATATTTGTTACATCCAAAAAAAGTGGTCGTTGGAAAGAATTTTTGGTAGCTGTCGGCATACTATTTCTCATTTTTCCACTCAATTTAAATCTTCCTAATCTTATTCAAAATCTTTCTAAGATACAGAAAAAGTTTCATCCTAATATCCCACAACAAGACGCCAACCAATTTATGATGCCAATAAGGCTTGGTTATCCAATACTAAAACATACTCCTTATAGAACATTCGAGGCTGAACATTACTTTGAAGAGATGGAAAATGTCCATAGGATTATAGAAAATAAACCAACTGTCGTTGTTAGCATGCCAGGACTTATCTCCTCAGGTGCTGTTTATTTCTTTGCAGATCTTGTTGTTGGGACACCTATGACAGAAACTGCGCATTCTGTCCTTAATTCTCAAGATCGTAAAAGATGGTTAGAACATATTCAGACTGCCAACTATTCATCAATGATTGTTGAAAAATTAGATACAGAAGAGGCAAAAATTTTCCTAAACCGTTTCCCCACAGCAAAAATCATTAAAAGATGCTTAGAAAGCGACTATTACATTTTGCTAAAAAATGAATAAACAATTTCAGCTTGCCAACATTAAAAACCTATGAGATATTTTTAGGTACTTTTTCAAGTTTCCAGCCGCAGTGGCTCAGTGGTAGAGCACACCCTTGGTAAGGGTGAGGTCGAGGGTTCGATTCCCTCCTGCGGCACCATTCAGGACAATCGTTGATGTTCACACGTACATTAAAAGACTCAGATACCACGGTTTTCCAAGCTATTCAAGGCGAACTTCTCCGCCAACAAACACAGATTGAACTTATTGCCTCTGAGAACATTGTCTCAAAGGCCGTTTTAGAAGCACAAGGTTCAGTTTTAACCAATAAATATGCCGAAGGATACCCGGGGCGCCGTTATTATGGTGGTTGTGAATATGTCGATGTTGTTGAAAACTTGGCCATTGAACGTGTAAAACAGATTTTCGGTTGTGGTTTTGCCAATGTTCAACCCCATTCAGGCGCACAAGCCAACCAAGCCGTTTTTTTGGCTTTGCTTAAACCCGGCGATGCGGTGATGGGAATGTCACTTGCAGCTGGAGGTCACCTGACTCATGGGTCAAGCGTTAGCCTTTCTGGAAAATGGTTTCATGCCATTGCCTATGATGTTCATCCAGAAACCCAAACAATCGACTATGACCAAGTTGAAAAACTGGCATTAGAACACAAACCCAAACTGATCATTGCTGGTGGATCTGCTTATCCTCGTATCATTGATTTTGCTCGTTTCAGAGCTATTGCTGATAAAATCAGTGCTTATTTAATGGTTGATATGGCTCATTTCGCTGGCCTTGTGGCCGGTAAAGTTTATCCAAGTCCTCTTTCTCATGCGCATATAGTGACCTCAACAACTCATAAAACTTTGCGTGGACCTAGAGGCGGTATTATTCTCACAAATGAAGAAGATCTGGCTAAAAAAATCAATTCAGCTGTTTTCCCGGGTCTTCAAGGTGGCCCATTAATGCACGTCATTGCTGCTAAAGCTGTTGCTTTTGGTGAAGCACTAAAACCTGAATTTAAAAAGTATGCTGAAAATGTTGTTAAAAATGCCAAAGTCCTTGGTGAGGTATTAATTGAGCATGGCTTAGATTTAGTATCAAAAGGCACAGATTCACATTTGATGTTGGTTGATTTGAGAAACTATGGCATTACCGGAAAAGATGCTTCCACTGTCCTAGA
Source organism: Candidatus Paracaedibacteraceae bacterium (assembly GCA_027328625.1). Taxonomy (GTDB): domain Bacteria; phylum Pseudomonadota; class Alphaproteobacteria; order Paracaedibacterales; family CAIULA01; genus CANJLN01. The sequence continues at coordinate 1,293 of DAHVSZ010000072.1, read as the reverse complement.
ACAAGCACATATTACCTGTAATAAGAATGGCATCCCCTTTGATCCGCTACCGCCTTCAACAACATCTGGAATCCGTTTAGGGTCTCCTGCTGCAACCACGCGTGGCTTTGGGGAAGCTGAATTCAAGCAAGTTGCTCACTTGATCGCAGAAGTGCTAAAAAGTATTCGAGATCAAAACATAGAAAACGTTGTGCCTGAGATTAAAAAACAGGTATTAGAGCTTTGTGCTAAATTTCCCATCTATCAGGATTTATAAACCATGCGCTGTCCTTTTTGTGGCCATGCAGACACGTCAGTTAAAGATTCAAGAACCGCTGATGATCATTCTTCCATCAGGCGCCGACGTTTCTGTGGGGAATGTGGATCCAGATTCACAACTTTTGAACGCATACAATTACGTGATTTAGTTGTTGTTAAAAAAAGTGGTACCCGTGTTCCTTTTGACCGTGATAAATTGGCCCAATCGATTACAACAGCTTTGCATAAAAGAGGTATAGATCCCGATCGAGTTGAAAGAGTTATCTCTAGCATTGTTAGACAGCTAGAGACCTCAGGAGATGGAGAAATAACAACTCAAACTATTGGTCAAATGGCCATGCAAGCTTTATTTAATTTAGACGCAGTTGCCTATGTTCGCTTTGCCAGTGTCTACCATGAATTCAGTAATGTCGGTGACTTTATTGAATTTATTAAACAAATGGAAGAGGCAGCTGCTTAAGATACGCATGAAAACCTATAAGTACCTGTCATTCTGCTTTTTACAACCCACTTATTCTCTGCTAACCCCTTAATGAAACGTAGCGCAGCGTTAATAGCGACTTCTTTTGTTTCAAAGTGACCTACAGCTTCTACATGCAGGTTTTCTTGTAAACAAGAAAACAAAGCTCGAAATCCCCTACTTGTTTTTTCTAAAACGACTCCTTCCATGAGATCATCTACATATCCATAAATTTGTTTTCTAATTATACTTTCGTCTAAATCAAGCCCCCCTTTCACAGGTAATTTCAAAACAAGGTGAAATTTTCCAAAACAACCTTTTTCTTCGTCATCTGATGATTCATCACCTAAAGTGGCAATTGAGTCGCTTCTTGATCTAGCACCCGGCTCGATAGACTCATTCTCTAATGCGTGCAATAAGCCGTTAGAACATATCAAAACAAAAAATAAAACGGTTTTAAACATTACTCAAACTCTAACAATACTATTCTAATTTATTTCTGTAATTTACAATGCTTTTATTTCAACAATAAATCATTTGCAAATAAAATTTTTAACATCATTATCTTGTATACA
>DAHVSZ010000071.1 GCA_027328625.1 Candidatus Paracaedibacteraceae bacterium | reverse complement strand
TTAAAGCTATCCGAGAGTTGCCCACCAGCTCGCACTCAGCCAGTGTCACCACCAAAACACGCCCTCTAGGTAATTATAAAAATAACAAAGATATGTTAATATATGATTAAAAAATACAATTTTTTTATAACAAAAATACTATTTAACAAAGAATTTGTTCACAGAATCTAATATGTGTCATATACTTCTTTAAATAGTTTTGCTGATAATGAGTTCGCATACTTATGAAACAATGGATTCAATTTCCTCGCTCAGAAGGGTTATGTTCAAAACAAGCCCATGCAGACTTTCCAAAAAGCGAAAGTGGTAAACCAACATATGAGAGAGAGCTTGGAAAAGAAGGCTTTTTTGGGCCTTGCACTCATATGATTCATCAATACGCACCAACAGCATGGACAGATTGGAATGGCCCTTTAAAACCGCGTGCATTTGATTTAAACAAATTAACTGAATACCATGATATTCCTTGGTTAGCTTCTCCCTTTTTATCGAACAAACACACAGATATTCGTTGGTGGATATTAAATCAGTCCATGACCAAATTAGTACGTAACGGTGACGGAGATTTACTACTTTTTATTCATGAAGGAAAAGCTGAGCTTTTCTGTGATTATGGTCATCTGTCTTTGAATGAGGGTGACTACGTGATGTTACCCCGAGGTACGATGTGGAGATTAAATACCAATAATCCCCTTAAAGTTCTGATGGTTGAAGCAACAGACAGTTCTTTTCAATTACCGAATAAAGGGCTATTGGGCCCGCAAGCCATATTTGATCCAGCGATGTTAGATGTGCCTCAGATTAATGAGCCATTTAAAGAGCAACAAATGAATCAAAATCACGAATGGCAAGTTATTATCAAAAGACAAAATGCTCTCACAATTTTGACTTTTCCATTTAATCCTTTAGATGCACTGGGATGGCATGGAACATTAATGCCTGTTCGGATTAATTGGCGCGATATAAGACCCCTTATGAGCCACCGCTATCATCTACCTCCCTCTGCCCATACAACCTTTGTTGCACACCGATTTGTTGTGTGCACATTTTGTCCAAGGCCAATTGAAAGTGATCCAGGTGCTTTAAAAGTCCCTTTTTATCATAATAATGATGATTTTGATGAGTTCATTTTTTACCACAAAGGGCAGTTTTTCAGTCGTGATAACATCCAGCCGGGCATGACGACATTTCATCCTTGTGGATTTACACATGGCCCTCATCCAGGGGCTTTTTCAATCGGCGCTAAAGCAGCACGTACAGAAACAGATGAGGTCGCGGTTATGATCGACACCCGTGACCCTTTGCATGTTTCTGAAGAATCCAAAGAAATTGAATGGAAGGATTATCTTCATTCTTGGAAAGGAATTACGAATCCATGAAGTTAGCAAGTTTAAAAAATGGCATGCGAGATGGTGCGCTTGTTGTTGTGAGCAAAGACTTAAAAAGACAAATATCTGTGGATAATATTCCAACAATGCAATTCGCTATTGAGAATTGGGATAAAGTCGGCTCCAAACTTGAAAATACCTATAAACTCTTAAATCAAGATGAAGCAATGGGAAATACCTTTGATCCCAAACAAGCCCACTCTCCTTTTCCAAGAGCCTATCAATGGCTTGATGGCAGTGCTTATGTAAATCATGTGGAATTAGTTAGAAAAGCTCGCGGTGCTGAAATGCCGCAAAGTTTTTGGACCGATCCCTTAATGTATCAAGGAGCGTCAGATGCTTTTGCTGGCCCACAAGATCCTATTATAGTTGCTGATGAAACATGGGGAGTTGATTTTGAATCAGAAGTAGCTGTTATCACTGACGATGTACCAATGGGTGTAAGCTTAGAAAAAGCAGGTTCTCATATTAAACTTTTAATGTTGGTTAATGATGTGTCTTTACGAAACCTTATCCCAGCTGAAATTGCCAAAGGATTTGGTTTCATCCACGGCAAACCAGCAACAAGCTTTTCACCAGTTGCCGTCACACCTAACGAATTAGAAGATTCATGGAAAGATTTTAAAGTTCATTTACCTCTTTACACTTACGTGAATAATAAAGAGTTTGGCCATCCCAATGCAGGCGTTGACATGACTTTTAACTTTGCTCAGCTGATATCACATGCCGCAAAAACTCGTTTTTTATCGGCCGGAACCATTATTGGATCCGGTACTGTATCGAATAAAGACAAAAATGTCGGTTCATCTTGTCTTGCTGAAAAGAGAATGATTGAAATGATTGAAAAGGGACACACAACGACACCATTCTTATGCTTTGGTGATCAGGTTAGAATTGAGATGTTGGGCCTGGATGGAGAGTTAATTTTCGGAGCCATTGAACAGAGAGTCGATGGTTATGGTGGGTAGCGTTTTCCATCAATTCTTCCCTTCAAATTTGGGGGCCAAAATTTAAAATTTGTCTGGCAGTAAAGCAAAAATCACTTAACTCCAAATTAACCATTTTTTTCTAGAATGACTCAGGTGGGTTGTATTACCGCCCGACCATTTTCATCTCACTTTTTCATGAGGTGCCGCTGTCTTTGTTTATTACGTTAGGAGATTTTTGATGAGAAAAATAATACAAGTTATTTTCATGGTATCTGTTTCTATCACAATGATTTATGCGGCAGGTGACGCAGATGGCTATAGTTCATCTAAAGAAAATGCATCCGCAAAAACTCGAAAGATTATTAATAATGATTTCAAAACATATGAAAAATTTGAAGAAACACTTGCCACAAATAAAATTGCCACAGCTGTAAGAGAATTTCTAGACGGATGTTCAAAAGAACCAATAGATCCCCGTGAACTTCAAAATAAGGTTAATGATTTTTTAACGAAGGAAATTTCAGACAACGATAGTCTGATGGAAGATATATATCCAATCCCCACATATTATGGGAACTCAACTCCCACAGATAGTGAAGCTTTTCTTCGAATGGCTAAGGATTATTTAAAAGTTGGGTTGCCTTTAGCAGAAAATGACATGAAAGAAAGGATCCTCACTTTATTGGCAGTGAAAGATTTCACTGTTGTTAAAAAAGTAATGAAAAACCCAATAGATGAAAGTGCTGTTGAAGATTATTCTGCATGGATGAGCAATCTACGGGCAATGCCGGCTGCAGGCACTGACGAAGTTGCTGCAGTTGCCACAGCTAGATAGCACTTTCTTTGTCAAATCTTCTATGTAAATTTGGACATCAAGGTCAAAATTACATGGAAGAATTTTACTCCCAATGCTTCTCTAACACTTCCCAAACCTTATTCTTTGATGTACTAACTTTCGTAAAGCCAGCTGGGAAGTCAATTAAGTGGTTTTAAATAGCCATCAATGCCTTGTCGAACTGAAAAGCTCTCTCTATTGTTCCATTCGGCAGAAAATTGGATTGCAAATATTCAAACAACCTTACCCGGTCTTCCCCGCCTTTATCCGACAGAAAGATTTCTTCGCAATAGACTCCTATATCCTCAATAACACGCTCGTATCGATAGTATGCAATAGCAGCCTGGTTTATATCTGCTTGGCCATATCCCTGATAAAACAACGTCTCCTCCTCAAGTGGCGTACGCCCACTGGCACCAAGGCCGGAGCCAATGAACATTAGATCACGTTCTTTAGGAGCAAATATTATTGTATCCCAGTCAACTACATATAGAGCTCCCTCTTTATCAATTAACACGTTCCAACCATGAATGTCAGCGTGGCATAAAATATACTCGAGGGACTGTCTTTGCAGCAAGTACGCAAGATTTTCAGCGCGCTCGACAAGTTTAAATATTTCTCTGCTTTTGAGTTTTAGGAACAACGTCATTTCCGAAGCAACAGGTTCTTCAAAAATCTCATCTTCAATGCGTCCAAGGAATGTCTTTACCTCCTCACGCCATTTAGGAGAAAATGTTTCCCGTTGTACGCCACTTGTTATTGTTGAGGGAATATCGGCGCTATGAAACCTTTTCATGGTAGCGCCGAATTCTATCCACTGCTTGTCTGACAAATTCATTTCAATACCATTACGTCCTTCCACGTAAGGATATAGAATCGCCTTGAAAAATGCTAAGCTTACCCAAAATTGCCCTGTTGCTGTGGCTAGCGGCGGAATAACTTGTCTGAGCCCCAAGCCGGAAAGATATTTTGGAACCAATACCGCAGCTTCATTAAATTCTCGTCGTCTTAACTTTAAAAAGTAATCCGTTGCGTTGCTTGTTATAACACGATAAACAGCCGTATTAAGGTCGGCGCCAAGCGGAAGAAAAGAAATTTTTTCTACGTTCAATCCGTACGTATCCCGTAAACATCTGACGATTTCTTCGTCTTCAATATCTGGTTTTGTCAGCATTTACTTTAAGATTCCAGGCTTTATCATCGTAGTATGTATTCATTCACTATTCTTTTTGTTACCCTTTAAACTATATTTTTCCCATATCGTCTCCAATGCCCCTTTGACTGTGTCCACTTTTAAAGAAGTCATATAGCAATCTTGTGACTTATGAGAAAATCCTGGCGTTTCTTTCAACTCGTCATAGCTCATAGGAATGCGCACAACGATGTTGCGGTCTTCACCAGGTGCCTGCCATGGGCCATAATTCTGTTCTCTGGATGGCCCAAACAATCCAATCGTTGGCGTTTTAACCGCTGCTGAAATATGCATTAAACCTGAATCATTTCCAATAAAAGCCTTACATTGTTTTATACATGCAGCTGTTTCAGCCAGACTCAGACCTGAATCAATCAAAGACAGCGTTCGATCTTTGGGTAATTCTTTTAGCATAGGTTCAACCATGCTTTTTTCATGCGGAGCTGCAAAAATAGCAACCTTGGCATCCGAGTATTTTTCCATAAAGCGTTTTAATAATTCAGTAAAATATTCAATAGGCCATTGCTTACCAACCCAGTTAGCTGCAGGAGCTACGGCTAAGTAAGCAGTTCCTCTCTTGTCATTCTCGGACTTGACCCGAGAATCTATAGATCCTCGGAACAAATCCAAAGATGACAAACGAGAAAGGCGTTCTTTTGAAAACCACAAAGTCGGATTCGATGTTTCAAAACCAACCAACGCCGAAACTTGTTCCACCTTATGCCTTGGATCCCCCGGCTTACTTTTCCAAATAGATCGCCTTTTTGTAAGCAATCCATAAGAAATTGCAGAACCACGCAAATCAATCACCCAGTCCCAACGTTTTTTAAAAACCTGCTTCCACAAGGTTAGCCAATGCTTGCTATGATATTCTTTGGCAAAAACAATAAAGTCATCCAATAAAGGATAATCTTCGAACAATGGCGCCGGTAAAGGATCAACAGCGATTGTGACTTTGGCATTTGGATAACGACGCTCAATCTCCGCCAGAATCCCAGTCGTCAAAACAGCATCACCAATACGACTGCATGTTATAAAAAGAATATTTTTCATCTAAAGTGTATACGCAAAATCATCAACAAGCATTCCTGGAACCGATGTACCACCAACGCTTCTAAGATCATAGGTCATATTATCAGCAATAATAGAAACCTTGTCTGTCAAAGCAACCAAGCCCTTGCCAAAGAAATGATACAGTGATTCATCAAAGCGCATATCTTTGATAGGAGAAACAATAGAACCATCTTCCACCCAAAAACAAGCATAACGCGTCATTCCTGTGATGCGTCCTTTGTTCAAATCGCTCCAGTTTAAATAATGGACATTGCTGATATAAAGACCTGTACCGAGCTCACTTAATATCCTTGTCTCTGTTAAAGAACCAGGTTGTACACAAGGAGACCTGAGCCCTTCACTCTCTTCAGCTTTATTACTGGTTAATTTATACTCTTTCGCTGTGCGCGTACTGGTCAATAAATTCCGAAGCTTGCCATTTTCAATCAACGGCACTTGAGTTTCTGAAAGTTCCCCTAAACTGTTAAAACGAGGCCCCAACCCTAAAGAAAAGTCTTCTTTCAATGTAAACAGTTTTGACAATTCCGTTTCCATGTCAGCCAACGACTTAAGCGCAGAGCGGCCTTGATGATAAGAAGATGCACTCACCCCATACCAGCTCAGAATATTAATAAGATCTGAAACAGCTTCTGGTGCAAAATAGGTTCTATAGCGACCCGGTGCAATTGTCTTAGAGGGTTTATCCAAGCTAATGAGTTGCTCTTTGGCAAATTCCACTTTTTTCTCGAAAGCATTTTTAGACCATTTTTTGTCTGCATGAATCAATTTTACAGCTTTTTGTGAAGGTGTATAGAAAGACAGATCGAGATTAAAGCTTTCCCCTTGATACCAGTGGTTTTGCCCCAGAGAATTAATACTGCCCCGCATAACAGATCCAGCTATTAACAACCCAGCACTATCCACACTCTGCAGCATCGGTAAGTACTCATCAAACCACTCTTCCTTATCCGGAAAAGATCCTTTATGAGATTCACTACTATTTCCCTCATTTTTAAACTCAGCGCAAAAAGGATCTTCCGGCAGTTGTGCTATGTCGGAACGGCACTGTTCTAAAAGCTTTAATCCCTTTTTGAAATTGGTCTCATAGTCCATACCAAAAGGCATGGAATGATCAACCGTTCTCTTGTTTTTGACATAAGAAAAGTTAACACTCCCCTGCTCTACTTGTGTGGTTTGTCTGATTTTTGACTGGTTAATACGATTAAAAAATGTATTCTCAGCCGCTAAAGAAAGAGAAACCTGCTCATCCCCCTGTAAACTACAGAAAAGGTCTTTTGCAAATTGATTAAAAAGCTCTTGCATTAAGCACCTCCTCCAAATACTTCTACATCACCAAACCAACATATGGGAACAGCATGACCCACACGAATAATTTGGTTAGGTTCTCCCTTACCACAATAAGGGCTGCCGCTAATCTCAAAAGTGCTTTGATCGCCAACGCCTTTTAAGTTGTTCCAAAATGGAACCGAAATTCCGCGATAATTTGGATTTTTAAGAACCGTTGTTAATTTCCCGTTTTGAATCCGTCTGGCATATTCACATCCAAATTGGAATTTATTGCGGTAATCATCGATTGACCATGAACGATTCGTTTGCATCAAAATTCCATTTTCAATTTGACCAATCATTTGATCAAAGGAAGAACCACCTGGCTCAATGTTGATGTTAGCCATGCGATCAATAGGGGGGCGATTCCAAGATGAGATTCGAGAATTGGCAACACCGGGAATTCCAAGCCTTTTTTGACTCTCTAAACTACCTAGGCCTCGTAAAAGAATTCCGTCTTTAATTAAATACTCGCGCGTTGCTTTGTTTCCAACGTCATCAAAATCATAACTGGCCGCCTCTGTTTGAACATGAGGATCAAAGGTCACATTTAAAAGTTTTGAACCGTAACGAAGCGTTCCGAAATCTGCGGGTTTTACAAAACTCCACCCCGCATAATTGCGCTCATCACCCAAGATACGATCAAGCTCTAAGGGATGTCCTATCGATTCATGAACTTGAAGATAAAGCTGATCTGGGGTTATAACCAGATCGTAATGACCCGTTGGGCATTCTTCTGCACTTAAAAGCTCAAGCGCTTCTCTACCAACTTGTCTTGACGTTTTCTCAAGGTGTGCATTAAAAACTTCCATGCCCAACTGACGATAGGGAGATCCATTCGAGCGTGTTTGTGTTTCACTCCCATCTTGAGCTGTTGCTGAAAGCATAACTTGAATCGACGTAATATCATGATGTGTATCACTACCATTACTGCTCACCATACGACTGGATCGCTCAATAATCATTCCACTCGCAAGCGTATTCACAATTTTATCAGAGGCTTTCAGAATTTCAGAATTTCTGAGCAAAATGCCTGTTAGGTCTTTTAAGGAAAGATCTGTTGTTTTCTTTTGAGGAGTACTTGAAAAATGCCCTTCAGCTTTTGGACGAACAGATTGTGTGAAAGGGTACAATTGATACGCCTTTGCCTTACGTGCAAGCTTTGATGCCCTAGTCGCCGCTTCGTGGATGGCTTCTTCTGTGTGTGTATTGGTACAAGCATAGGCGAATTGACCATCAATCAAAACTTCGACCATAAAACCATGATCCTCTGATGAACCGTTTCTGTCTATTCTTCCGTTTCTAGCCGAATGACTTGATATTTTCTCTGAAATTTCACGAATAGCAACCCAGTCCGCTTTAATAGATAAATTTTCTAAACACTTCTTTAAATTCATAAATACTTCATTATTAAAAGATTTGTTGTCGAGATCTTAGCAGAATTTGCAAAGGCTGTCTTGGGGTAGATAAACAAAAAAAACGTGGCAGGTTAAATTAACAGAACAGCCACGTATTTTCCTAATTAAGCCGCAAAAGCGTCATCCCAACTGCCTTGAGTTGCGGCTTTAGAATATTCTGTCGCTCGATTTTCAAAAAAATTCGTATGTTCAACACCATTCAACAAACTATCCAGCCACTTTAAAGGATTTTGAGTAACTTCATAATATGGGCTAAGACCAAGCTGTAACAAGCGTCTATCCGCTATATACCGAATATATAATTTAACGTCATCTGCCCTCAGCCCTTCAACGTCACCTTCAGAAAAAGCTAAATCAATAAAAGCATCTTCGTGCCTCACAACTTCTTTGCAATGATGCAAAAGATCTTGTTGCAGCTTTTCTTTGGGAATTTCTGGATGCTCATTCAAAAACGTATGAAAAAGTTTGATAATTGATTGTGTATGCAATGTTTCATCACGGACCGACCAAGCCACAATCTGTCCCATCCCTTTCATTTTATTAAGCCGTGGGAAATTCATCAAAATAGCAAAGCTAGCAAACAATTGAAGTCCCTCAGTAAATGCTCCAAACAAAGCCAAAGTAATGGCAATATCATATGGAGTGTTGGTATTAAATTGCTGCATGTAATCCCACTTAGCACGCATCTCTTCATACTCTAAAAACGCTTTGTAAGTTTCGGTTGGCATACCAATGGTATCCAAAAGATAAGAATACGCTGCAATATGGATAGTTTCCATGTTGGAAAAAGCAGCCAGCATCATCTTGACCTCAGTTGGTTGAAAAACACGTGCATAATGCTGCATATAACAGTTATTGACTTCAATATCGGACTGCGTAAAAAATCTGAATATTTGAGTTAAGAGATGCCTCTCTGATTGAGTCATATTTTTATGCCAGTCCTTAACATCAGCCGTAAGAGGCACCTCTTCAGGCAACCAATGCAATCGTTGCTGCATATGCCAAGCTTCGTAAGCCCAAGGATAAGAAAAGGGTTTATAGATTGGATTTGGTATCATCAGGTTAGACATAATATGGATTTCCTTTTTGAGTTGTTGGACATCTTTTAAATCTAATTTTACACAGCGTCATTCTCGCACTTGTTGCGAGAATCTAGATCCTCGGATCAAGTCTGAGGATGACGAAAAGAAGTCTATTGACACGACAAGCATTCATCAGCTGAAAAACTTTGGTAAGCTTCGTCTTTTGAAGAAGATTCAGGACGCTGCAAAGCTTTTGAGCGTAAGTAATAAAGGCTTTTAAGACCTAATTCCCATGCTGCAAAGTGCAATTGGTGAAGGCTGCGTTTATGTACATTCGCAGGTAAAAAGAGGTTCAAAGACTGAGACTGACAGACAAATGGTTGACGTTCTGCTGCTAATTGAATCAACCACCGTTGATCAATTTCAAAAGCTGTTTTAAAAACATTCTTTTCATCTTGGGTTAGAAAATCTAAGTGCTGAACGGATCCTTCTTCGTGAAGAATGGATGTCCAAACATCTTCGGTATTACGACCTTTTTCTTCTAATAATTTTTCAAGATATTGATTTCTGACAAAAAAAGACCCTGATAAAGTTTTATGAGTGTAAGCATTGGCGGTATAAGGTTCAATGCCTGCAGAAGTCCCTCCGCAAATAATAGAAATTGAAGCCGTCGGTGCGATTGCAATTTTATTGGAAAATCGTTCTTGAATTCCAAGATCATGCGCATCTCCACAAGCGCCCTTTTCTTCTGCAAAAATTTTAGATGCTTTGTTTGCTTCTTTATGAATGTGTTCAAAAATTCTCTTATTCCAAACTTTGGCCATAACGCTTTCAAACGGAATTTTTTGTGATTGTAAGAAAGAATGAAAACCCATTGCTCCCAAACCAACGGAACGTTCTCGCACAGCTGCATAACGAGCGCGCTCCATACCACTTGGCGCACGGGTGATATAGTCTTCCAAAACATTGTCCAAAAACCGCATGCAATCTTCAATAAATTGCGGTTCGCCTTCCCATTCCAAATATTTTTCTAAATTAACGGATGACAAACAACAAACAGCTGTGCGTTGATTTCCTAAATGGTCTAATCCGGTTGGTAAAGTGATTTCTGAACACAAATTTGAAGATTTTACTTTTAATCCATGTTTTTTTGAGCTAAAGGCAGGGCATTGTTCACATGATCAATGAAAAGAAGGTACGGTTCTCCTGTTTCAATACGCGCTGTTAAAATGCGCATCCATAAAGCTCTGGCTGAAACGGTCTGTACAGTTGCGCCATCTTTTGGACTTTTTAAGTTCCATTCCTTATCATCTCGAACTGCCTCCATAAAAGCATCCGTTATAACAATGCCATGGTGCAGATTTAATGCTTTTCGATTAGGATCACCCCCTGTTGGTTTTCGAATATCGATAAATTCCTCAATCTCAGGATGATCAATGGGCAGATAAATAGCAGCACTCCCTCGTCTGAGGGATCCTTGAGAAATGGCCAGAGTCATACTGTCCATAACTTTGATAAAAGGGATAATTCCGCATGTTTCACCGTTTTGACCAATTTTTTCACCAATTGATCGTAAATTTCCCCAATAACTACCGATACCTCCACCTCTTGAAGCTAACCAAACGTTTTCATTCCAAAGAGAGACGATACCTTCAAGCGAGTCTTCAGTTTCATTTAAATAACAAGAGATTGGCAAACCTCTTTTTGTACCACCATTGGATAGCACAGGCGTTGCCGGCATAAACCATAGATTAGAGATATAATCATAAATACGTTTACTATGTGCTTGACTGTCACCATATGCGTGATGTTGCAAGGATTTAGTGGACACTAAGAAGCCGCTCAGCGGAGAGTTGATAATTTTGTTCAAACGCTAGTGGT
>DAHVSZ010000070.1 GCA_027328625.1 Candidatus Paracaedibacteraceae bacterium | reverse complement strand
ACCATAGGGTCTTATGGATCCGGTCAAGAGGCATGAAAACTGTTAAAAAGCAGCAAGTAAAAACAGATATCTTCATTTTCATTGGGTATAGAGAAAATTCGTTTTTTCTCTTTTTAATTTTTCTTCAATATTCAAAATTATCATCTTGGCATGCTTTTTGCATTTAATTCCTTAAGCTAAGTAAGGAAGGGAAGCTATGCATAGAATGGATTTAACAATCTACGGAAAGGTTATTATAGCCTATTTTGTATCTGTGTTATCTTTATATTCGGCTTGGGCTCAGGATGATAGTGCTCCACCCCCTAAAGGTATTACTCATGAAACTATACTTAAAAGTCCTACTTATACAGGGAAGGTGCACAAAGCACGTATAAAAGACATCACTCATTTTGATGGTGTTAGAGAAAATCAATTGGTTGGTTATGGCTTAGTTGTTGGCTTAAACGGTTCAGGTGACACTTTAGCGAGCTCACCATACACTAAGGAAAGCCTAACCAGTATGCTTGAGCGTCTTGGAGTGAATATTCGAGACGGTGCTGTTCCTTCCGGAAAGAACGTAGCTGCTGTTATGGTGACAGCAAGTTTGCCGCCATTTTCACGGCAAGGTTCTAAAATCGATGTAACAGTTTCTGCACTTGGTGATGCAAAAGATCTGAGGGGAGGGACACTTCTTGTAACTCCTTTATTGGGTGCGGACGGCGAGGTGTATGCAGTTTCTCAAGGACCGGTTGCTGTGTCAGGTTTTAGTGCACAAGGAAAAGCCGCTTCAGTTACAAAGGGGGTGCCAACCTCGGGTAAAATTGCTAATGGTGCCATAGTGGAAAAAGAAATAGGATTTGAACTTACTAACCTTAAAACACTTCAACTTACTCTCAATAATCCAGATTTTACAACGGCTCAACGTATTAGCGAAGTTGTAAACGCTCATCTCAAAAATAAGCAAGCAAAAGCAATAGATTCATCAACTGTTCGCATCCAAGGTGATCTGCAAAATCGAGCAAATATAATTAATTTAATGACAGAAATAGAACAGTTAATGGTTGAACCCGATCAAACAGCAAGAGTCGTGATTGATGATCAAAATGGTGTAATTGTTATTGGGCATAATGTGAAAATTAATCCAATTGCTTTAACTCATGGCAGTATTACAGTTCGCATAGTTGAAACACCACAAGTGTCGCAACCCAATCCATTTACAAATGTGATAAGCAGCAATACTCCTATTAATTTAGGAGGGGTCGCTACAAGTAGAGCAAATGTGACCAATAATAATCAGCAGAACGCGGCAATTTTTGCCGATCAAGCGAATGCTTTAAGCACACAGCAAACAAATGATTCAACGGCTTTAACAAACCAACAACAACAACAAGTTAGTCTTTTTTATCAACAAAATGGTTTAGGAGTTGCTCCAACCAATGGTACTCAGTTTGATTTAACCAAAGCACCTAGTTACGGTTCTCTAACGACAGCACAAAAAACAGCCCTTACCGCTCAACTTAGTGCTCTTCAACAGCAACAAATAACACAAACTCAACAGCTTAATCAAACGCATCAACAACAAATTAGTCAGCTGCAACAACAACAACAATTAACAGGTACATTACAAAATCAGCAGCAATTAAACGGTCTTAATCAACAAGCTCAAGCACAATTGATCCCTGTTCAGCAAGCAACTGTTGTTGATAACACCAATATCAATGTGAAAGAGGAAAAAGGAAAATTTGCCCTTTTAGAATCTGGTGTCAATTTGGAAGAATTTGTAAATGCACTTAATTTACTTGGAGCATCACCGAAAGATATGACTGCTATTCTTCATGGAATCAAAGCAGCTGGTGCCTTACAAGCAGAAATTAATGTGATCTAGGAGAAAAAAATGCCAGTAGAAAATACATATTTATATTCACCACAAGCAGAGAGTTTAAGAGCAAAATCGTTTTTGAATATAAATCGGTCTTTGAAAAATGAAAAATTAGAAAATGAAAAGGCAGCAAAAACGGCAGATGAGTTTGAGTCTTTATATTTTTCTCATGTTATCAAAGCTCTTTTTGCTGAAACAGAGGGGTCTGGTTTATTTGGAGAAGGCCATGGCGGAGAGCTTTTTAAATCAATCTGGATTAATGCTGTCGCGCAAGCTGCTCACTCTGGTCTTGGCATTAGTAAAAAAATTAAGGATGCTTTAATTAAGAAAGCTGAGTCTTCATACAAAAAAATAAATAATCAAGGAGGATTCTATGACCTTACCATCTAATCTTTATGATTCTTTATGCCATGAGATCGAAAAATTAATTGTTTGTTTAGAACAAGAAAAACAGATCATTTCAAAATTTGATTTTGGTTCTATTAGTTCGATTGTAGCAATAAAAAGAGAAGTTATCGATAGTTACAAAATTGCTTTTACAAATTTTTTAAATGAAGAAAGTTCAAAGATTCTACCAAAAGAAAAAAAGATCGCATTAACTTTGCTTATTAATGATCTGCAAAAAAAAATGATAGAAAACCAACAAATGATTGATAAGGGGATTAAGCTGAATCAAAAAATGATGCGATTGTTTGTAAAAATCACAAAACAAGCTCATACATATACAGCAAGTGGAGTTGCAAGCCAAAATAAAAAACCTATAAAAGCTATTGCTGTGGATGAAAGGTTTTAGGGAGAAAATTAATGCCTTTTGGAGTAGGACGCACATTTGATCCAAACACAATTTTGTTGTCTGCCCTTACTGCATATCGGCAACAAGCGTCTATTCTTGCGAAAAATTTGAGTAGCCGTGATATTCCTGGATACGTTAAAGAAGACGTTACCATGAATTCTCTAACACTTGGTGGTGTTAGTGCTGGCGTACAAATTTCTGCTGTTTACCAGTCAGTTGATGAGATGCTGACTGCTCAAATTCGAGATCAAAATAGCTTGGTTGGTGAATTTGAAGCAATTGAATATTATTTTAAAGAATTAGGCATTGATATGGGGGATCCCAAATCTCAGTCATCTTTTGCGCATCTTGGAAAAGCGATGACAGATGCTATGGGAACCTTGGCAGCTGATCCAACCAATACTGGAAAACGTCAAAGTGTAGTTACTGCTATTAGCAAACATGTTACTAGCATTGTCAACTTCGCAAATAATATTCAAGAATTAAGGGCGCTTGTTGACCAGGATCTCAGTTCTACTGCTAGTGCGGCAAATACGCTTTTAAGCAATATAGCTAGCTACAATTCACAGTTATTCCAACTTAGTTCTTTATCTGATGCAAGTGTTACTTTCCCAGTTATTGATGCACGTAGACAAGCATTGCATGATTTATCCGAGTTGCTTGACATAAATATTGTGCAAGGTGATTTTAATCAGGTTACTGTTCTTGCAAGTAGCGGCGAAATTCTTGTGCAAGGTTTTACTCCAGCTAGCTTTACTTATACACAGGCTGCTTCAGTAACAGCAACATCAACTTTATCAGATCTAACGCTGATAGGTGCCAGCGGTACTTCTATTGTTACTAACACTTTTCAAGATTCAACTCATGAAGGAAAATTTAAAGCTTTATTAATGCTTCGTGATCAAATTTTGCCTGGTGTACAACAACAATTAGATGTTTATACAATGAATCTACGTGATGCATTAAATGCTATTCATAACCAAGGAACCTCAACAAATCCACCCAATACTCTTACAGGAACTGTTGGTGCGCCAGGTGTTACCGGGTCTTTAACAAATGCAACCGTTATTTCTGGTGCTGGTAATTTGCGCATTGCTGTTATTGATCCAACAACAGGAAATGTTGCCACAGGTACAACCCCTGTTGATATAGCTCTTGCTGCTAATACAACTGTTGGTGCTTTAATAACAAGCTTGAATACGGTTGCAGCGGGGAGTTTTACTGTTTCTTTAACGTCTGCTGGACAACTACAGATTTCTGCAACGAATGCTTCTTATGGTGTTGCAATTGGTTCATCGGGGGCAACTCCGACAATGAATGCTGGTGCTACTGTCTCCTCTTCACCTCTTGGTTTTTCTCATTTCTTTGGGCTTAATAATTTGTTACAAACAGGAACCAATCTTCTTGGTCAAGCCAATGCTGGGATTTCAAATCTTCTTAGTGTTAGAAATGATATACTGTCTTCAAGTGGACAAACTTTAGCTATTGGTGCTCTGAGTTCAAGCACGCCTATAGGTAGCCCAGCAATTGCTGTAAGTGATTCCTCTATCTTGAGTAGCTTAGTTCAACAAATGTCATCTCCTAATGTTGTATTTAACTCGACATCTGTTTCACCACAGATAACAACAAGCTTATTAAACTATAGCAACAGTATCATCAATCTTCTTGGGGTTAAAATTGCTGAAAATAAAAATACTTTGGAAATAGCGAAATATACATATGAAGGTCTGTCCACTCGAGCTAATGAGATCAGTGGAGTTGATCCTCGTCAAACGATTCAGGAATGTATTGAGTTATCCACGTCACAGAATCTTGTTATTAGAGCAATGAATATTATGATCGAAATGGATAAAGCCTTATTAGAGATCATGGCTTAACAACAAAAAAATGAAATAGCATAAAATGGAGCTAGAAAAATGACATCAATGCTAACAACAAACTTAGACATTCAACAAGCAAATACTTGTAAACTTAGTAGAAGGACTGACGATTTAAGAAGGGTTATGGACTCTGGTGGTGCGAGAGGAAGCTACTCAGAAATCCCAGATGCTGGAAAGTTCATTGAAACTACTGCAGCATTGAAGTCGACTGATAGTGATGAGAGCAATTGCAAAACTCTTCTCTCGCTTCAGCAGTTTACAGTTACACAGTTAGAGGCTGTTAAAAGAATTAATACAGCGTTTAATAAAGTATTAAGACAATGCACTACAAGTAATCCTCTTGGATCTTTAAATTTTCAAGGAAATATCAATTCGTTTTTAACACAATTAACAAATGTTCTTAATACTCGTTTTGGTGAAGGAATAAACCCGCTTTCAGGTACTGCAACAAACAGAGATGCTGTTGTTAATTTAGCAGGATTGGGTGCTCTTGGATCTGGAGCTGGAGTTGATACAAGCTATTATACTGGTAATAATGCGACTCAAACTTTTGCTCTTGATGATAGTAATACAATTAGTTTATTCCAGGTCAATGCGACTAACCCTGCAATTGAAAAATTAATAAGAGCTCTTCGTATCTCGCTTGGAGCAAATCCAAGTAATCCAACAGATCCCTCATTGGCAGCAGCATTAACTCTTAGTGATCAAGTTGCAACCACTGATATAGGAAATGCTGTAGTACAAGCATCTTTGCAAGTAGACATTATAAAAAGCTCTTTAGAGAACGTTGATACTTTACGTGTTAGTTTGGCAGAAAGTCTTCAAGATGGAGAATTAGCTGATTTTTATAAAACTTTAAAGGATTTAGAAGAGGCTAGAGCAAATCTTGAAATATCTGAATTTTTGATGATGCAAGAGATTCAGGATCTTCAAGACTTTTTAAATGGAATTTAGATAGAGAGGCACTATGAAAGTACAGCAAGAGTTAGCTGGTTTTACACAAAATCTGAAAACAAGACTAGGTGTTATCGAATTCGATCGTCGAGATCTTTATTCCTTTACAAAGGGCTTATATGGGTTTGAGTCATTGAAGGAATATATTTTTGCTCCACTTCCAGGTCTTCCAGTAGATATGAACTATATGCTTTTGCAATCGACTGAGATTTTTGATCTGAGTTTTGTTGTAATGAAGATTGATCCAAGTATTCATCCTTCAGATTTTATAGGCTTAAAACCCTTTTTAGATAGTTTGGGGCTTGATTTAAGTGATGTATTACTAGGGGTTATTGTTACTTTTTGTCCTGATAAAATGAATGAAGAAAGAGTAACTTTTAATCGAAAAGCTCCTCTTATATTTTCGTTAAGTTCTCATGATGGATGGCAAATTATCTTGGATTAAAAGATAGCAAAGATGTTTCATACTAAGGAACAATGAGTTTCGAGAGTAGTATAATGTTCCTTGCATTTGGCGAAATTTGAGAGATATTATTTCTGTTAAATAGATTGGCTGTTTAAGAATTAAAATTAATAATGTCTTCTTTAGCTCCCTCAATTTCTGTTGCCATTATCGGCGGTGGCCTTGCAGGTTTAACGGCTGCTTATGAATTAGAAAAACGTGGAATTAAAGCCACTCTTTTTGAAGCTTCCAATCGTCTTGGTGGGCGAGCTTATACTGTTAAGATGGGGAAATCATGGGATGAAGGTGGAGGAAAAGGTATTTTGGATGGTGGTGAGGCTGTTGAAATTAAAAGATTAAGTCAAGAACTTAATATTCCTTTTGGTAGCTATTATTGGGCTAATAAGGAAAGAATTGTGAATAATGGGCCGATTACAACATTTTATGAAATTGCAGATGCTTTAAAAGAAACCCTTTTATTTTTTATGGAAGATACAACCTCAAAATCTGTTGGTGAAGCTATAGATCTCCACCTGAAAGATTATCCTGAGGCTAGACGTCTGATGAGAATGCGCCTTACTTTTTATGATGGCGAAGATCCCGATCAACTTGCTTTTCATTATCACAAACATACCTATCTGTGGATGGCAGAAGCAGTAATCCAGAGACAACCTCGTCTTAACACCAAAAAAGAAGGGGAAGATTATGAGTTTGTTTATTTTAAGAATGGCACACAAGAGTTTGTTGAAAAATTAGCAGCTCATGTTTCATCCGTTTTCCTAGGGTGTGAGCTGATTGATGTTGAAAAAAAGGATGGGGTATATCAATTGACTTTCTCTAATGGAACGGTTGTTTATGCTGAGAAAATCATTCTGGCCGTTCCTTTGCCCATTTTGAAAAAACTTTCACAACAATGTTCTGTTTTTACACCTCAGTTTGCCGAAGATTGCCAACTTTTAGGAATGGGAAGAAATGCAAAAATTTTGATCCCCTTAAAAAGACCTTATTTTGAAAAGTTGTTTGGTATGGGTTCAGACATAGGTGCGTTTTTCAATGAGGAACAAACTGTTTTGACGGTTTATTTTGGAGGTGACAGTACAAACTGGAAAGCTGAAACCTTAGATGAAAAACATGCTTTAAAAGCAAAATATTGGTCTGAACTAAATACAATTTTTGAAGATATTCAATTAGAAGAAGATGTTAAAAAGTGGGTTTTTTGTAATTGGGTTAATGAGCCATTTTTTCAAGGGAGTTATTCTTATTTTAAGGCGCCTGATAACCGAAGAGCCTATAAAGCAGTGAGTTACAAAGACCAAGTTTTTATGGAGATTTTTGCTCCTATTGATGATTCTTTGTTTATCTGTGGTGAGCATGCAACACTTGAATATATAGGCACTATGGAGGGTGCAGTTGAATCAGGAGTTAGAGTGGCGAGGGTTGTTTAAGTGTATCTAAATACTTTTTTCGTAGAAAATATTTGTGGTATACTCATCGCACTTGAAAATGTCTGTTTTCTAACCTCGCTTGAGTGTCCCTATGGCTTGGCCATAGGATCTCGAGGATCCGATCAAGTCGGAGGAAAATTGCTAGGGTAGGTGAATTGCTCTCTTCGCGTCGTACTTCACTTCATCTTTTGTTTCCTTTTTGTCTTTTGTTTTATAAGGTGTCCGCTGTTGTTTGGGATCTGATACACTTTAAGACTTAGAACCCGAAAGGTGATCACTTAAAGGAGGGGTTATCTCGGCTCATACCCCTTGCGGCTGGCTGCTCTACGGCTCGCAGCATCCTTGCCGTTTATCCGGCATCAGATCCTTTCCTTCATTTAACCAGGTAGTCTCCTTTAACCCAGCGGACGCAGTTCAAAGAAGGGTTGTTAATGAATCTGACTCTAGGCTTTGCGCTGCTTCCCATTAGGGATCCTAAAGTCGTCAAAAAAACCAGGACAAAGAAAAGAATGTATGGGGTCCTGATTCTTGCTCTAAGGGCAAAAGTTCAAAAGGGCTGCGCAGTGTATCTTCTCACCCAAGTGCATCATGAGGAGGGCGCCTCAATGATGGTTTTGATGGAGATAACTTCTTTTGTTCTTTCTTCCTCTCGGCTCGGCCTGACATGATTCAAAAAACCCTGTTTGCTAGACTTTAAGAGACCTCTGGGGCGATCTCTTGAGGTGTTGGTTGAGGGTCATGGGGCACTTTAACAACTCGACTCATCTTTAGCGTAACAAAGGAAATTTATAGATAGCAAACCCTAAAAATGCCCATAAAAAGCTGAAATTGGCCAAGATGTCAGCCATTGATCTAAGTCATGGTCAGCCTTTAAACAAACTCTTTTTTAATTGCTGCAAAATATTCGTTGAAAATTTATTTAAAATTCAATTGATAGGGTTATGAGTTGCGCTCATGGATCCTCTGGTTAAACCAGAGGAAAACTAACAAAAAGTGGTAAATATAAAACAGGCATCTTCATTTTCATTGGGTATGACACAAAAACCATAACTATTTCTTCACTTTTTTCACAAAAGTCTTTTTGCTAGCCTTTGCAGTTTTAGCTTTCTGAGCTTTTTCTAAAACAATTTGATGAGCGTGTTGCAAATCAATCTCAAGGATTTGTTGCCCCTTCGGGACTGACACAAATTCATCCCCATGTTTGATATAGGGGCCAAAACGGCCAATACCTAAAATCATCATAAGACCAGTATCTGGGTTTAATCCCAATGATTTTGGAAGTTCTTTAAGCTTTAGGGCAATTTCAAGATTAACTTCATCAATTGAAATTCCAGCAGGAATAGAAACACGCTTTGGCTTAGGTGCTACTGCTTTCTTTCCTTTTTTCTTTACTGTGTCTGTAACAGGCGCAGACTGATTTGGCAGAGGCTCCCATTGCAAATAAAAACCATATGGGCCTTTTCTAAGTGAGATTTTCTCATTAGTTTCTGGGTCTGATCCAAGCTCAACAGGTTCGTTTTCAACTGCAGGTGCTTCTTGACTATCTGAATGGCCAATAGGTCTTGTGTATTTGCATTCCGGATAATTAGAGCATCCTAAAAAGGCACCATATCGTCCTAATTTAAGACTAACATGACCCTGGTTACATAAAGGACATTTTCTCTCTTCTTTTGGAACACCATGGAATAAATAATTGTCTAGATCGGCTTCTAATTTTTCAATGACTTCTGTAACCCGCAGCGGAGAAGTTGCTTCTACAGTTTTGTGAAAATCAACCCAAAAAGATTCCATAACTTGTTGCCAACGTAAGTTGCCTGACGAAATTTCATCTAATTGTTCTTCTAAATTAGCTGTAAAATCATATTCAATATATTTTTTGAAAAAATGAGTTAAGAATGAAGTAACAAGACGTCCCCGATCTTCTGGGATAAATTGGCGTTTTTCTAGCTTTACATAGCTTCGATCCTGCAATACTTGAATAAGTGATGCATATGTTGACGGACGCCCAATCCCAAGCTCTTCTAATTTTTTTACTAAACTTGCTTCTGTAAACCGTGGAGGAGGTTGAGTAAAGTGTTGATTGGGTTCAACTAATTTTTTCTGAACCCCTTCTCCCTTATTCATCATGGGTAAAAGTTTTTCACCATCATCAGTTTCTGATTCTTCGTCCACACCTTCTTGATAGAGTTTTAGGAAACCATCAAAAACAAGTGTTGAACCAGTAGCTCTAAAGATAGTTTCATTATTGTTATCAGCAATATCGATACTGACTTGGTCAAATGTCGCACTTTCCATTTGTGATGCTAATGTGCGTTTCCAAATAAGATCATAGAGTTTTAATTGAGCGTCATCTAAATAGGCTGCAACTTCTTGTGGGCGGCGAGACAGTTGTGTTGGACGAATGGCTTCATGAGCTTCTTGAGCATTCTTTGCTTTATTTTTAAATTGCCTTGGAGAGGATGGAACGTATGCATCACCATAGGTTTTTTGCAAAAAACTGCGACCTTCAGTTATGGCCTCTTGTGCAAGATTAATGCTGTCTGTTCTCATATATGTAATAAGACCAGTTGTCTCTCCTGCAATATCAACTCCTTCATAAAGTTTTTGGGCTATTTGCATAGTGCGGCTTGCACTAAATCCTAGCTTGCGAGCTGCTTCTTGCTGCAGAGTAGACGTAATAAAGGGAGGAGCAGGGTGACGTTTGACTTGCTTCTTTTCAATACTGGTAATCGTCAAGTCTTGTTTGGAAATAGCTTCACAAATTTGATGAGCTGTTTGCTCATTAGGAATGTCAAACTTTTCTAGCTTCTTGCCTTGATAGTGCGTTAGACGAGCAATAAAAGCTTCACCGCGAGCTGTTAAAAGGTGAGCTGAAATAGTCCAATATTCTTGAGTTTTAAAGGCTTCAATTTCTTGTTCACGTTCAACAATAAGCCTTAAAGCCACTGATTGAACGCGACCAGCTGAACGCGAACCAGGAAGTTTTCGCCAAAGAACTGGAGAAAGGGTAAATCCAACTAAATAATCCAACGCACGGCGGGCAAGGTAAGCCTCTACCAAAGATGAATTAATAGGACGTGGTGTCTTAAGCGCCTGATTGACAGCTTGTTTGGTTATTTCGTGAAAAACGATACGTTGTACATCAATATTATTTAAAGCTTTCTTTTCTCGTAAAACCTGTTCCACATGCCAAGAAATAGCTTCTCCTTCACGATCCGGGTCAGTTGCTAGATAAAGATGGTTAGCACCTTTTAAGGATTTAATAATTTCTTTGACTTGCCGCTCTCCGCGATCATCCGTTTCCCAAGTCATAGCAAAATGATTATCAGGGTTAACAGAACCATTTTTGGACGGAAGATCACGTATGTGACCATAACTTGCCAAGACGATAAAATCATTTCCTAGATATTTATTGATAGTTTTAGCTTTGGCGGGCGATTCCACCACCACAACATTTTTGCTCAAATTCTTGTTCCTTTATGTCCAAGATTGAAAGTATTTGAATTTGTTTTTATTCAATCATCGAAACGCATTTTTAGCAACCGAAACTCTATGTTAGCAAGAAAAAGATGATAATTTTTTGAAAAATCTTACCAACTGTGATTTTTTGAAAGCATGCCATCTATTATGAAAACGTTAAAATTCATAATAAAGCTAAACTCATATAAAATGATAACAACCGCCGTCATCACGAAACCCGAAGGGTTGTGGTGATCCATATATTTCCTGGATGGCTACGCAACTTTGTTGCTCGCCATGATGCTTACCACCCGACACAATTTTGGAACCTAGAAAAACAGCCATTTCACGTCACCTCGAGAAGGGACGTAGTCCCGACG
>DAHVSZ010000006.1 GCA_027328625.1 Candidatus Paracaedibacteraceae bacterium | reverse complement strand
TGCGATAGAGGACATGGTAATCCAGTAAAACTGCTAATTTCTGGATTGCTTCGTCGGGACTACGTCCCTTCTCGAGGGGACGTGAAATGGCTGTTTTCCTAGGTTCCAAAATTCTGTCGGGTGGTAAGGCCGTTTCCTTATCACACTGTTTATTAATTCTTAAAATCTATCTATACTAGCAAAAATTTTTTTAAACAGGTCTGGTTATGCCATCATCATTACAAACCATCATTGAACAAGCTTGGGAAGCTCGAAATAATTTAGATCACACCGAAAATTTAAGACATAGTGTTTACAAAGTTATGATTGCTTTAGGTCGAGGTGAGCTTAGAGTTTCAGAAAAGAGAGATGGTGAATGGATAACGCACCAATGGATTAAAAAAGCAGTCTTGCTTTCGTTTCGTTTGTTTCCTAATCAGCTTATTGGTCAAGAAAGTGATTTTAATCGCTGGTATGATAAAGTCCCTTTGAAATGTGCAGAATGGAATGAAATGGATTTCCAAAATGCCAAGTTCAGGTCCGTTCCAGGTGCAATTATCAGAGAGTCTGCTTATATCGCGTCTGATGTGATTTTGATGCCAAGTTTTGTGAATGTTGGTGCTTATGTTGGCAAAGGCACAATGATTGACACATGGGTTACCATTGGTTCTTGTGCTCAAATCGGTGCCAATTGCCATATTTCTGGCGGCGTTGGTATAGGTGGTGTTCTAGAACCTTTACAAGCTAATCCAATTATTATTGAAGACAACTGTTTCATTGGTGCTAGAAGCGAAATTGCCGAAGGTGTCATCGTTGAAGAAGGTGCTGTTATTTCTATGGGTGTGTTCATTGGTGCATCCACTAAGATCGTTGACCGTCAAAGTGGTGAAATTTTTAAAGGGCGTGTTCCCTCTTATTCTGTGGTCGTTCCAGGAACATTGCCTGCATCAGATGGAAAGGGCCCATCATTGGCCTGCGCTGTTATTGTCAAGCGTGTCGATGAGCAAACGAGAAGCAAGACATCGATCAATGAATTATTAAGAGACTAATGACATGACTTTAGATCCTATTGTGTTGACTCAAGCGCTTATTCAAAGGCCAAGCGTTACCCCTGATGATGCAGGGTGTTTGGATTTAATGTCAGAACACCTAGAGTCTATGGGATTCACTTGTCACCGTCTTCCTTTTGGGGATGTTGATAATTTGTATGCCCGTTTTGGGAAATCTGAGCCTAATTTTTGCTTTGCTGGTCATACGGATGTTGTTCCGATAGGAGATCAGTCACGCTGGAGTATGAATCCTTTTGGTGGTGAGGTTAAAGATGGCTATGTCTGGGGGCGGGGTGCTGTCGATATGAAAGGGGCTATTGCCTGTTTTATAGCGGCTGTGTCTGAAGTTTTGTCATCAGGTGATTATCAGGGATCTATCAGTTTACTTTTAACAAGTGACGAAGAAGGCCCTGCTGTTAACGGGACAATCAAAGTCATTGAATGGTTAAAACAAAGAAACGAAAAAATTACTTATTGCTTAGTAGGTGAGCCAACCAATCCTACAGAATTAGGGCAAATGATCAAGGTTGGTCGTCGCGGAAGCATCACGAGTCGTGTAACCGTTACAGGAAAACAAGGGCATGTGGCGTATCCACATTTTGCAGCCAACCCTATTCCTCCTTTGATGGATTATTTACAAACCTTGTTAGCTGTGTCTTTAGATGAGGGAATGCAAGACTTTCAACCCTCCAATTTAGAAGTCACAACTTTTGATGTAGGAAACCCAACAACAAATATTATTCCTGGGCAAGCCTCAGCCACTTTTAATATTCGTTTTAATCCGATGTATACAGGAGCATCTTTAAAAGCATATCTGAATGAAAAACTGAAAATTGTAAAAGAACGTTGCCAACTTGATTTGATATGGAACTTAGAATGTACTGTTGGCGGAGAATCTTTCTTAACTCATCACGAGGGTTTAAGAAAATTGGTTGGTGATGCAGTGACAGATGTTACGGGTAAAACACCAGAATTCAGTACATCAGGCGGTACATCAGATGCCAGATTTTTAAAAGATATTTGCCCTGTAGTTGAGTTTGGATTGATCAATAAAGAAGCACATCAGGTGGATGAAAAGGTTTTGGCTGAGGATCTATATGCATTGACGAAGGTGTATAAGGAGATTTTGGAGAAAGTTTGTTAGTACATGAATGATAATTTTTTCATTGATTTGTAAGTTAATATTGTAATATTATTATAAAAATGAGTCTTGTTTAGATGTTAAAAATGAAATTAAATTCAGAAATTAAAAATTACATCATTGAACTAACAACAGGTTTGTACAAGGGATATCAGCTGCAGTTAGATGAGTTAAGCAAAAAATTGAATTTAAGATTCTTTTTGGCAGATTTTGATGATAAAAAAATCAGCGGTGTTATCATCAAAGATGAAAAGACAGAATTTTACAATATTTATGTAAACAGGAAAGATCCACCAAACCGTCGTCGCTTTACATTTGCTCATGAAATTGGTCACTATATTTCTTTTAAAATGAATAGCTATTCGAAAGACGAATTGATAGCTAATGAGCGTTTTGAGGATTACGCCATGTCCTTTAGGCATAATGATGTTCATTCTAAAGCAGAAACGGAAGCTAACCAAATTGCCGCAGAAATATTGATGCCAGAAAAGATGGTTAAAGATTTGGTAAAACAGGGGCTAACAGCTGAAGAAATGGCAGATCAGTTTTATGTTTCGCCATCAGCGATGATAATAAGGTTACAGACTTTATATGATAACCTCATGATAACTTAATTCGTATGGACAAAAGAAAAAAGCGTCAACCCAAAGACGCGTCGCTAGTAAAGGTAGACCCTAAACATCCATTATCTCACAACTGGTTCAAGATAATATGTGCAGTTTGCGTAACTATAATTATTATCGTTTTTGTTCTTCCTCCTTTTAAAAAAATAGTTGGACAATCTACTCATTCTGATTTGATAAGTTATGCAAAGTGGTTGGGAGGAAAATTTGCAGAATGGGGGTCTTTTGCAGGAATGGGATATGCATTTAGACCATATATCGAAAAAAACTTTAAGAGCTAAACCTGCCAATGCTTAAACTTCCCTCAAAAATCATGATTTTTGGCAGACCTGGAAGTGGCAAGTCGACTTTTGCGCTTGACCTTCATAAGGCAACAAAGATACCTCTGCACCACTTAGATAAGCACTTTTATGAATCAAACTGGGTTGAACGTGATTATCAAGAATTCTTAGATATTCAACAATCGATCGTGGACGGTGATTCTTGGATTGTTGATGGCAATAGCACGCGGTCACTTGAGATGCGCTATTCAAAAGCGGATCTCGTTTTGTATTTCAATTATCCAAGATGGTTGTGTTACTTACGTACTTTCAAAAGGCTGTTTCATAAAAACACAGAAATTGATGACCGTGCAGAAAACTGTCATGAGAGGATTAGTTTGAAATTACTGCGTTATATGTGGAGTTTTGAAAGTCGTGTTGCTGAACAAATTGTTCTGTTGAGAGAAGAATATCCTGGTATTAGGTTTGTCGAAATTACGTCTGATAAGGATTTAAAGAAGCTGAAGAGAGAATTAATGAGAGGAATTTGACAAATCAAGTTGAAATGCGCTGTTTAGATAAGTTAAACTGATAATTATCTAGGTAAATTCGAATTTGGATTTCGAAAATGCTCGAACGATCTCTCTTCTTTAACAGAATAAAGGAAAATTTTAATATTCATTCTGTGACTGCATTATTGGGCCCAAGGCAATGCGGTAAGACAACTTTGGCTAAGCAATATGCAGAACATGTCAAAGGGCTTGTTACGCTTTTTGATTTGGAAGATCCAACTCATCTTTTAAGACTGGAAACACCCAAACTAGCTTTAGAGAATCTTGAAGGCTTGATTGTAATTGATGAAATTCAACGTCGACCCGATTTATTTTCCTATCTCCGTGTGTTAGTAGACCAATATCCAGAGCGACGTTATTTGATTTTAGGCAGTGCATCAAGAGACTTGATTCAACAATCCTCTGAAACACTAGCCGGGCGTATTGGCTATATAGAACTAACTCCTTTTCAGCTCGGTGAAACTACAGATCTTTTAAAGCTTTGGCATCGAGGAGGGTTTCCAAAGTCCTACTTAGCTTCCAGTGAAAGAGCAAGTATGACATGGAGAAAGTCCTACATCACCACCTTTCTAGAAAGAGACATTCCTTCATTAGGTATTAATATTCCTGCCTCTGATTTAAGGCGTTTATGGACAATGCTTGCACATTACCATGGGAACACAATTAATTATTCGGAACTAGGCCGTTCTTTGGGATTAACAGATAATACAATTCGTCGTTACATTCAGGTTTTAGAGGGAACCTTCATGATACGTCAATTAAAACCATGGCATGCTAATATTTCAAAAAGGCAGATTAAATCTCCAAAAGTTTATATCAGAGACAGTGGCCTCCTGCACGCTCTTCTCAACATAGAAGAAAAAGAGATCTCTTTAGATCCTAAAGTGGGGGCTTCTTGGGAAGGATTTGCCTTAGAAGAGGTTATTCACAAATATCAGGTTGATACTCAAGAGTGCTATTTCTGGGCAACTGCTGGACATGCTGAACTAGACTTATTGCTTATGCAAGGTTTAAAGCGTAGTGGTTTTGAATTTAAATATACAGATACGCCACGGCCAACAAAGTCTATGCATATTGCTTTGGAAAATTTAGAATTGGATCAGTTAACAGTTGTGGTGCCCATGAATTGCGATTTTTATATTCATGAAAAAATACGAGTTCAAGGTTTGGAAAACCTAGTTCTGTAACCATCCTAAACCCACAAATATCTCAACACGGAATTAAGTCTTTGGCGGCCCTCAGGGGTTGCCTTTAGGAAATCTCCATCTTGCACCAGATATCCTTCTTTTATAACAAAATCTAATGCTTTTTCTGAAATTGTCTCATTTAAAGGTAAGTTCAAAAGATTTAAGTCGATGCCTTCCAATAAACGCAATCCCATCATAAGGCGTTCATGGTCTTGTTCATGAGGGGTCAGCTCTAAGACCTCTTCATCTCCATGACTTAATTCTTTAATTGATTTCAACCAAGTTTCTGGGGACTTTTTCTGACGTGTTGCATACTTTTTATCATCTAAGGTTAGCCGACCATGCGCCCCTGGACCAACACCAACATAGTCTTGATAGCGCCAATAAACCAAATTATGACGACACTCTGATCCGGACTTAACATGATTCGATACCTCGTATGCGGGCATCTCATGATTTTCCATAATACTTTGCGTCAACTCAAACATGTCTGCTGATAAATTGTCATCAGGCAAAACCAAATCACCACGCGCATAGAGTGTTGCAAATGCGGTTCCTGGCTCAATCGTTAATTGATAGAGTGATAAATGACTGGTTCCAAATTTAAGAGCACGTTTTAATTCCTGTTCCCAAGCTTCTAATGTTTGTCCAGGACGTGCATAGATCAAATCAAAAGAAACTCTATCAAAAGTTGAACAAGCCGTATCAATGGCTTTCATGGCTTCTACAGCATTGTGCAAACGCCCCAATTGTTTGAGATCTAGATCATTTAAGGCTTGAATCCCCACAGAAATACGATTAACACCATTTTGACGAAGTTCTTTAAAACGGTTTACCTCGACCGAATTTGGATTGGCCTCAAGCGTGATTTCTAATTTTTCAGATGGAGTCCACAATGCTGTTGCCGTTTCAATAATCTTACCAACAGTTTTGGGGTGCATTAAAGAAGGTGTTCCACCACCAAAGAAAATGCTTTGAAGAGATTTTAAGCCAGTCAACTCAGCTGTCCGTTGCAATTCATGGATCAAAGCCTTTTCCCAGGCATCTTCATCAATGCTCTGACGAACATGGCTGTTAAAGTCACAATACGGGCACTTGGATAAACAAAATGGCCAATGAATATAAACTGAAATCATCAAACAATAGGTGCAAAATAAAAGATTATGTTTTTACTGAATTTATATACAGACTCACAATTTTATATGTGAAGTTTTACCATTTGCATATAAAAATGAAAAGATATATAAGAGAAGTGCTCATTAATTTTAATAGTGAGTTTTATCAAATGCGTACCGCGTAAAAAATAAAAACTTTCAAAAAAAGAGAATAATTATGAATAAAAAGTTGAGTTTATATCTTATCTTACTTTTATTTCCAACACTCTGTGCCGCTGATACAGGTTTGTACATTGGCGCAGGTGTTGGAGCAAATGTTCTAACTGGAAATCAAAATACAGCATTTCATGGACTAGACGATCAACTTTATCCTTTTAATTATGGTTTAAAAGACAATGCACCCTCAGGTGAAATTTTTGCTGGTTGGGGACATTTTTGGGGACCGTATTATTTAGGCGCAGAAGCCTTATACTCTTTTCTAAATTCAAGTTCTGAGTTTAGTAGCATCTTCGGCGGGAGATTACAAGAAACCGTTAGAACAAAATTAAAAAATGCCTATGGAGCTGCAGCAAGGATAGGCTATCAACTTCAAAATAATATTCTATTATATATGCGTGTCGGCTGGGAATCACGGCGTATTTCTATAGATTTAAACGATCCAAACAATAATTTTGTGCCTTTAAATCAAGGTTATAGAAGCAATGCCTTTGTCCCAGGGTTGGGCATGGAAATAAAATGCTACAATAATTTATTTTTCCGCTTAGAACTTAGAAGCGCATTTCATCCATATAAAAATATAAATGTTACTCGAAGCGGTGGATACTATACGAGAGTAAATACAAAGCCCAAATTGCATACTTTGTTAATTGGGTTAACATACAGATTTTAGCAAGTTTGAGTAATTTTAGTTTTTACCTAGTGTGCAAGTTATTTTTAAAGACCATCCAGGATCGAGTTTCCCTTTCCAAACGATTTCATCGTTATGGTGACCATAGGGTCTCATGGATCCCCCGGTCAAGAGGCATGAAAACTTAGGAGTGAGAGGGAAAACTTGCACTGTTTTTTATAAATTTTTATTTAGAGAAAGGAGAATAAAAATGCTTAAAACAAAAATCTTAAGTGTAATAGGAGGAATCCTGTTCGCAGCGATTTCTCCTAGCAATAGTTCTGATGTTAAGATAGGAGACCCTCCTGCAACAAGAGTTCTAACAGCAGTTAGAGAAATATGGCCAGCCGTTGGTAGACCAGGTGATCTGGGTGGTGCCATTGCTGGGGCTCGTGGGTTATTATGGGCAAAAGACATACGAGGCCCCCATCTTCATGCTGAAATATCAGATGCTGTCAGCGGTATAACTCGTTTAGAAACCGAAAATGCAGCTCTGAGACTACGGGGTGTCGCAGTTGCAGCTCCTCCGCCAGCGGCTCTTCTGGCTGAATTAAGAGATGCCCGTGATGAAAGTGCAAGATTTCGTGCTCAGGTTGGTGTTTTAACAGCTGAAAGAGATGCTTTAAGAGCAGCGCGAGATGATATCCAAAGACGATTAGATGCGATGGCAGCTGAGCGTGATGGTTTGAGAGCAGAGAATATAAGGTTAGTAGCACAATTAGCTGATCTTCGTCGTGAACGTGAAGCTATAAATAGAGAGCTCGCTCGTATTACTGCAGAAAGAGATGCAGCACTAGCACAAAATAACCTATTAACA
Source organism: Candidatus Paracaedibacteraceae bacterium (assembly GCA_027328625.1). Taxonomy (GTDB): domain Bacteria; phylum Pseudomonadota; class Alphaproteobacteria; order Paracaedibacterales; family CAIULA01; genus CANJLN01. The sequence continues at coordinate 24,886 of DAHVSZ010000006.1, read as the reverse complement.
AGACAAGTTGAAGCTCTAACCAGAGATAGAGACGCTCTAAGAGCCGGACAAGCGCCACTTATAGCAGCAAGAGAGGCAGCTGAGAAAGCAGCTGAAGTAGAAAGGGTACGTTACATAAGACTAGATCAAGAACACCAAGCTGCACAAAGACGATTAGCAGAATTAGAAAAAGAACGAGTGCAATTTATTAAAGAAAAAGCTGAACATGCCGACAAAACAAAAGCTCTTCAAGAGGAAATAGATAGATACAAAGATGATCTAAAGGGCTTAACTGCCGAGGTGGAAAGGCTTAATGGCATTATACGTGGTGTGACAGAAGGCCAGCCTCATTTGGTAAAAGCTTTTGCGAATCCTTATGAAACATTATCTAAGACTGTGGCACCTCTTTTGTCACCCATTGGTTATGACTTAAGAAAGCCAGGAGATTTTACTAAAGTTATTGGAGCTGCAGCTAATGCATCTTCGCCTCAACATTTGGCAGCTAAAGAAGCATTAGACAAATTACGCGGTCAATTTGGAATTTTGCCAACAACAGACATTGGTGAAGTCATGAATGTTCTTGGGCAAATGGCTGAAGCGCAATTGGCCGTTGATCCAAAATCTCCTAAAGGTGGAGTTGGAACTACAGCGTCAAAATTAAGTGCTTTGAGAATCCATCCTCATATTGCGGCAACTCCTGGTGAGTCATTGATTGCAGCTGCAGATAGAGCTCGAACTGAGGTTGAACGAACAGAAAAGATTAAAAGAGCGATGATGGGAGCAGGTTTCTTAGCTGTTGAAAAACCCTATGATACTTTAGATATTATTGGGCAAGTTATTAGCTCTGATGGTACTTATGGTAGAACAGGAGGAGAAAAGCAAATTCCTGTTAATAACATTGATGAAATAGTGAAGGCGGTTCATACCCTTGCTGGAAAGGAAGGCGCTGAAGCAAAAGCTCTTTTGTCATCTATTGCAGCTGGTATGGGTGTTGAAGTAGATCAATTACCAAGGGTTGTAAGTGCTCTAAAACCATGGGCAATTTTAACTGAGAGTTTAAAAGGGTTTGGTACATCAGCAGCAGGAAGCAGAGATGTCTTTAATGAATTAAAAGGAGTTTCTGTAAGGCGCACAAAACCTCCTACTATAGCTGTGGGAACTGGCTCCCCTAAAGGAGCTGCTCCTTTATTATCTCCTGTTATTAAAAGTCCCACCCATCCAGATTCAATGGATACAGTTTTTGCATTTGCTGAACTTATACGTCGGCAGGTAGAAGAGCAACATAGTCTTGGAAAGATGACAAGACCGGAAGGATTGGCTGCGTGGATGCAAACTGAACTTAGACTGAGAAGACACACAAGCGGTAGGGTTGCTCCTTAACCAAAACAGTTTTCAACTAATTGTTTAAAAGCATGCGCTCGATGAGAGAGCGCGTGCTTTTTTTCTGGGACCATTTCTGCCGCTGTCATGTTATAGCCTTTTGGAACAAAGATGGGATCGTAACCAAAACCATATTGCCCTCGAGGTGGAAAAACCAAATGTCCGTCCCAGCGACCTTTAAAGATTTCACTATGCCCATTCGGCCAAGCAAGGGCTAAACAACAAATAAAATAAGCCGAACGGTCTTTTTTTTCTTTCATTTCATCTTCAACACGCTTCATAGCTTTTGTGAAATCACGCTCAGGCCCTGCCCAACGCGCTGAATAAACGCCAGGTGCCCCATTAAGTGCAGGTACAACCAAACCACTGTCGTCAGCCAATGATGGAAGATTGCTTTGCTTTGCGCAATACGTTGCTTTTAAAAGAGCATTCCCTTCAAAAGTTACTTCTGTTTCTTCTGGCTCTTCGATGTTTAGATCAGAAGCTGAAACCACCTCTAAACCGAATGGTTTTAATAGTTCTCCAATTTCACGAACCTTGCCGTTGTTATGGCTGGCGATTAGCAGTTTTGAATCTGTAAATTTGCGCATGTAAAATCAGAACTTATGGTTTCTTATAGCAAGATAAAATGCCAAAATCTTTGATGCAAGTATTTTAGATTAAGGTCTACCACCGGCTCCCCCTGCGGCTTTAGCTTTAGATATGCTAATTAATCTTGCTCTTGCTGCAAAATCTTTAACAATCTTCCTTAGAGTTCCGACTTGAAATCCTTGCTTCACAGGACGCCTTACTAAAGACACAGCCGCTTTAGCACCTGTTACTGTTGATTTCAGGCCTTTGGCAAAATGAGAGCCTCTGCCTCTGACTTTTTCAGAAGAAGCGTCAATACCAACACTGCTCAATTGAGATGCCATCTCTGATAAGATTGCACTAACTTCACTAGGTTTTAGATGTCTTAATTGTTCAAGTTTTCCTAATGCTGCTGCTTCAACAGCATCTATTGTTGTTGCTGCCGCTGAAGAAGGGGCTTCCGCAGGCTCTTTGAGAGGGCCGCCTATATTTTTCTTTTTAGCTGGTTTTACTGGAGGTTCCATAGCAGCTTTAGCGGCAGTTAATCTTGTTTCTTTTTGTGCAACCTCAACCTCAGTTGGTGAAGTTGGAACTACTTCAGGCATTTCTTTTTCCTTCAGTGCTCCGGTGCCTCCTGTTGCTCCTGTTGATTCAGAAGCAGAAACAGAAGCAGTAGCACTCACTGTCCCAACAGGTACTACCAGAGTCGTTGTTTTATTTTCAGCTCCTGCAGCAGCACTTGCAGCAACTAAAGTACTTTTATCTTCTATATGTCTAGGCACTACAGGAAAAGGAGCTTTTAAAATATCACCCGCGGTTCTTTTTAAATAAAGTGCATCATCTGTCATGGCCCTATCTTCTAAAGATTTTCTCATTAAAGTAATGAGTTCCTCTAATAATATCGATAACCCCTTATCTCTGGTATTTGCTTTTAAAGCATACAAGAAAGGCAGTAATTCTCTAGAATCTTCTCTATCTATCCTCCAGCCTTCTGCCAAAGTATATTCAGAATCAGGGATAAAAATGAGCTGTTCTGTTAGAAGTTGATCAATTCCCCCTGCAACATCGATAATTTCACCTAAATAGCTATCATCCACAGATCTAAAAACCATTCTCCCAAGATCATCGTCGAATTCATACCTATAAGCCGTAGACCTTCCAGGGGCCCATTCTGTTGAAGCAAAAACAGCTGTTCCATTTTGAGCGACTAATTTTCCTTGTTTGTCGAGAATAAACCCATCATTTGTTTGATCTAATACTATACGATCGCCTGAAAGAGATTTTGTTGGAGTCATCATGGAAAATTCACCCCATTGATAGGTACTGAGGCTCGGGCTTGGAACTGTTTTTGCACCACTATATTCCTTGCCATTATTCATTAAATAGAGCTTATAAGGACGGTCAGGTAAGGTTGTATCTTGGTAATAACCAATTATAGGAACATCTTCTATAGGATATTTTGGGAAGTATTCAGCCCATTCGGGTTTTAATGCTATTAATTTTCCACAAGATCGATTGCTTCCTCTATAGAGCAAAAAAAACTCTTTTCTTAATTTATCAGCACCATCTGGCAGACCATCAAGATAATCTAATAAACCAGATATAAAAATATGATCAAGTACTTCATAAGCTTTTACAAGCTGCATCGCAATTCCATTACCCCATAAGTCTACCCCTTCAGACCTGAGATCTGTGTTTCTTAATGAGCGAGCTTTTAACCATGTATAATAATATTCTCGTGAAGAATAAACCGCATCTAATTTTCCTGAAAAAATATTAGAAAATAGTTCTCTCGTCTTCGTAACAAGAGTTGATTTTAAAGTTTCATCAACAGAATATCTGCCTAAATCGCCAATAACCAAATCCAATTCTCTGGTCGCAGTTGATATATCTGGTGACTTAGCAGCAGCAGCTGCTGCTCCTTCTCTCTTTAGAAATCCTTTTTTAAACCCTGGAAAGAAATCATCACCATCAGCCGTCCAACCAAGACTTGTACTTAAAAATAAACTTAGCGCTATTGCTTTTATTTTTTTCATTATTACACAACAATAATACAATATATTTAACTTATATAATCGAATAACTTTAGAATTCAATAGAAATAATTAAGCACTTTTTTTCTCTAATTCTTCTAAATGTTCATGGAGGTGAGTTGGTTTTTTACTTGTAGACCAAGGATGATCTATATCGCCAAAATGACATTGGATTGATTTTACTTCAAGCTTAATTTCTTTATCACCTGAAAATAGAAGATGAATGGTTTTTTTGCTATTTTTGTGTTCTTCCACGGTCATCATCAATAAATTCAAAATGCGTTGTTCATGTTTTTGATCAAAATTACGTTGGTGAACGGCAAATACATTAGAGAAAACAAGACCTGTGTGAACTCGATAGTATCGATTTTCATTTGGATGAGCATCCACATGTTCCCAACAAAAACGATTAACTAGGCAAGAAAAAGTTTTATCCTCTTTCTCAAAATGCATAGAAGTTAAAGGAAAGAGACCATCTTGCAGATGAACTGACAGGATGTGAATTTCTTCTGCATCTTGTGCCAGTAACTTAAGTGGTGTAAATGATGGTTCAGACATGGTCACTCCTAATATTTTAATATTAACGCTAATTCAGTATTAAAAACAGCAATATTTAGCTTAGTATTAATATCTAACCAACGTTAATTATTTAAGAGTAACAGGATATTTCTTTAAAAAAAACCATTTCAATCCTTCATTGATCTACGCCTGCGTATTTCGTGTTGCAGACATCTTTCGATGAGCTCAAGACGTTTTGCTATATCCTCTATATCACGACTATTAGAATTTTTTCTTTGATGATGTTTTTCAACAGACTGAATAGCATGACCAATAATACCAATAAAAAGATTCAAAATAATATAAGTTGTCATCATAATGAATGGAACGAAGAACATCCATGCATAAGAGAATTTGACCATCACAGGTCTCACTACTCCCGTTGACCAACTTTCGAGTGTCATCACTTGGAATAAAGTATAAATAGATGCCCCTATCGTTCCAAATAAATCAGGAAAACTTTCCCCAAAGTAAGTTGTTGCCATAACAGCTGCCATATAGAAAATTATTATAAGAAGCGTAATAGCGGCACCAACTCCTGGTAAGGACAAGATCATTCCTTTGACAACTCTTTCAAGCATTGGAAATTCAGAGACCAAATGCAAAACACGAATGACTCGAAATCCTCTAAGAACTGTTATATGGCTGATGCCAGCAATACATGAAAAGCCAATAATAATAACATCAAAAATATTCCATCCATTTTTGAAGAATTGACTTCTGTCAGTAAGAATTCTTAAACTAAGTTCAAAGATAAATATTGTAAGGCATAATTTATCAACAATTGACAAATAGTTGTCATAATAAATTCGTGTTGAAGATGAAGCTTGTAGCCCCAAAACCACGCTGTTGATAAGAATAACAGCGATTATAAACTGGTGAAAGTACTTATGATTAACAAGCCTTTTAGTTTTTAATATAAGCATCGACGAGTTTGTAAACAATTTGTTGGTCTTTTATTTCATAATAATCTCACACAAGACCTAATCATTTATTAATAATAAACTTTAAAAAACTACGAAATATTTCAATTAGATAAACTATAGCAAGCTCATTATAAAATAATGATGATTAGTGTCTTTTAATAAAATAAGAAGTATAGTTTTCCTTTGGCTTGACCAAAGGATAAAGGCCCTCCGGTCAAGCCGGAGGGACACGTATACTTCTTCTATCTACATCTAAGCAGCTATCCTTTCAATACTAGCACCACAATTGCATAGCTTTTCTTCTAATTTCTCATAACCACGATCAAGATGGTAAATGCGACTAATAGTGGTTTCACCTCTGGCAGCAAGGCCTGCTAAAACTAAGCAAACCGAAGCTCTAAGGTCAGTTGCCATCACTTGTGCGCCACTTAAATAGGGAACTCCTCGAACAAGTGCTGAAGAATTATGCACTGTAATATTTGCCCCCATACGACAAAGCTCAGGTACATGCATAAAACGGTTTTCAAAAATTGTTTCTGTAATCATGGATGCACCTTGGCAAATGGTCATAATTGCCATTATTTGTGCTTGCAGGTCTGTGGCAAATCCAGGGTATGGCTCAGTCATGACATCTACCCCTATAATTGGTGATAAAGAAGCTTTGACTCTCACGCCATTGGTGGTTGCTTGAATATCTGCTCCTGCTTGTTGCAAAACTGATGTAATGCTAGGAATCAAAGATAGACTTGTATGGGTTAACTCAAGGTCGCCATCTGTGATAATAGCAGCCATAGCATAAGTGCCAGTTTCAATTCGATCAGGGAGTACATCATGGGTGGCTTTATGCAAATGACTTACCCCTTCAATAATAATGGAGTCTGTTCCAGCGCCTGTAATTCTTGCACCCATTGCTATTAAACAATTTGCAAGATCCACAACTTCTGGTTCACGAGCCGCATTGATTAAGCGCGTTTCACCTTTAGCCAAAGTTGCTGCCATCATCAGATTTTCAGTTGCTGTTACACTGACAAGTGGCATTGTAACATTTGCGCCAACTAATCCATTGGGGGCTGATGCGTGGATATAGCCTTCACTGAGTTCAATATGCGCGCCCAATTGTTTAAGACCATTTAGATGAATATCAACTGGACGGGTTCCAATAGCACAACCACCTGGAAGAGATACTTTTGCCTGTCCACAACGTGCCAATAATGGCCCAAGAACTAAAATAGAGGCTCTCATTTTACTGACCAAATCATAGGGCGCAGTTGTGTTGGTAATTGTTTGTGCTTTTAACTCATAAGTATAGCTACCAGGAGTATGGTTAATGTACACTCCATGTTGAGCCAATAATTCAGCCATTGTTTGAATGTCAGTTAAACAAGGAACATTAGTTAGTGTTAATGTTTCGTCTGTTAAAAGAGCTGCTGTCATTAAAGGAAGTGCTGCGTTTTTAGCACCTCTGATGCGAATGGATCCTTTAAGAGGATTGCCTCCAACAATTCTAATACTTGTTGTCATTAAAGCCTCTTATAATTTTGGCAAGGTTACGCCAGTTTGGCACATGTATTTACCCTGACGGTCTTTATAAGAAACTTCGCAAGGTTCTTCGGAGCGGAAAAAAAGGAACTGACAGACACCCTCATTGGCATAAATTTTAGCTGGCAGAGGTGTTGTGTTGGAAAATTCTAAAGTTACGTGACCTTCCCATTCAGGCTCAAGAGGAGTCACATTCACAATAATACCACAGCGAGCATAAGTCGATTTACCTAAACACACAACCAATGTATCACGTGGGATTCTAAAATATTCAACCGTGCGTCCCAAAACGAAACTGTTTGGTGGGATAATACAAACATCGGCTTCTCTATGAACTAAGCTGTTTGGCGAGAAATTTTTTGGGTCAACAACAGCACTATCAACATTGGTGAAAATCTTAAATTCGCTGGCGACGCGTGCATCATAGCCATATGAAGAAAGCCCATACGATATAACCCCTTCACGTTTTTGTGATTCCACAAAGGGTTCAATCATTCCATTTTCTATGGCTTGTTTGCGTATCCAATGATCAGGCTGTATCGACATTATTTAAACTTAATTTTTGAGTATTGGTAATGGACGTATCTTAGCTGCTTATTTGGATTTTGGGAAGATTTTGAATGAAAGGGTTATTCTTGAAAAAATTGTAGCAAAATTATATGCTGTCAGCTATAGATGTTTCTACAAGAATAACAGAATTTATACGAAGCAATTTTGCCAGTACTTCGCAAATCTCTTCAAAAAGAATCTTGCAACTTTATAATAGAGTTTTGATAATAGTTTTTCGATGTCTTTATTATCTCTAAGCTCATACTGCCCATTTGCTTTTAGATCTTGCATCATCTTTTGTACAATTTCTGGATGCTCACCTTTATATCTTTCAAGCCAGCTAACATGATCATACACATTATGTACTCTAAAAGGCTGTTTTAACTGACCATAAACACTGACCGCCCACTGTTGTGCCTTATTTCTTGCTGCCCAAGGTGCACTGCCGTAATATTCACATTTTTCCTGCACTTGTTTCGGAAGCAACAAAGAATAATGGTACAGATAGATACCATGTTTTGCCAATTGATTGCCATTAATGCTCTTTAGTTTTTTTACATCCTGACCTTGTTCATCTAAAACTGTTGGTGGTCTGTGAGTTTTATAGGTGTATCCTTTCCCCCATTTAAAGAGACGATTATAGATATCAGCCCCCCTTTGCAAAAATGGCCCATCAACCCAATAATCAAGCCCACCCCAAAAAGTTATCTGCTTAAAAGACATATGAGTAATTTCAGGATCCGCTTGCAACATATGGATAATTTTTTCCATATGTTGCGGCTGATAAAATTCATCAATATCAACTTGCCATAGATAATCGCCTGTCGCATATTTAGCATAGGTTTGGCTTTGTTGATCTTTTTCACCCGGCCAGAAACCATTGGGATGACCTTCAGTTTCGGCTGTAATGATTTTTATTTTATTGTCGGGATCGTGTTCTTTTTTAAAATCATATAAGGTTTCGAGAGTTCCATCATTTGAGTGTCCCTCAAGGGTTGCAATGTTAACGGCACTTGGTGCTGCCCCTTCTACTACCAAAATCTCATGAGCAAAAGGATATAAAGCAGAAAGTGTGTATGGAATAAATGGATTGCCATTTAAAACAATAATCCCAAAACTGATTCGAGGAAGTGTCATTATTTTTTTTCAGATTTCAAAATTGCTTGCTTATGAACAAAGGTTAAGTTCCATCCATCTACATAAAAAAGTTTATAACCCTTTAAAGTTAATTTCAGATGAGTTTTTAACATCCTAAAAATAGTATCTGGTTGATCAAATTCAATACACACAACTTGCGGAAATATATTTTTTTGAAGAAGCGAAGAAATCACTTCATGTTCAGCACCCTCTATATCTAGCTTTAGCAAATCAAGATTTTTATGACCGAGACCACTCATAATATGATCAATTGAATCACACTTAGCTACAAAATAATCGTCTGTACCTTGAAGATTGGTAACTGAGTGAGACACATGAGTTGGATCCTTTGGCACGTAAAAGTAAAGCTCTTTAGCGCAAGACCACAACCCTAATTCAAGGAAATGAAAATTTTTAACAGGGCCTATTTTTCCCACATGAGCTATAGCGCGTGGAGTTGGGTCAAAAGCAAACGCCTGACAATTAAACCGTTCAACTAAACCTAGATCAAAGGTGATATCTTCGCCAACACCACCCAAATAACAAATCCAATTTGATTTAACTAAATCAACAGGCACAAACCACCCACCATAGTCACTGCCAATTTTTTCCAAGCAAAGAGGAATTTTTTTTAAAGTTTTAGAATATAGTGTTTGTAGCCATCGTTGATAATAATTGTGAAATCTTGTTGTCATGATTGAGTTTTACTGCTTACTTTATTTTTATGTGCCTTAAAATATTTTGAATTGATTTTTCTTTATTATATGGAAAGAAAGTCTCATTAAATCTTCTTTTTATCTCTTTGGAAAGAGAAGAAATAGAGTTATTATGAATGATATCTAATAATATTTCTTTTGCCTGCTCTAAATTCACCACTTCTTTCGATAGTCCATAAGCTGTGGTATCAGGTTCAAATTTATATGAAGTTGCAGGGTTAATTATTAGAGTTGGAATACCACAAGCAACGCATTCAAGAATAGTTGTTGAGTGAAAAGTAATACCTATAGTAGTTTGTGACAATACACTATCCAAGCTTACAGCTGTAGAAGGAGAAAATTTTATATTTTCACCTTTTAACATTAACTTTTCAACCTTTGACAAAGGAGCACCTGGATGTTCACGAATATTAATCAAGAAATCAGGAAATTCTTGGGCTGTCCATAAAATTAATTCATAAAAACTCTCTAAGTCAGCACTCGTAATAATACGATCATATTTGATATATTCCCTATTGTTTGGAATAAAAAAAGTGAGCACTTTACTTGTTGCACTTTTCCCAGCTCGAGGAGAAATTACATGGCTCCCTGTCACAATAAACTTCTGTTCTGGATTATGAGTTTGCAAAAGATCAGCAAATCCCTGTCCCCATACAAGCATTTTATCGTAACTCATATGACGAAAACCCGTATGAACAATCGGTGACCAACCTTGCTGAATACACACAACAGGGATACCAAGGACTTTACTCACTTGATTTATTAATTCATGTTGCGTTGAATTACCTTCTGCCAGAACAATTTTAATTGGTTTTTCTCTTAATAGCAGGTCATATAAGGCATCAAAATCTCTTAGTAAAAATCTAAACTCTGTCATTCCTTTACTAGATTTGCCTAATAACCGATATCGAAAAAAAGGTGCATACTGGAGATAAGAAAACTTTTGAGATTCTAAGAGTTTAACTAACTTTAAATTGTCTCTTATAAGATAAGCCCAGTTAAAAATAGAAATTTTTGAAGTAATTGGTTCAAAATAATTTTTAAATTTTTCTTGCTCTACAAAAAAAAGAAGCTTTCCTTTATTAATTTCATTTCGTTTAACATTAATTTTGGAAAAAAGATCGAGAATTATTAGTCTTGAGTCTTTTATTTTCCGTTTAAGCCATGCAAACCTTTTCGGACAGTATTTAATTGTCCCTCCCATAAATTTTGCTAGCCTTACAAGAATTTTATCATCACTTTCTAAATCAGTTTGACCCAAAAACGATTGCATAAGAATTGGATTATGGGAATAGGTAAAATAGAGATATTTCTCTAAAGCAAATTGTAAATTTGCATTCCTATAGAAAAAGAATTTAGGATCTTTCTTAATTAATTGATCAGTAAATAAATCTATCGCCTTATCTAAAGCGACAATAAAATCATGTTTCTTATTCGAATCAATAAACATAGCGATCGCTTTACCAACAGGTCCTGCCCCCATCAATGTTTAGAACTGCCCCTGTCATATAGGATGAAGCATCCGATATCAGAAAAACTATTGCCGATTTATACTCATCTATATTTGCCATACGTCTCATTGGAATTAGAGTCTCTATTCTTTGAATAAATGTGTCATTCTGATTATTAAAAACGCCACCAGGAGCTAAAGCGTTGCAACGCACTCCTTTTTCTGCCCAATATGTTGCCAAATAACGTGTTAAACCAATTAGACCATGCTTGATAACTGAATATGTTACAGGTTTAACAGGTTGTTGATTTTCTTCAACACCCTCTTGATGATAAAGACTTTGGTTTGGGGCAATTATTCCAAGATCAGAAGCAATATTAATAATGACCCCTTTATTTTGTTCAGCCATATAAGATCCAAACACTTGGCTGCATAAGAGTGCCCCTGTCAACCCCACTTTTATTTCATCATTCCAACTTGACAAAGGATAATTTTCCAATCGAGAAGAACTCAATCCATTATCATCAACCTTGGGATCGACAGCTGCATTATTGATCAAACCATCTACGTGACCATATTCTTTCAAAATTGAAGCGAGGACACCTTCAAGCTGAGATTTATCCGTAATATCACAAACATAAGAAGCTACTACAGCGTTGTGCGACTTTTTTAATTGTATAACTGCTTCATCTAATTTCTCTTTATTAATGTCAATCAAGATAGGAATACCATCCATTTCAGCAATTGCTTCTGCATGCTTAAAACCTAATAAACCTGCACCACCGGTAATAACAATCGGACGCTCTTTTAGACAAAAATTTTCTTTTACAGAAATCATCAACTTGCAACACTTTTTGGTCTAGAATCTAATAACATTTCTTCAACAAACTCCATTACAACATGACCCGCTGTAATATGACTTTCTTGAATGCGTGCTGTATTATCGGACGGCACCACAAATGCATTGTCGCACAATTCCAAAGCAGGGCCACCTTTACAACCTAGGAAACCTAAGGTTGTTATTCCCATCTTCTTTGCCCTACTAAATGCTGATAAAACATTTGGTGACTTCCCTGAAGTTGTAATTCCTAATAAAACATCCCCTTTGTTACCTAACCCTTCTAATGGGCGCGCAAAAATATCCTCAAAACTATAATCGTTACCACATGCAGTAATAGTAGACATATCCATTGCTAGAAAAATTGCTGGCAGAGATTGGCGATTGACATGGGGCCTTAAACGTACCAAAAGTTCAGCAGCTAAGTGCTGGGCATCAGCAGCTGATCCACCATTACCACACAAAAAAAGCTTTCCGCCATTTTGAATGGAGTTTGTGATAATTTTCCCCATCTGAACCAAAATATCCAAATGTCCTTTGATCACTTGTTCTTTAACTTTTATGGAATTTTCAAATGCCTCTTGAGCGTGTTGAATCCATCTAGAATGATCTTGTTTGTCCACCGTCTACCACCATTACACTTCCAGTTATAAATTTTGCTTTATCAGATGCTAAAAAGATTGCAGCCTGCGCTACATCTCTTGGTTCCCCCAAGCATTTAAGAGAAACCTCTTTTCGAATATATTCTTCCACCAGTTTTTTATTCTCTTTAAGCTTTCTATCCCAACCACCACCTTTAAAATAGATATTACCTGGAGCTATAACATTCACTCTAATATTATCCGCTCCACCTAATCGAGCTAATTTTTTTGATGCAGCAATCAAAGCTGCTTTATGAGCACTATACCCAATTGGAGCATTAATGTCTTCAATGCCAGCAATGGAGCTTATAAAAATCAGATTTCCCGATTTTTGAGACTTAAAATACTCCATAGCATATTTCGCTAAAAGCAAACTCCCTTTTAAATTCATTTGGAAACTTTGAACAAGAATTTCTTCATCAAATTCTAAATTTGGTTTTTCTCGCCCACTTCCAACATTAGCCACAACACAGTCGATTCTTTTAAATTGAGAATGAACATCTTTAAGGGCTTGCTTTATATCATTTTCCTTACAAAGATCCGCTTTGATTTTAAGAATTTTATTTGAAGAAAACTCTAAACTTAATTTTTGATAGGCAGTTTCTAATGCTGATTCATCACGTCCACTTAAGGCAACACAAGCACCTTCTTTAAGGAAATGCTCAGCTATAGAAAAACCAATTCCTCGTGAAGATCCTGCAACAAAGACTACTTTTTGTTGAAAAAAAGAACTCATAACTTAAAGCTTCTAACAAATCTTTTAAAAATTCTCTGCATTAAATTAAAAAAATATTCTCCTTTTGTTTCTATAGTCCGTTTTATTTTAAATCCAGAAAATGTAAAAAAAGCATACAACATTGATCTAAAAGAGAAATTTATGGGATCTAATCCTCTCACACTTGGAGCCCCAAACTGGCTTCTTCTTTTTTCAGGAATAAAATCTTTTTTTGCTTCCACAAACAAACTTGTAAGTGGATCTCTATCAAAACCTGTTAACTCTTCATATGAAGCCCAATGGCACTCATCTCTCCATTCTGCAGGTTGGTTAGTTGGATGTAAGGGCTCATTAAAAATTTTGTTACTTGATTCTAAAAACTGACATTTTGTAGCTTGCTTAAAACCATTCCTGTCTAATAAGTTTTTCATCATCTCAAAATCATAGGCATATAAATGAGCATACCCTGCTATAAGTTCTCCATTTCTTGAAATAAGAAGAGAATCACTTCCATTTGAAATTAGGAAGTTCATAAATGAGCCCCCAATTCCTAAATCTTTTCTAATGGTTGGATCTTCAACAATAAATCTTTCCATTAACGCTATATCTTTATTTGTATATGCATTAGCAACAATTTCCAAATCAGGACATACAAGCCTCAACAAACCATCTGACTTTAAACATCTATTACACTCGAATAAAACTTCATCGATCTTAGAATGGGGAATATGTTCTACCATATGACTACTAAAGATAATATCAAAATGTTCATTTGGAAAAGGAAGGCGCCATGCACAATCCCTTCTTTTCATAATTTTGTGATCAAGAACAAGCCAATCTGGATTCTTCCATTTTGGCCCCGCACCTAAATTAAGCATTCTCATGCATCACCATTCGAGAAGAAATTTTCAATAAACAATATATTCTTACTAATATGTTGCAGCTCTTCACCCTCTTTTCCTCTAGCGGCTTGCAATATAAACCACCTATTAAATTGCAATTTTTTAAACCACTTAAAACACTTTTTAAAATCAGCATTTCCTGTTCCCAAAGGTACCGTTTTCCCTTGATAAAGACGATCTTTTATATGAACACTACCAAGATATTCACCTAATAAAAATAGCTCTTCATCCGGATCATACCCCAAAGATGCACTATTACCAATATCATAGTTCATTTTCAAAAGAGGGTGATTAACTTCTTCAAAAATACTTCTAAAAACTAATGGCTGCAAATCAGCCTCAAGATGAATTTCAATATTCACCTTTTCTGCTTCTTTCAAAATACTTTTTAGCATTTCGCAAACAGGTTGCAAAGTTCGCTCATTCTTCAAAGAAGATGAATCAACAAAAGGCAAAACCATATAAATAATGTCTAATTCTTTAGCCTGATTTAAAAGCCATAACAAATGTTCAACATTATGAGTTTGCACACAACCATCAATGATAAGCCGCTCTATCATGTAATAATCGGCACAAATTGATTTTACCTGCACACCTGTTCTGGATATGATTGCTTGAAGTTTATGAATACCCTCTATGTTTTTAAGTGGATTATCTTGTTCATGGGGTTTTTCATAAATCCACTCAATACAGCACAATCCAAGCTTTTGAGCAGAATAAAATTCCTGCTCCCAATTAGCTGCCGGAAATGCTTGAAATCTTCCTTCATAAGGCGGCAAAAGCCGACCCTGCATAAGGCCGATTAGTAAAGGCTGCATATTTCAAGCCTTACTTTACTGCTTTAAATTTATACGGGGTTGGCGCAGATAAATTTTCTGTGTATCCTTCATCCCAAACTTTTATCTGCTTAATAATGTCAATTCCAACATTTTTAGACCACTGAGCCAAAAGAGAATTGGTAATTTTTCCTGAAACGCTTTCCTTCAATTTTACTCCATTAAAAGAAGCTACAGGAAGAATACAAAAAGGTGTAGCTGTCATAAAAGCTTCGTCAGCTGTTGCTAAATCATAACACTCAAGGTCAGTTTCCACAACTTCCAATCCTAATTGCTTAGCAAGAGTAGAAATTACATAGTCTCTACTTACCCCTCTCAATATATGAATAGGTCTTGGCGTGTAGATTCTCTCATTTTTCACAAGAAAAAAATTAGAGCCTGTTCCTTCAGTTATAAAACCCTCTTGGTCAAGTAAAAGAGCCCAATTGTTTTCGCCTTGATAGTCTGAAACTTGAATATTGGCTGTTAGGTAATGAATGCGACTGCGGTTTTTAATCTTAGGGTCTAAGAGGTTAGCCGGAATCTGACGCTGAGCAGGTGTAACGAGATTAATACCTTCTTTGAATAATTTACTCATACCACGCACAGTCCAGCGTAAAGGAAAGTCAGCTATAATAACATTAGGGCCTTTGTGGATCCCAACAACATCTTGATAAATTCCAAGAGTTCCACGAGTCACATTAATCATAAGACGATGTTCATCATCCACACCAAAAAAGCTATCGTTAGCTTCAATTGTCTCGTAACAAGCTTTTTCCATCTCTTCGATTGACATTTGCAGCGGAATTCTTAAAATTTTGAGCCCTACATATAACCGCTCCAGATGCTCTCTTAATAAAAATTGCTTTTTATTAAAAGAACGTGTCATCTCAAATACCATGTCTCCGAACATAAGCGCTGAATCATAGATCGATAACTTTGCTTGAGACTCAGGGATAAGATCCCCATTCATATAGACAAGACGGTCAGACATTCTTATGGGACTCCAAAATTTTAATAGGATCTAGTTGTAATGCATGCCACTGGAAAGCATTAATTGCTTTATCATCAATGTAAACATCAGCAGTTGGTTTTGCAAAGTGAAGTTCATGATAATTCAATCCCCATTTTTTAAGCTGACTTTCAGTCAGAGGTTTCCAATCAATCTTTGTTGAAGAACCTCTTGCTGTCTGCAGAATAATATAATGACCTTGCTCATACAAAGAATTGACCAAATTAACAGTCCCTAAAAGTGGCTGAGCACTTTCATAAACTCCTTCCGTGTTCGTACAAATAGTACCATCAATATCAAAACAGTAAACTGTCATTAATAACTCTTATCTTTAATTTTCTTTTGATAATTTAACGCTTTGTATCCAACCAATTTAAAATATCAGTGATATGAAATAATGGGTTTTTAGGATACAGAGCATCATACAAAGCACTCATAAATTTATAATCCTCAGGCGTATTTACATCTAGGATAACCTCTGGTTTTGAAAAATCCTTAGGGCATGGTATCGTTGATACCTTAATTCCAGGCTCAGATGTCTGCGACTTGTAATTAAAAAAATTCAAATGAACATGTTCTAACTTTTCTAGGTCTCTTTCATTTTTCCAAAAAAACTCTAATTTCTTGAAATTAAAGACCTCTGCCCCAATACCATCAGGATACTCATTCTTAAAAACTTGAGAGAGATTCGAACAAAAATCAAACTCATTATTTAGATGATAATCAATAATTTTGTCTATTTCTTCTGGTTCAGGCACAGGATTGTCAGCAGGGAATCTAATTACAGTTTCTAAGCCATATTCACAAGCCGCCTGATAATAACGATCTAAAAGATTGTTTTCTGATCCACGAAAAACCTCAACGCCACACTTTTTTCCCAAAGCTTCAAGTGGATCATCAGAACTTTTGTTAGGAATAGCTAGGATAATCCTATCCGAACGGTTAGTTCGTTTAAGACGTTCTAAAATTCGACCAACCAAAGGCTCTCCTGCCAGAGGCATAAGAGATTTCCCTGGCAATCGTGTAGACCCCATACGGGCTTGAACAATTATCCCAACTCTACCTGTCATTAAGCCCCAACAACCTTTAGCTTAGGAGTTTCTTCTTCCCAGTATCTTAATTTTTTAGCAACTTGTTGTTCACGCTCTTCAAAGCGTTTTACTCCATCACCAAGCACAACTGGAATTTTACGAATCATGCCAACCAAACGCTCAAGTCCATCTTTTTCTAGTGAGGCAGCTTGGTCACTTCCATACATTGCACGATCTAATGTAATATGGCGCTCAATTGCGACTGCACCAAGCATTACTGCAACTAAAGATGGAGAGACAGATGCCTCATGCCCACTATATCCCACCGGCACACTATATTTTTGCTGAAGAGTTTGGATGCAACGTAAATTCAGCTCTTCTTCTTTAGAAGGATATGTTGAAACTGTATGAAGTAATATAAATGGGCAATTATGCTTATTAAAAATGGCCACCGCTTTGTCTATGTTTTCATATGTGCTCATACCAGTTGAAACAAAAGTCACTTTGCCTTCAGCAGCTACAGTCTCAAGAAAAGGTAAATTAGTTATCATAGCTGAAGCAACTTTATTGAAAGGACAATTGTATTGTGCTAGAAATTTTTGACTTTCAATGTCCCATGCTGAAGCGGACCAATCAATACCAACTTCCTTGCAAAAACGATTGATTTCATCATATTCTGCTTTACCAAATTCAAGACCTTCTTTTTGTGCACGCTGTGTAGTACCCCAAGGGCTTTCTCTAAATGATGCTAATAACTCAGGTGTATAAACAATATCAATTGTTCTTTTTTGAAATTTAACTGCATCGCAACCAGCTATTTTTGCCATATCAATTAATTGCTTAGCAATGTCTAAATCTCCATTGTGATTAATACCAATTTCAGCAATAATATAAACACCATCTGCTGCATCATGCTTCTTGGTTTTTGTAAAGGTTTCTAAATCCATTTTTTCCTCTCTCTACTCTACTTGTCTGGAAATCTATCACCCGGAGTCGGGTAAATATAATTCATTAAAATTGAACGTGATGATGTTTTTTGCGGCATTCCTCTATGAATTCCTCGTACGTCAGCTAAAAGTAAACTCCCAGCGCTTCCACAAAAAGCAGTTTCTCTATTTAAAATGTTTTTAACATCTTCTTCATAAAAACTTGTTGGACTTCCAATTTTATTGCCAATTATTTGTTTCTTTAATCTTATATAATGATTGCGATGACTACCTAAAATATATGTAAACGGACCTTTGTTTAAATCAACATCCTCCAAATATAAAAATGATTTAAATTGTTTGCCAAATTGATCTACATGATGATAACGGTTTGTGCCGTTTGTTACCACATTATGTTGAGAAATAAGAATTTGACTAAACATTGGTTTGCCAAAATAAGCACTAGCGATATCTAATACAAATTTATTGTGTCGGAATTCTACCAATTCAGGTATTTCTTTCTCTACATGATGAATTCGCCTAACTCCTTGGTCGTAATCCATAAAGTCATAATAACGAAGATAAGCTCCTGATTCAAAATCTTTATCTCCTTGAGCCTCTTTAAGATAACCTTCTAATTTTTCTTTTAAAAATTCACACTGTTCACGTGGATAAAAATCTTTAACTAAAGCTACTCCATTTTCTTGTAGTTGTCTTAAAATCCGTTCTTGCTGAGAAGATAATTGAAGTCTTCTTACAAAAGATCTTGATCGTGCAGCATCATAAAGATCTTCCAAGATGGTATTTTTAGCTTCTTTCAATCTTTTTGTAAGATTACGCATTCTCCCTCCTTTGTATAACAGTTATCACAAACCAATTTTCCCGAAAAGCTCCAAACTTATCTAAGGGCACCACATCATTTGCATCTCCATTCCCTTGCCAATTATTACGTCTACCCAGCAGATCATACCCAGATACAAGCATATTTACCTCTGGGTCTTCAAACAATGAAGCAAGTCCAGTGTGAGTATATCGAAAGTAATCTTGAGGAACTTCATGATACCTCAATGAAAAAGGCGCAATTGTTATACATATACCGCCTGGTTTTAAGAGCTTCAAAATGTTTCTTGCTGCAATCCACGGCTTTTTTAAATGCTCAAAAACATTATTACTATAGATTACATCAAAAATACCAATATATTGTGATTGCTCATTAATAAAACTTTCTTCACAAACATCCCCTATAATATAATTAGGCTGGTTATGTGAAACAATATCTAATGCGAAATATTCAAATCTTTTATCAAAATCTTCAAGGTTTCTCTTATAAAAAGATTCATCGAATTCTAAATTTTTTTTTATTCCTAATAGATAAACTAGTTTTTTATCTCCAGCCCCCACATCTAAAAATTTTAGATTTTTTCCTTTTAAAGTATTTAAATATGTTCTAGCTACTTCTTCTTTACACAAATTCACAGGATAACCAGATTGAATTTTTCCAAAATCTCCTAGCTTTTTTTCATTATCTAAAATTAACTTAGGTAACATATTTTTTAAATCCTTTTTATAAACTTATAAGGTTCTTCGGCTTCTATCACATCTGAATAAAGTCTTGAGCAAGCACATTTATCCACTTATCTACAATTATGTTTTCATCAAAACGAACTGATATTTGCTTTGCATTTTCAGCCAAATTTTCTCTTAATGCCTTATCTTTTATTAACTTGCTTAATGCCAGACTTAAAGAATTTAAATCTTCACACCCAACCAATAAACCATCATGTTCATGACGAATTATCTCAGATGGGCCGCTTGGACAATTAAAAGAAATAACCGGCAATCCGTAAGCCATCGCTTCACACAACGCATTAGGAAATCCCTCATATCGTGAAGAGCATACAAAAATATCTCCTTGCTCTAATGCTTCTTCAATATTGTGAAGAGTTCCAGACAAATAAACTCTTTTATCAAGACCATTAGATTTTATCAAACTTTCTAAAAAGCCTCTCTCCGTCCCCTCACCCCATATATAAAGATCCCAATCAGAAAAATCTTCTTTAATTTTTGAAAAAGCTTGAATTAAAAGATCAAAGCCTTTTTGAGGCTCAAGCCTTCCAACAGAAATTATCTTTTTCCTATCTTTTGCTGCTTTCTTCTTTCTTTTCTTTTTAAGAATTGAAACAGGGTTAGGTAAAACAACAATTTTTGATTGAAGCGCTTTCGAAAAGTAATTTCTAATATCTTGGGTTTGCACAATAATTTTTTGCGCAAAAGGATACACTAAACGTCTTAAAATTCTATAAAAAGAGTTCAACGGAATATAATAGGGATTGGCTCTTTCAGAAACAAAAACTTTTGAATTTAATCCTAAGGTTGCAATTAACGTTTCCACATTTTGCGTATTCATAAAAGAAAGAACAATATCAGGATGAATCGATTTTATCTTTTGTCTTAGGAGAAGAATTCTTCTAAAAAAACCACGTATTTTTTGAGGAAATGATTTTGTCTCAGATAATAAGTCTAATGGATAATAAGAAACACGTTCATCCAGTTTATAAAATGGATCTTTATCCTTTGGCTCATAACTGATCAAAGAAACTGAATGTCCTTTGACTACCCATGCGTTTGCTAAGATCGCCATAACTCTTTCAGCACCACCTGCCCCCATACAAGGAATCGTCAAGCAAATCCTTTTTTGTGGTGACTCTAATAGTTTGAATTTATCATTAACTATTGCTGAAAAATTTTTTATATCTCCTGCTTTTTCAAGAGTCGTTATCACTAAAAGTGAAGGAGTCAAAATAACAGCAAGGTTTTCAACACCCAACAATGCAACAGGTAAGCCATTGTTGTGTACAAGACAACTCTTGGTTTGTTCTAAGACAACAGAACCTTCAGTTGCATTAAAATCCTGATCTTTTTCTAAAGCCTGCCAGAGTCCTTTATAAGAACCAATGTCATTCCAGCCAAACGACGCAGGAACAATAACTGCCTTTTTGGTGTGCTCCATAATTGCATAATCAATCGATAAACTTTCAATATCACCAAAACTATTAGCGTCCAAATGAATGACATTATCTTTCGTATTTGCTTTTGCTAAAGCCATACTGCATTTTTCAATCATTTCAGGCTTTAAACGTTTGCATTCTTGCAAAAATAGTTGCACTGGGAAAACAAAAATCCCACTATTCCAATAATAATCACCTGACTCTAGATATTGAATCGCAATTTTTTCTTTTGGTTTTTCTTTAAACGCATCAACCTTAAAAGAATGAGAGCTTAGTTTTTCACCTTTTTTAATATAGCCATAACCTGTATCTGGACGTGTTGGTGTTATTCCTAATGTTACCAAATTTCCCAAACGAGCACTTTCTAAAGCTTGCTTCATTGTTTGGTTAAAAGCTTTATCGTCATCAATGTAATGATCTGAAGACAAGACACAAATAATCGCTTTCGGATCTTTAGAGTAAGCATATAATGCTGAAACTATAATTGCAGGCGCCGTATTTCGTGCAACTGGTTCTAAGATAACCGCACTCGTCTCCGCTTCAATCTCACTTAAATGCTGCTCAACTAAAGTTTGGTATGAAGCTCCACTTATAATAATTGGTGCTTGATAATCTTTCCCAGATAAACGCTTAACTGTTTTTTGAAAAAAGCTGGGTGAATTAGAAGGAAAAGACAAAAATTGTTTTGGTTTTGAAATATCAGATAATGGCCACAAACGACTTCCGCATCCACCCGAGAGTATGACTGGAAAAATCATTTATTAATTCCATACCTACTTATATAGTCTTGATATGCGTACTTCAGACCGGCCTCTAAAGATGTTTTAGCTACCCATCCCAATTCTTTCAGTCTTGTCACATCAAGAAGCTTACGCGGTGTTCCGTCTGGTTTTTCAGTATTAAATCTAAAATTGCCATTAAAGCCAATTGTTTGCGCAACAATCATCGCAAGATCAGCAATTGAAACATCCTCGCCACACCCAATATTAATTGGAGCAGGATCAGAATAATTTTTTAATAAAAAGACTAACGCTTCAGCCAAGTCATCTGCATAAAGAAACTCTCGGCGTGGTATCCCTGTCCCCCAAATTTCAACTTCGTTTTCTTGCTCTTTAAGCGCTTTATCTATTTTCATGATAAGCGCAGGAATAACATGGCTATTTTCAAAGGAATAAGTATCGCCAATCCCATACAAATTGGTTGGCATAGCTGATATAAAATTGCAACCATGCTGCTTAGAATAAGCCTGGCAAAGCTTAATTCCAGCAATTTTAGCAATTGCGTACCATTCATTGGTTGGCTCTAGCTTATCCGTTAACAAATACTCTTCTTTAATAGGTTGAGGACAATTACGCGGATAAATACAAGATGATCCCAAAAATAAAAGCTTCTCCACGCCCGTCTTATAACTGGAATGAATGATATTGGTTTCTATCATCAAATTATCATATAAAAAATCAGCTGGATACTGGTTATTAGCCATAATCCCACCAACTTTTGCAGCAGCCAATACGACTGCGTGAGGCTTATGAACTGCCAACCAATCGTGAACTTGATCTTGCCGAGTGAGATCTAAACTCTTTCTATCAACTGTTAAAATTTCACAATTTTCTCTAGAAAGTGCTCTAACAACTGCACTTCCCACCATTCCTCGGTGTCCAGCCACCCAGATTTTTTTTTCATGCAGAGAAAATGTCATCTAGGCAAGCTCTCCGCAATTTTTTTAAGATCCGCCTCAACCATTTCATTTACTAATTCTTGAAAAGTCGTTTTGTGTTGCCAGCCTAATTTTGTTTTGGCTTTGGTTGGATCGCCCAACAATGATTCAACTTCAGTTGGTCTAAAATACCTTGGATCAATTTTAATCAAAACTTTTCCTGTTTTTTGATCAAGCCCAAACTCGTCAACACCCTCACCTTGCCAAATAACATCTTTATCCACAATTTTAAAGGCTTTTTCGATGAATTCTCGCACAGAGTGCTGTTCACCAGTTGCCAAAACATAATCATCTGGCTGATCTTGCTGCAATATTCTCCACATCCCCTCAACATAATCACGAGCATGTCCCCAGTCCCTTTTAGCATCCAAGTTTCCTAAATAAAGAATATCTTGAAGGCCATGATGGATCATAGCAATAGCACGCGTAATTTTACGTGTAACAAAAGTTTCACCGCGAATAGGACTTTCATGATTAAACAAAATCCCATTCGATGCATGCATATTATAGGCTTCTCTATAATTCACAGTTATCCAATAGGCATAGAGCTTTGCCGCAGCATAAGGGCTCCTAGGATAAAAAGGCGTTGTTTCTTTTTGAGGAATTTCTTGTACTTTTCCATACAATTCAGAAGTTGAGGCCTGGTAAAAACGAACGTACTTTTCCATCCCCAATATACGTATCGCTTCCAACAACCTCAAAGTTCCCATTGCATCCGAGTTAGCTGTATATTCAGGCGTTTCAAAACTAACATGAACATGGCTTTGCGCTGCCAAGTTATATATTTCGGTTGGTTTGGTTTCTTGAATCAAGCGAATAAGATTAGTTGCATCGGTCATATCACCATAATGCAAGAAAAAAGAACCACCTGGTAAATGCGGATCTGCGTATAAATGTTCGATGCGTTCTGTGTTAAAAGAAGACGAACGCCTCTTTACGCCATGAACGGTATATCCTTTTTTAAGGAGCAATTCTGCTAGATATGCCCCATCTTGGCCTGTAATGCCAGTAATTAATGCTGTTTTTGTCATTGTTTTATAAAAAAATTCATAAATTGTTTAAAGAAACCAGTCTTCTCTTCATCTATAGTAAAAGTAGGGTCGAATAACTTATCCTCATCATACTTTTGTAGACTACTCACTCTATCGAACCAATCAAAAAATAATTTCTCATTATGTGTTAGCTGAGAAAAGAACTTTTGACCATGACATGCTAAATTCAAATGTAAGTCATCGAAAAACCAATTGCCCTCAACTGTATGATCAAGTTGCTGCAATTTCTTTATGAGCCATTCTTTTAGTAGTTCTTTGTGTTCTGATTCACTAAATATTTTTGCAAAATATTCTCTATCAATTTTATAGTCTCTGTAATTATCCAAAGCTTCATTTATTGTAATAGCTGCAAAATTTTCGTCATCCTCAATAGGCAGAACACTTTTCTCATTAAAATATACTGAAAGTGGAGTTTTTAGATTTTTAGAAACAATACAAGGTGTTCCAAGTAAAAATGCTTCAGCAATAACACGTGGAACTCCTTCTGAATGTGAGTTAAGCATCAAAAACTTACTTTTTGAAACTATATCCATCATCAATTCTTCACTTAATGGAAAATTACCAAAGGAAAATTGAGAGCTAGAAATAAAAGAAATATTCTTTAATTGCAAACTTGTAAAAATCTTTTTCGGCCACTCAAAATAGTTTCTGTCAATCCGTTGAATAGAATAGCTCTTTTCTCCAAATTTTATCTGTCGCAAATCAGGCACAATGAAATTTACTTTTAAATGAGGCCTTATCTCAAATAGCTTCTTAACAAGCAATAAAGTAGGTGTAATTCGTTTAATTTCTGAGGCTCGAGATACAATTGTTATATCCCACATTTTTTCCTGAAAAGGATATTTAGCCAATATAACAGGCATAAAATTAATACAATTTAAATCTAAGATCTTGTCTTCAGGCACATTTTTTAAAAAATGTGCCTTTTTGTCTGGCCACATAATAAAAGATTGCCACTCCTCTAAAGAGAAGCTATCAATTGATGATAGATCGCCTTGCACATGGGTACCATAAATCCATTCCCCTTTTTCATGAGAATTAATGAGAAACTCTTTCACTTTTTTTGAGTTTTTTGGAAGCCCATAAAGGGCTTCATTATGGGTGAAAGTTATAATTCCTGGGCTGTTTAATGTTTTTTGTTTCAAAATATATGGCATAAGATGTCAACTCTTCTCCCAAAAAAATAACATCGATTTAAGAGAACCCCTTAAAGAAACAGCTTGAAATAAATCTTTAGGGCCAGGGATGTCCATTGCATTCATTATTTCTTGAAACAATTTTAAACCTTCATTGTCAAAAATATACAGCCCCTCGCATGAATTTGTCACCATGCCATATCCTTTTTGATGCATCTCAATATCAATCGATTTATAACAATCTACCATCTTTTTT
>DAHVSZ010000069.1 GCA_027328625.1 Candidatus Paracaedibacteraceae bacterium | reverse complement strand
TGTAGCATTTATACCCAGTTGAAAAACATAGTTGATGACGGCGGGTTTGCTTTAATAATTTTAGATAAATTGACTAAGCTTGTGTAGTACCTATGCCTCTATCAAGGGCTTGTAATGACGCTAAAAGAAAATGTCGGGTGGTAAGCTGCAAAGAAAACATTCATTGACCATTCATACTTTTTCCGACATCATATCAGGGAAAGTGAGGGTAGGTTTAGATGCTAAATTTTGTGGATTATCTCCCAATTTTAGTTTTTTTGGGGTTTGGGTTTGCCCTGTCCATTGTTTTAATGCTTGTTGCTTGGTGGCGCAGCAAAAAGGCTCCTTACAAAGAAAAACTTTCTCCTTATGAATGTGGTTTTGATGCCTTTGACACACCTGAACATAACGCGCGTGGTCGCTTTAGCGTTCATTTTTATTTAGTCGCAATTTTATTTATTATTTTTGATATAGAGATTGCTTTTTTGTTTCCTTGGGCAGTAAGTCTTAAAAAAATTGGTGTTTTTGGTTTTTGGTCAATGATGCTTTTTCTACTTATCTTGACTGTTGGTTTTATCTATGAGTGGAAGAAGGGCGCATTAGAGTGGGAATAAAATCACCTTTAGAAGATTTAAAATCCTATCTTCCTAAATCTCTACAAGATGAACGTCAACTGTTCAGTGTTGTAAAAGATGAACTGGATAACAAAGGTTTTTTGATTACTCAATTAGATAAGCTTGCTGCATGGGCTCAGAGTGGTTCTTTATGGCCAATGACTTTTGGCTTAGCTTGTTGTGCAGTTGAGATGATGCACACAGCTGCAAGTCGTTATGATTTAGATCGTTTTGGAGTTGTCTTTAGGCCTAGTCCCAGACAATCAGATGTTATGATTGTGGCAGGAACATTGACCAACAAAATGGCACCGGCTTTACGTAGAGTTTATGACCAGATGCCAGAACCCAGATGGGTGATTTCCATGGGTAGTTGTGCTAATGGTGGTGGTTATTATCATTATTCTTATTCTGTTGTAAGGGGGTGCGACCGTATAATTCCTGTCGATGTCTATGTTCCCGGGTGTCCTCCAACTGCAGAAGCACTCTTATACGGAATATTATTGCTGCAAAACAAGATAAAAAACCAAGATCAGAATAACAATTTTATAAAGAGATAGAAGTTGTTATGAGTGAAGTTGTTGAAGTCAATGAAAAAACGGTCAGATGTGATGGCGAATCATTGTGTGAAGAAAAAAGTAGCTCAAGTCAAGGACATCCAGCTGTTTATCTTAAAATTAATCAAGACTTAAGAGCAGAATGTCCTTATTGTGGACGGATTTTTATTTATAAGAATTTATCAAGCTTTTTTATTGCCACAAATTAGAGTTTGCAATAACATGATCTAAGTGATTTTACTTAATATTGTCATAAAACTGGAAAAGTAGTGAAAAATATAGTTTAAGTGTGGCATTTTGCCTACAGTTCAAAGAGATAGGTGTTAAGAACTATCTTTTTACCTTTTACTAAAAATTCATTGTTTGTTAACGTTTTTATGGTTTATATTGGTAACAGCTACATACTAACTTATAGGATTTTCGAATATGAAAAATAAACTTTTTACCGTTCTTGCCGCTGGTTTGGCTTTGGCTGCTTGTGAATCAGCAAACAACGCAGACTCACAAAACGTAAGCGTTGGTCGCGCTGCAGCTCCTGGTACACCAGAAGACTTCAAAGCGAACATTCGCGATCGCGTTTTCTTCGCATTTGACAAGTCAGCAGTTTCCGCTGATGCGAAAAAGACTTTAGAAGCTCAATCAGCTTGGTTGAAGACACACTCCGCTACAACAGCAACCGTTGAAGGCCATGCTGACGAACGCGGTACACGTGAATACAACTTAGCACTTGGTGCACGTCGCGCTGAAGCTGTTAAGTCTGCATTAGCAGGTATGGGTGTTGATGGAAGCCGTATGAAGACAATTTCTTATGGTAAAGACAAACCACAAGCTATGGGTAACACAGAAGAAGCTTATGCTCAAAATCGTGTTGCTGTAACAGTTATCAACTAATATCTGTTAATATAGTGAATTAAAGCCTGTTTGCGAAAGCAATCAGGCTTTTTTTATGGGTTTTATCACCTGAAGCCTTCAGCTATAATTAAATTATCTAAATTTTTCTTATCGTATCAATTTTGTGAATAGTTTTGAGTTTAACAAAATAGCCGCAGCTGTTCTCATTGCTCTTTTAGCAGCAATGCTCGCAAGCCTGTTAGGCGATGCTTTGGTATCACCATCTAAACTTGCCAAAGATTCATACGTTATTGATATATCATCAATTTCAACCTCATCTGACACCTCAGAAAAAGAAAAACCTTTGACACCGATCGGGCCTTTATTAGCCAAAGCAGACCCTGCAGAAGGCGCAAAAATCTTCAAAAAGTGCTTATCCTGTCACACCATTGGTAAAGGAGAACCTCATAAGGTAGGCCCTAACCTTTGGGGTATTGTTATGAATAAAATGGCTCATGAAGAGGATTTTTCTTATTCATCTGCTATGAAAAGCAAAGATGGACATTGGGATTATGAGAGTTTAAATCATTTCTTACACAAACCTCGTGAATTTGTTCCAGGCACTAAGATGACATTTATAGGTTTGCCTAATGATCAGGAACGCGCCGACGTTATCGCATTTTTAAGACAACACTCAGATAATCCAGCGCCATTGCCATAGTAAATAAGATTAGGATCTATTACATTGGTTAATAATCCAGATAGGTTTATCTGGTAACTTATCTTGAAACCCACTTTTTGCAGGTGCAATGTGTGGAAAATTTATCCAAGGATTCATCCATTTGTTGTCTTTTGTTTGTGCTAAATAATGGCCTCTTGGATAATTTTTTGAAGGTTCTGTAAATACAATGATGCCTGGTTTTATAGTTAAAGGTAGCTCGGTAATTTGTTTGTATGAATAATCAAGACCTGCTTTTTTTAGAGCTTCAATAATATCTTTACAATAATACCCTTTTCCTTCCCAAGCATGCTGAGGATTTTTAAAAAGGCCTAGAGCTTTTTGGTAACTGATACCTAAAACAAATGCAACACAGGCAACTCCACAGCCCGTTCCATGTTCTTGAGTGATTGGTTCTTGCATATGAACTCTCCCTTTCTTTTACGATAAGGATAGCTTTTATTAATTATTAAACAACAAGAAACTTGAAGTTCTTTTATTGGCGCATAAGCGCCATGCCACTTATTAAGGCTGTAACTGATAAACCAACTGACGCTAGTGTATAGAAAAGAGCATGTTTCCATTTGCCTTGCTCCATTAAAAGAACAAAATCCAAAGAGAAAGCTGAAAAAGTGGTAAATCCACCTAAAAGTCCTGTGGTCAAAAAAGCTTTAAGATTTAAGTGAATCACACCTTTATAAGTCATATACCCAGTTAAAAGACCCATGACAAATCCGCCAACCAAATTAACAGTCAGAGTTGCAAGAGGAAAAGTTATAGAGCTGCATGTATTAATAAAATGACATAAAAAATGACGAAACACAGCGCCAAGAGCACCGCCGGCTGCAATAAAAGTAGCTGTCATCATAGCCTTATATACCCATTTAAACATACATAATTGTTATTTAATTTTGTCGGGAGTTCTTCAAACCCACAAGCATTATAAAATGCATGTTGTTTAGGTTCATCATCGGTTAGAAGAACATGTTTTGGTACATGTTTATAGCGTTCTAATGCCAATTCCATTAATTTTTTACCAATACCTTGTCTGTGAAATTTACCAAGCACTAGAATATCTTGAATAAAATGAATGGAAACATCATCGCTAATTGAACGTACTAAACCAACTAGTTTGTCATTATGCAAGGCACAGGCAATATAAGACGAATTTTTTAAAGCTTTACTGAGAGCTTCTGGATCTTTTGTGTAATTTATCCAACCAACTGATGCGTATAATCTTAGAATTTCTTCAAGGGATATATTAGATATGCCTTCAGAATATTGCATTGTTTACGTCATAACAATTTTTTAAGTACAAGTTATACGATCATCCAAGAATTCCTGACACGAATCAATAACTTTATCTTTTAGTTGGAGAGAGGGATGGTTCTATTCAAGATTGAATGGCATAGAGTCCCTCGATTCAAATACACATTTAAGGTTTTACAGCAATTGCATAGACTTGCTTTGTGCTGTGAGAGCTGTATTGTGGTTCATAACCACTTTCTTCAATTATAAAACCTGCTTCTTTCAGTCCTTTTTGTAAGTGTTCTTCGTCCAAAAATTGTATAGCATTAGGTAATGTGTTTTTAGTTTTTGGCAAGAGATCCCAAATATTTGTTATGTACCCAGGCCATTTTTGACCTTGTTGTTTTTGTTCAATATAAACATCTCTAATGACTTCCCACCCTGCTGTAAATGGGGAAATAGACATAATAAATGCTTTGCCGCCTGGTTTTAAAAAACTGAACACTTTATTAAGAGCTAGATCTAATAAAGGTGGGTTTAAAAATAAAAGAACTCTCGAGAGGAGAATTCCATCAAATGCATTTTTCTTTAAATTGACTTCTTCTGGAAAAGTTAAATTTAACGTTTGAATTTTACTTTTGATTTCAGGTGATAAATTTCTTTTAAAAATTTCAAGATGAAGGGGCTCTTTATCAATAACCAAAACATTAGCACCATATTCAGCAGCCTTTATGCTATCAAAACCATAAGCCGCTCCAATATCAGCAAATAATCCTTGGGTTAGTTTCGAATGTTCATAAAATGCTCTCGAAGCTCTTGATGGTATGCTATGAGCATATCCCATATTATTTTTTGTTTTAGCTCGCTTATGCTCATCAAGAGAAAGGATATTATTAATGTCTGTCATTTTTAGTTGGTTTAAAGGAATAAATCTGTGGCGATTTTACTATATCTTTAAGAAACTGAAAAATGCGCTTTTGCGTCCAATAAGATTGGCTTTTTGCTCATAACGCGTCTCAGGCCAATCATCAGTCAAAGGTCTCGCATAAACATCTTCTCTTTGTTGCTTAAAAAGAACTAATGCCATTGGCGTTGAAAATTGTTCTAATACCCATTCATAATAACAGGGATGATCGGTTGCAATGCGCCACTCACCATTTGGTTTTAATACACGATGAATTTCTTTAATTGTATTTTGCTGAATAAATCGTCTTTTATAGTGTCGTTTTTTTGGCCAAGGATCAGGAAAAAGCAGAAAAATTTTTTCCAACGAATTTGACGGGAAATGAGCTAACAAAAGACGAGCATCATCAGAATGAATAAATATATTCCGTAAATTGTGATCATCAACTTGCGTTAAAAGAGAACCCACACCATTGACAAATGGTTCACATCCGATAAAGGTTATATTTGGATGATAAAGGGCCTGTTGGCATAGATGTTCTCCTCCACCAAAACCAATTTCCATCCATACTTGTTCTTTTTGAAAAAGCTTTATATCTTCAGCTTTTGAAAGAGAAAAAGTAATCTTTTCTAGAAGATTATTGAATAAATTTCTTTGTCTTTCTTTTAATGGGCGAGCTTGCCGACGTCCATATAAAGATCGTTTGCGTAAAGGGTGATTTTGTTGGTCTAAGTTTTTCATACTATATTAATTAAGTTTAGATAGTTAAGATATATCACCCAAATTAGCTCAGAATAGGCATCTTCTATTTACTTTATTAACAAGATTAGTGCAATGTAATAGGAAAGAAAATAGATTAAAAACTTTCTATTTTAAATTTTGACATATATAATCCGGCTCTAGCTTTTCGATATTTGAAAGATGTTTAATTGAGACAAAACAAGTATTTATCCTATTTAAAATATATTCTTCCTACGCTTTCTGTGGGATTGATTTTATCTGTCTTCTTTTTCTCATCACGCATTTCTGCAATACAATCACCTGCAAAGGGAGAAGTTCCCGTAAACACTGCAAAAAATATACGCTACAGCGGACATGATGAAAAAGGACATCCTTTTACAATTACATCTATAAAAGGCCAAGAAATTTCTGAAACACATATTCTTTTACACGAACTAGAAGCTGTCTTAGATTTAACAACAGGTGCCAAGATCAAACTACGTGCTGATCAAGGGCTTTACAACAAAATTTTAAAAACTATTGATATTTCCGGAAGCGTTAAACTTAATCACAGTAATGGATTGGAATTAATAACATCAAAGGCTACAATCAATTTCAATAAAGGAACAGCCGAGAATAACGTACTCGTTGAAGGTAATAATGAGCGAGCAACAATTAAAGCTCAGGGCTTTAAAGTGTTGGAGCAGGGACAACGAGTTGTTTTTTTAGGGCAACCTGAATTAATCATTCACACCCATGGATAAAGGCATATACGAGATAGAATGGCTCAGTTTTTTTTACTTTTTTGTTTGTTGTTAATCAATCTTAGTTATGCTGGGTCTGCACCAACGCCAATTAACTCTCCAACAGCTGTCACTCAAGACACAGAAAAACTAACTATTACTGCTGACGAGCTTGATTATATACCAGCTTCCAATATTTCAAACGCAAAAGGACACGCCCGTGCAGAAAAAGGGGAAGGCAATGAAAGACAAATTTTAACAGCTGATGAATTTATTGTTCACTTCAAAGAACAACCAAAAGATGGCAAACCTGAATCAAAAACAAATAATTCCTCCTCAGGACAAGATATAGAAACTATTGATGCTAAAGATAATGTCATCATGGTGAAAGGTGACTTGGTTATGACGGCTGAAAAATGTGTGTATTCTTCTGAAATGGCGAAAGACCCCAAAAAGGCCGACCAAATTGACTGTCAAGGAAATGTTTCTGTGACCAAAGGAGGTCACCTTATAAAGGGTGATGAGGGAACAGTTAATCTGAAAACTGGTATCTATACAGTCAAAAAGTCACCTTTTAGCAAAAGAAAAAGGGTCGAAGCTTTTATCCAGACTCAATCTAGTGATAAGAAAGTCAGGACTTAAAGTTATATGACATCGTTTCCAATTCCTTCATCAGGCTTATGCGTTCAGCGAATAAGCAAAACTTTTGGTAAACGCCCAATTTTGATGGGAATAGACCTTCAATTAAATCAAGGTGAAGCTGTTGGTTTGTTGGGGCCTAATGGTGCTGGAAAGACCACCTGTTTTTCCATTGTGACAGGCCTTATCCAACCTGATATGGGCAAAGTTTTTCTGGATAAAAACGAAATAACTCGAATGCCAATGTACCAACGTGCTCGCCTTGGAATCGGTTATTTACCTCAAGATTCTTCTATTTTTCGAGGTCTAACAGTTGAACAAAATATAAAAGCTGTTTTGGAGCTCGCTGAGAAGGATCCTGACAAAAGAGAACAAAAACTTGATATACTTTTAGATGAATTTGCAATTAGCCATCTTCGTCAGTCTCCTGCAGTGTCTCTTTCTGGTGGAGAGCGCAGACGTGTTGAAATTGCCCGTGCACTGGCTATGTCTCCAAAATTTCTTTTGCTCGATGAACCTTTGGCTGGAATCGATCCGATTGCTGTTGGAGAAATTCGTGAATTAATTTTACGATTAAAAAAAATGGGTTTAGGCGTGTTGATAACAGATCACAATGTCCGAGAAACCCTTGATATTGTTGACAGAGCGTACATTATTGCTCAAGGACAAGTACTCACAGAAGGTACTCCTGAAGAAATAGTTTCTAACAAAGATGTTCGTCGCGTTTACCTGGGAGAAAGGTTTACTCTGTAGAATACAGAGTATGATGATTACACAAAACATTGATATTAAGTCATCGCAACTTCTGACGATGACACCGCGTCTGCAGCAAGCGATTAAGCTGTTACAGATGTCGAACCAAGAAGTCGCACTTTATGTGACTGAACAGCTTCAGGAGAATCCACTGCTCATGCAAGCAGAGGAAAGTGGGGTTTTTACTTCTGATTTACCTTTATCAGATTCTGGATTAGAGGGTGATAGAGATGAATATTCAGATCGTGATTCTCTGATATATGATATACGAGGAAGCGACAGTGAATTTCCTCATAAAGAGATTCAATCCACTGTTGATCTACGTGACTATCTGTTACAGCAACTTGCAATTTGCATTTCTGATCCAGTCGAATACAAAATTGGTGAGTATTTTATCTATAACATTAATGAAAATGGCTATCTTGATGTCGACTTGGATGAGGTAAGTGAATCTTTTAATGTTTCTGTATCTAAAATTCTGGAGACATTAAATAAACTTCAAAAATTTGATCCTCCTGG
Source organism: Candidatus Paracaedibacteraceae bacterium (assembly GCA_027328625.1). Classification (GTDB taxonomy): domain Bacteria; phylum Pseudomonadota; class Alphaproteobacteria; order Paracaedibacterales; family CAIULA01; genus CANJLN01. The sequence goes on along the minus strand of DAHVSZ010000069.1, from coordinate 3,054 downwards.
AATTTTTGCAAGAAATCTCGCTGAATGTTTTTCCTTACAACTGAGAGAAAAGCAACTTTTACGACCCGAAATGGAAAGGCTTTTAACGCATTTGAATTTGCTACTTTCTGAACCGCTTGCTAAAGTTGCGAAAGCTGCAGATGTAACTGTTGATTACTGTCGCATTTTGCTAGACCAGTTAAAAACGTTAAACCCCCGGCCCATTGATCAGTTTTCTTTTGCTCCTCTTGAGATGATGATTCCTGACGTTTATGTCTATCGTCATGGCAATGAGTGGAGTGTTTCCTTAAATACTGATGTTCTCCCAGACATTTTGGTCAATAGTAATTACTTTAACGATCTGCAAAAGCATTTGTCTTCAAAAGGAGATAGAGAATATTTAAATGCAAAGAAAAGTCACGCAAACTGGTTGATTCAAGCTTTACACCAAAGATCAACATCCATTTTGAAAGTTGCGGCTGAAATCATTGCATATCAAAAAGATTTTCTTGAGCAGGGAATTAGTCATTTAAAACCCTTGACCTTGCATCAAATAGCTGAAACATTAGGGATGCACGAAAGTACTGTTAGTCGTATTACAACTGCTAAATATATTGCAACGCCACGAGGAGTATTTGATTTTAAATTTTTCTTTAGCGCTGCAGTTGGGCAAAAGAGTATAATTTCGATAGATAACGAGAATGTGACGGCAGCACGGAGTATCCAAAGTAGGATTGAATCGTTAATTCAAAAGGAGAGTCGTATGTCTCCTCTTTCAGATGACAGCATTGTTGTACTTTTAGAAAATGAGGGAATTGTTGTTGCAAGGCGTACAGTCGCTAAATACCGTAAATTATTGTCAATTCCTTCGTCAGTTGAACGTCGTCGTTTTTATGAGATAAATAACCAGACTCTAAGGCACTATCCTAATATTTCTGCAGAAGGGCCTTAGCAAGGCTTGACGGAGAGAGCTAATACCATCTAAATTTTGCTTAAAATGATATTAAAAACCAGAAATGAAGGAATGATTATGCCAATCTCTATAACAGGGAAACATATTGAAGTCGGTGATAGCCTTAAAGATTTTATAAATCAAGAATTGCGTCAACTTGTAAGTCATTACATGGGCGATATTCTTGAAGCTCACGTTACAGTTAGTAAAGAGCATGCAACGAAAGAACGTTTTGTTTTTAAGACAGATATTTCTGTTCATATTACGCGTAATTTTGTTGTACATTGCCATGGTCACGATGAAGATGCATATCGCAGTGTCACAATTGCTTTGCAGAAACTTGAATCACGCATTAAAAAATATAAAACTCGTCTTAGGGATCGTAAGCGTCACCGTGATATGGATCACGAAGAAATACCAGTACAACAATATGTACTGCAAGCAGCTGAAGAAGATACAGGCGAAGACACACCTTTAATCATTGCTGAAATGGCAAGTCAGATTCATCATTTAAGTGTAGGAGAAGCCGTCATGCGGATGGATTTGTCTGAAGCGCCAGTTGTGATGTTTAGAAACGCCGCCAATGGTGAATTAAACGTTGTTTACAAAAGGCACGATGGACATATCGGTTGGATTGATCCAACAAAGAAGGTTTAAATTGTAATTTTTAATATGCAGTATATACGTTATTAGCTACAATTTAAGATCCTCGGAACAAGTCCGAGGATGACGTATTTATGATGTGATTAAGAATTACAACCTTAAGAATCCTTCTAAAAGTAATGAATTGTCATCCTCGGACTTGTTCCGAGGATCTGGCACGTTAATTATCAGCAATCCGTGAAGGAAACATGACATTAAACGCTTCTCTCATTGCATCATGTTTTGGTTGATATCCTTTGGAACGTATAGTTTCTTCCACATCCTCAGCTGTTTTTGAAATGATCATGTAACTATATTGAGCTGCATCATATTTAGATTGAGATAAAATAACTCGTCTTGATTTGGAATTATGAGCAGATCTTTTTATCGTGTAATAAGGATTACCTTTAGTACTTGTCTTCCAATTCGCTTCGTTCATATACTCAACAAAACGACTTGTTCTAGCTTTAAAAATAGCTTCTCTTGCCTTGGCTGTTTTTATATCAATATCACCATCTTCATCGAGCAACCCTTCCATGTAAGCAGCACAAATACATCCAACCTCTAATTTTAAAGCTCCATGCTCCATAATGTGAGCATATCTCACGTGTTCCCTTTCGCACATTTCGCACAAGTTTGACGCATCTTCATGGTCTTCAATATCAGTACATTTCCATCCTCTTTTTGGAGTGACATCATCAACCCATTTACCTGATGCCCCCTTACCTTTAGGGATATCAGTACGTGCTTCTAAGCAATCATGTCCACCACAATAATCACAGGCAACAATTCCTTCACTTGCCCATAACAAAAAAGCAAACAACAGTAATTTCCTAACTAACATTTTCTAGCTCCACAGTAACAAAATTAAGTTTTTATACGCAAATATATTACGTACTACTACATAGTAGAAATTGCAAGAGATAAACAGCTGAATTTAATTAGAAAAAAAATAGGGGCTGAAGTAGCTAAGACCTAAAAAAAGGTTTAAAATAGCTACATGATATACAAAAGAAAAAGTCGTTTAACATCAAGGCAGCAAACTAAGCTGATTGAACATTTCGTAGCAGGCACGACAGCAAGAGCAGCTTCAGAAATTATAGGCATTCAAGCGAACACGTCTATTTCGTTTTATATGCGATTACGTTTTCTAATTGCCAGTAAACTTCCAAGTTTTGAACTTTCAGGAGAAGTAGAAGCTGATGAAAGTTATTTTGGAGGAGTTCGAAAGGGCAAAAGGGGCCGAGGTTCTGGTGGAAAAGTGGCTGTTTTTGGCCTTTTGAAAAGAGGAGGAAAGGTTTACACAGCCATTATTCCTGATTCAAAAACAACGACACTATTCCCCATTATTTGTGAAAAAGTCGAACCGGATAGCATTGTTTATACAGACACCTTTCGATCTTACAATGCCCTTGATATTAACCCGAGTTGCGTTTAAGGAAGGTTATTAAAGAAAGGGATGTATTGAGGTAAACTTCTGT
>DAHVSZ010000068.1 GCA_027328625.1 Candidatus Paracaedibacteraceae bacterium | reverse complement strand
GATAAACGGCAAGGATGCTGCGAGCCGTAGAGCAGCCAGCCGCAAGGGGTATGAGCCGAGATAACCCCTCCTTTAAGAGATCGCCTTTTGGGTTCTAAGTCTTAAAGTGTATCAGATCCCAAACAACAGCGGACACCTTATAAAACAAAAGACAAAACAAGGAACGAAACAAGATGAAGTGAAGCAAGGCGCAAAGAGCAATTCACCTATAGCTAAACTCATATAAAATGATAACAACCGCCATCATCACGAGCCCCGTATGGGGCCGTGGTTGATCCAGTGTATTTTCTGGATGGCCACAGCTACTGCGTAGCTTCGCCATGACGCCAAATTTGTACTTATTTTATCTTGCTTCTGCTATAATTCTTCATGCTTAAATTCAGCCTCAATTGCTATTTTTTCACACCTCTCAAATATGATAGGTATATATTTTAAAATGTTTACTGTAATGTCCCTTTACACAAGAGTTAAGGAAGTTAGGTCATAATAAATGGGGACTATAGCAATGAATAAAATACTAAACTATCTACTGAATCTTATACCAAAGGGCTTCTTCCTTTTGGAACTATCAAACAAAAGAAGACAAAGCAGCTCGTAATCTTTGGTTGGGCTTGATGATAGGTCTTCTGGTTTTGACTTGCATTACATTTTTTTTTAATGGACAAATATAAAATTATAAGATTGCCTTTTGGTGCAAATCTAAGTGCCAAGAACTAAAGTTTGTGTTCGACTTTGTGAACCTTTCTCCTTATATCCCCATAAAACATTCGGGTTTTCTTTTACCAACTGACTAACTATTTTGGTCGTTCCTTTCTTTGGAATATAAGCATGTCCTCCTGACATTGGTTTAGACACCCTTGTTGTTCCAGGAAAACTAAGTGGCTTGTTTTTAAGGCTTCGAACGGCAAGATAAGCAAAAATCTGAGCTTCTAAAGCTTGGCTATTCCAACCCACCTCGTCCGCTGTTTTAATTTGAACACCGCCTTTTATTTTCTGATTTAGACGTTTTTCGAGCTCTTGACGAATAACAGGATTATTCCATCCTCCACCTGCCAATATCCAATTTCGTGGCAACTCCATTTTCAAAAGTTCGAGACTATCCACAATAGTATCAGCTGTAAATGCTTCTAAGGTTGCACAAGCATCTTCTAAAGATAATGATTCTAATTCAGCTATGAGCTCCATATCACCAATATCTAATGATTTGGGTGGTTGCATTGAAAAATAATTGTGACCGTCTTTAACAATGGCTTTTTTGTACAAAGCTTTTAAAACAGCCTCGTTGACAGTACCTTTCTTGCCATAATTCCCATCTGTATCCATATTTTCTTTGCCATTCGTGCGTTGCCTTATTAAGCGATCCACTAACCCATTTCCAGGGCCAGTGTCAAAGGCAATTAAATTCACATCAACGTTATCTTTGATAAGCGTAATGTTTGCTATGCCGCCACAATTGACAACTGCGACTGGAATCTTTTTATCTCTTATTGCCAAAGCCTGGTGATATAATGGCGCAAAAGGAGCACCTTGCCCACCAGATTCAACGTCTCGACTTCTAAAATCATTAACAACGGTAATGCCAATTTGATCAGCCAAATACTGACCATCCCCTACAATAATAGAAATACCTTTAGATGGTTTATGAAACATGGTTTGACCATGATAACCAACCACATCTATTTGTTCGGCTGTATGCTTAGTTTCTTCTAAAAGCTTTTTAACAGCATCGGCATGTAGTTTTGTTGAATGCTGAATAACTTCATCCAATGTAATCGGCATATCAGAACCATGAAGGTATATCGAAAGCTTTTTGGTTGTCCTTGCACAATCAAGCTCACTCATCTTTAATTCATTATTTAAATAGTCTTTAATGGCTTGCTGAAAATAGGCTCTAGCCTTTTCTATATGGCCTGAACTTTTACGGATAGCATATTCCGCTGCTTTTAATAGAATTTTAAATTCAGATGGATAAGAAACAGATGTATGTCCTAACTCTTGAAGAACCTTTTCAGAACCATCCGTTCTAAGAAGAGCTGCATCAATGCCATCCATTGAAGTTCCACTCATTAGCCCTATACTCAGCACCACCAGCCCTTCAATATAGGTCATTGGCCGTTCTCCTTATGTGAGAAAACAATTCTAGCTTGTTTTTTTCACCATACAAAAAAAGCTTCCCATTTGGGAAGCTTTTAATACATTAATATTATGAACAGGAAAGAAAATTAAATATAACGTACTTCTTTAATGACATATGCTTTACTTCCATTCGGTGTTGTGACTTCAATGCCATCTTTTGCCTTTTTGCCGATTAAAGCACGGGCTAAAGGAGACGTAATGGAAAGGAGCCCTTGTCTTACATCCGCTTCATCACTTCCAACGATTTGATAAGATGTTATTTCATTTGTATCTTCATCTTGAAGTGTAACCGTTGCACCAAATTTAATTTCATCTCCAGATATTTTGCTGACATCAATGACTTCTGCACGACTTATTTTGTCTTCTAACTCAGCAAGTCGACCTTCAATAAAACCTTGCCGTTCTTTTGCAGCATGGTATTCAGCGTTTTCAGAAAGATCACCATGTTCACGTGCATCTGCAATTGCTTTAATAACTGCCGGCCGTTCAGTATTCTTCAATACACTCATTTCTTCTTGTAAGCGTTCAAAGCCACGCCCAGTCATTGGTATTTTCTTTTCCATGTTATTATCCGTCTAAACTTATATCTTGCATAATTTAAAGAATTTACAAACTTCGATTATATAGAAAGATATCTATTTACTGCAACAAAATATATTTCTATCTAAAAAGCCTTACTAATACTAATCATTTGCCAAAATCACACAATGATTGTTGATCATTTCAAGATAGCCTCCTTTGATTTCAAAGATTTTTTCTGCTTCCTTGTTAACAGAAACTCTCACCTTTCCTGGGCTCAATTTGACAATAATTGGCATGTGATCAACAAGTATTCCCATCTCTCCTTCTTCTGCCGGCACTATAATTTGTGTAGCAGGACCTTTATAGAGCTTTTTGTCTGGCAAAATGAGATCAAGAGTAAAAATCTCCCTATTCATTTTCAAGCTGCCTGTTTAAGTTGATCAGCTTTTTTCAAAACCTCATCAATAGTTCCAACCATATAGAACGCTGATTCAGGTATATCGTCATACTCTCCACTAACAATTCCTTTAAACCCCTTAATTGTATCTTCTATAGTCACAAAAACACCAGGTGCACCTGTGAAAACTTCTGCTACATGAAAGGGTTGTGACAAAAAGCGCTGAATTTTACGGGCCCTTGCAACGACAAGTTTATCTTCTTCAGATAATTCATCCATACCCAAAATAGCAATGATGTCTTGTAGTGATTTATAATTTTGTAAAATACGCTGAACGTCACGTGCAACTTGATAGTGTTCTTTTCCAACGACTATAGGATCTAAGATGCGCGAAGTTGAGTCCAATGGATCAACAGCAGGGTAAATACCCAATTCAGCAATCTGGCGGCTAAGAACTGTTGTTGCATCCAAATGAGCAAAAGAAGCAGCAGGGGCAGGATCGGTTAAGTCATCAGCTGGAACATAAATTGCTTGTACACTGGTAATTGATCCTTTTAAAGTGGTCGTAATACGTTCCTGCAAGGCTCCCATTTCTGACGCCAAGGTCGGTTGATATCCAACTGCTGACGGAATGCGCCCTAAAAGTGCGGATACTTCAGCGCCAGCCTGGGTAAAACGAAAAATATTATCAATAAAAAACAAAACGTCTTTGCCCTCACTATCTCTAAAATACTCAGCAAGAGTCAATCCACTTAAAGCAACACGTGCGCGTGCCCCTGGAGGTTCATTCATCTGGCCATAGACAAGAGCTGCTTTTGAACCATCGCCCTCTAACTGGTTAACACCTGATTCAATCATTTCATGATAAAGGTCATTTCCCTCACGAGTGCGCTCGCCAACACCTGCAAAAACAGAATAACCCCCATGCGCTTTAGCAACGTTATTAATAAGTTCCATGATAAGAACCGTTTTACCAACACCTGCTCCACCAAATAGTCCTATTTTTCCTCCTTTTGGATAAGGAGTAAGTAAATCAATAACCTTAATACCAGTGACAAGAACTTCAGTTGCTGGAGATTGTTCAATAAATTCCGGGGCTTCACGATGAATTGACAAATAGTCTCTTGCTTCAATTGGGCCTCTTTCGTCAATGGGCTCACCAACAACATTAATAATTCTACCTAAAGTTCCAGGTCCCACAGGTACTTTAATACAATCCTTTGTATCGATAACTCTCTCGCCTCTGCGCAATCCACTTGTAGAGTCCATAGCGATCGTTCTAACTGTATTCTCTCCAAGGTGTTGCGCTACCTCAAGAATTAATGTTTTATCTGTACCATCTTCATCTTTATATTCAACTTTTAACGCATTCAAAATGGGAGGTAAGTATTTTTCAAAGTATACATCAACAACAGCTCCGATAATTTGAGAAATGATCCCATAATGCCCTTCTGATTTTTCTTGTATTGGCTTCTTTCGGGGGGCCATAAATTTTCTCTCCTTTTGTTACAAAGCTTGGGCGCCAGAAATAATTTCAATAAGCTCATTAGTAATATGAGCTTGCCTGGTTTGGTTATAGCAAAGTTGCAAATCTTGAATCATCTCCTGAGCATTACGTGTAGCACTATCCATTGCAGTCATTCTTGATGCTTGTTCGCAAGCAATATTCTCTAACATCATGCGATAAATCTGAATGGAAAGATTTTTTCTCAGTAATCCTGATAACAATTTTTCAGGCTCAGGTTCCATTAGAATACAAGGAACGCGTATATAATCTTGATACTCTATCTTAAAATCTTGTAACGGCACCAAAGGAATAGGTTGAATTTCATGAATTAAAGCGCTTTTAAAATGACCAGTAATTATAGTTACTTTACCAATCATACCAATTTGTAACCAATGCAGAATTTGTTCTGCTATTTTTTCTGCCCATTTATAAGTTGGGCCTTCTTTCAATGTTAAGTCTTCATTTTGTAGAGAAAGAAATTGCTCTGAGTAATACCTATTCAATAAATCAAAACCCTTGCGGCCTATTGCAACAAGATGAAAGGGTTGACCAGTTGTTTGCAGTACATTAATAAAGTGCTTTGTTTCTTTCATAATCAAAGAATTATAACTGCCGCACAATCCACGCTCAGCACTCATAACAAGAACTAAATGCGCTCCTTTCCCCCCTGTTTGCAATATAGATGGTGAATCCAACTCAATGTTTTGATGCAATATATTGTTAATCATTGTTAATAGTTTATAAGAATAGGGTCTAATAACTTCAGCCCTTTCTTGGCTTTTGCGCAATTTAGCAGCTGCAACCATCTTCATCGCCGCAGTAATCTTTTGGGTAGACTTAACGCTTTTAATGCGTCCTCTAAGTTCCTTAAGACTGGACATTCAAAATTTCCTTACCACCCCATTTTTTTATATATTCTGTCAGAAATTCTGCCAATTTTTGTTGATTTTCCTCACTGAAAATGTGACTTATTTCAATGCTTTGAAAGATTTCGGGATGAAAGTGTTTTACTGTTTTTAAATATTCAGATTCGAAATTCGCTATTGCCGAAACGGGTATACTATCCAAATAACCTCGAACGCCTGCAAAAAGACAAATGACTTGCTCTGAAATTGTCATAGGTGTGTATTGAGTTTGTTTCAGTATTTCTGTTAAACGTTTGCCTCGTTCCAAGAGTTTTTGTGTTGAAACATCCAAATCGCTTGCAAATTGCGAAAAAGCAGCCATTTCACGGTACTGAGCAAGCTCAAGTTTAATACGCCCTGAAACTTGTTTCATGGCTTTTGTTTGAGCGGCAGAACCAACGCGACTAACAGACAGTCCAACATTAATGGCAGGACGAATCCCTTGATAGAAAAGCTCAGATTCTAAAAAAATCTGACCATCAGTAATAGATATAACATTCGTTGGAATATAGGCTGAAACGTCACCTGCTTGAGTTTCCACAATCGGAAGAGCTGTTAATGAACCACCGCCTTTTGCATCACTCATTTTAGCGGCTCGTTCTAATAAACGAGAGTGCAGATAAAAAATATCTCCAGGATAAGCTTCTCTCCCAGGAGGCCTTCTCAACAACAAAGACATTTGTCGATAAGCAACGGCATGTTTTGAGAGATCATCATAAATAATGAGTGCATGCATTCCATTATCACGGAAATACTCACCCATTGTGCATGCTGTGTATGGTGCTAAATACTGCAAAGGCGCAGAATCAGAAGCCGTGGCTGCAACTACGATTGTATAATCCATAGCCCCATAATCTTGCAAAGTTTTTACAATTCTAGAAACTGATGATCTTTTTTGACCAATAGCCACATAGATACAAAAAAGTTTTTGTTTTTGATCAATACTATGATTGTTTTTCTTCTGATTAAGAATTGTGTCTATAGCTATCGTCGTTTTACCAGTTTGACGATCCCCAATAATGAGCTCTCTTTGCCCTCGCCCAATTGGAACTAAAGAATCAATCGCCTTTATACCTGTCTGCATAGGCTCATAAACTGAGCGTCGTTCAATAATTCCAGGGGCTTTACGCTCTACTTCTTTATGTGTAACGTCATGTAAAGGTCCTTTACCATCAATTGGATTTCCTAAGGCGTCAACAACTCTTCCCAAAAGCCCCATTCCCACATTAACGTCAATAATTTTTCGGGTACGCTTAACCAGATCCCCCTCTTGAATATGACGGTCATTACCAACAATGACTACACCTACATTATCGACCTCTAGGTTTGTTGCGATACCTCGAACAACCTCTCCTGTTGTAGAGGTCATAATATCAACCCACTCTCCAGCTTGCACACTATCTAATCCATAAACACGAGCGATTCCATCACCAATAGCTAAAACACGTCCTGTTTCTGAGACTTCTATATGTGCATCAAAATTTGCGATTTTTTCTTTAAGAATTGCTGAGATCTCGGCAGCACGTACTTGCATTTAGGCATCCCCTCTCAGTGTTTTGGCTAAGTATTTTATTTGGGTTACAAAGCTGGCATCAAGCATCAAAGTATCTGATTTAACAACAATACCAGACAATATAGATTCATCAATGTCAAAAGTAATATCCAGGTTCTCAGGAAAAATTTTCTCAAGTTGAATTTTAAGAGCAATCTTTTCTTTTTCAATTAATGGACAAGCTGACAATACATCAAGCTTTCTATAATTTTTCTGCTGAAAAACGAGCATTTTATAAAAGCGATAAATTGAATTTAATAAATCAACACGACGCTCAAGTACCAAAAGTCTCATAAAATTTAGGAATTTAGGCGTTAATTTCAATTTATGACTAATTAGCTGCCAAGCAGCATCAAGATGCTTTTTGTCTATTGCATGACTCGTCAATATCTGTTGGGCATGCGGATAGTTGCTAAATAGGATTTCTATTTGCTCAAAATCATTAAGGATTGTGTTTCTCACCTCAGTTTCTTCAATTGCCTCGAACAAAGCACGAGCATAACGACCAGGAAGAGAGGTTAACACAGCTGTTAAATGACTTTTCCTCATAAGGATTCCTCAATATAAAAAACCTTTCCTATCATACTGCATAATTGATGAAAATAAAGCTGGAGATTATAAAAATAGACTTTAAAAAAGGGGTTGTATTTTTTTTTTTAGAGGCGTATAGAGAGGGTGCAAGTTAAGTCTAGATGGAGGAGAAATTCCATGACAACTGGAACAGTAAAATGGTTTAATCAAACCAAAGGATATGGATTTATTAAACCAGACGATGGTGGAGATGATGCTTTCGTCCATATCACAACTGTCCGAAAGGCTGGTTGGGATACATTGCACCAAGGGCAAAAAATTTATTTTGATACTATGGATAATCACGGACGTTCAGCAGCTATCAACCTAAGTTTATTTTCATAATACTTAACTGCGCTGCATTAGGGATAATTCCCTGATGCAGCCGTTATTTATCAAAGTTTGTAATTCTTTACTTTCTCCTGTTTTCTGTAAATTCGATAAGAACTTCGCCTTATAGTTGATTTTTCATGAAAAAAACTCATGAGGAAGATCTTTCATAAAAAGGAGACTACAAATGGAATTATATCGGAAATATATGATTTTGATTGGAGTTTTTGGCCAGCTCCTTTTCTATTCGGAGTTTATAACCATAGTGTATTATAAGAGCGCCCATGATGTGTCTCTTTTTGGCTTTTTTTGCGGCCTAGTCTCTGTCACTAGTTGGCTTATATACGGAATATTAATTAAAGATAAACCTTTGATAATAGCTAACACGTTTGCAACTATAGGGGCCTTTTTAACCGTTAGTGCCATCCTTGTTTATCGGTAATATTGGTTGAAGAAAAACCTTATGTGTATTGATATCAATTTTGGATATAGTACCATCCTGACGGCCAACAACATATGCATACTTTCCGTCTGGTGACATTGAAATAGCAAACGGATAAGGAGCAACACTAATTTTTCTGTCAAAAAGTTTTCCTGTAGTCGTGTCAAAAACACTGACATTATGATCAGAATAATTAGCTATATATACATATTTGCCATCCAATGAGAGAGCTAGGCGTCGTGGTGACAATCCAATCGATACAGGCGAACCTATCAGGCTTTGCAAAGCCGTATCTATCGTAAATAATGTAGCATCAGCTCGGCTCACTACGTAAACTCTTTTCCCATCAGGAGATAAACCAATGGGCCCTGGTTGCGCACCAACTTTAATATTTTTCATAAGCTTTCGCTCACGTAAATCAACAATTGAAACTGTATTATCGCCGAAATTTGTAACATATGCGTATCCACAACCAGGCGTAATAACCATCTCTAAAGGAATACGTCCAACTGGTATGGCAGCTTTATCAACTTGTTTATTGACAAGATCTAATATTGAGATCGTTGCATCATAAGTGTTTACAACATATGCATTTTTATCATCAGAGGAAATATAGATTGCACGAGGACGAGAGCCAACATTAAATGTAACTCTGTCTACTTGATAAGTTTCCAAATTAATACTTGCAACTTTATCAAGATTTTTCATTGTTAGATAAGCAGTTCTTCCATCTTTGGTAATAGCAATCCCTTTTAAACCACCCCCAATTTTTATTTTTTTAATGACCTTTTGAGTTTTAACATCAACAACAACAAAAGCATCATCGAAACCTTCGATCATGTATATATAATTCCCATCAGGAGAAAATGCAGCTGCAGCAGGTCTAATTTGTGCTTGCTGCCTTAAAAATTTGAGAGCCTGTTCTGACTGAACATTAGGATTGTCGCTTAGATTCTTTAAATAAGAAACCATTTGAGAAAAAAAACCGTTTATCCATTCAAGAATATTTTGACTTCCTTTAAGAGGTACTAAAGCTATTCCTTTAGGCCCAGAAGGAACAGGAATAGAATCTTTTGAAAAAACTTTTTGTTCAAGATCAACTATATCTACTACATTATCGCTCATTTTCGTAATGTAGGCCTCACGACCATTGGGGTTTAAAATAATTTCAGAACTATGTCCACCTTTCCCTGTAATTTGGAAAAGAATACTTTTTGATTCAATATCTATTGCTAAAATTCGTCCATCATCACGGCTTGTTACATAACATTTTTTGCTATCTGGACTAACTGAGACTGACATAGGATGGGGGCAGGCCGAAATTCTTTCAACAGAGTGTGTTTGTAAATTAATCAAAGAAATAGTTCCAGACCCAAAATTAGCTACGCACGCAAAGCGTCCATTTGGTGCAATATCAATGGAACGTGGAAATGATCCAACAGAAATAGGCATTCCAACGACAGCTCGCTTTTTAAGATCAATAACTGATACTGTTGAGTCGCCGTAATTAGTTACATATGCTTTTTTACCATCAGGCGTAACCATAATTGACCAAGGATTAGAACCCACAGGAATATCATTGCAAGCTAGGCTACGGGTAGATAAATCTATTACTGATATCGTATTATCACTTAAATTTGCAACAAGAGCATATTTCACGTCAGGTGTAAGGCTAACTGTCCATGGGATTCTTCCAACTTTAATAGGTCCACCAATAGGTTTGCCAGTACTAAGATTAATAATCGTGAGTGTGTGATCATAACTGTTTACAACACAAGCAATCATACCGTCTTTACTAATTGCTATTGCACGAGGACGAGAACCAACTGAAATAGGTTTATCAATAACAGATTTTTTAGAAACATCGACTTTAATAATCGCGTCTCCATCAAGGCTTGTGATGTATAGAAAAGGCTCTGCTTGTGCCGATATAAAAAGGACAAACAAAAACCAGATAAAAGATAAATTTTTTATCAATTTATTTCTTTAGTTAATCATCATGAAGATGAGGGTTAATAACATTATTTCTATTAAAAAACAAGCGCAATAATAACTAAAAAATCAGCTTGCATAATATGACTTTATTAAATTAAAAGTATATTTTTCCACACAACATTATTGCCATCTTTTTTAGTTTATAGACTATACCCAATGAAAATGAAGATATCTGTTTTTACTTGCTGCTTTTTAACAGTTTTCCCACCTCTTGACCGGATCCATAAGACCCTATGGTCAAGCCATAGGGAAACTGAAGTGGGTTAGAAAATAGACATTTTCAAGTGCATTGGGTATAAGGGCTTGATCCAGGATCTAGAAAAATTAGCTTTTTGTTAACCATTTACTCTTTAAGCTCAAAGTTAACAAATCATTAAGTATTAAGGTGCAATTGTGTCAAATTCGAAAGTTCTTGTTGAAAACACAGGCTCTTTACAAGAAACTATCCAAACCGGAAGTAGTTTGTTTGAAAGTATCGAATATCAAAGTTTAGGGATGGCTACAGGATGTGTTTTGTTTCTTTTGCTAATTCATTGGAGCTTTCCGAAAATTAGAAAGTTAGATATTTTTGACAACAGCATATTAAATTCAATCGCTGGAGGATTGATTTTAGGGTATGTCTTTTTACATATTCTTCCATCTTTAATTTTCAATATTGGTGACTTAAAGGAACAAGCTTCTTCCCATTTCCTAAGTGATGAAAAAAATCTGCTATTTGTAATTTTTATGTTTGTATTAGCAGGTTTTACTATTCTTTATACATTAGAAAAAATAGCTTATGACCATGTAAGACAAAACAAAGAAGCCGGTACAGTTGTGTATGCTGCGCATATAGGTATCTTAATGTATCTCAGTTTTTCAATTGCTCTAATTATGCCAATCATTTCACAGAATAGCTTTTCTAGTCTAATATTATTCACAACTATAATGGCTTGCCATTTTATCCTCGAAGATCATTCAATGATTTATAACTTCCCAACTCGATTCACTAACATAGGACGTTATATAGTTATGGGAGGAATAGTTCTTGGCTGGTTAATTGGTAATTTTTTTACTCCATACCATTACACATTTATTACAACATTTATGAATGCTTTCTTAGCAGGTGCTCTTATTCTTACAACAACAAAAACGGAATTTGCTCTTCTTGAAGGACGTTCACATTTTCCAACTTTTATTGCTAGCCTTTCGGTAAAAGCCGCTGTTGTTTTTATCATGTTGCTTCTTGAAAATATTGGTTAGCCTTTATAGCTTACCACCCGACATTTTCTTTTAGCGTCATTACAAGCCCTTGATAGAGGCATAGGTACTACACAAGTTTAGTCA
>DAHVSZ010000067.1 GCA_027328625.1 Candidatus Paracaedibacteraceae bacterium | reverse complement strand
CACCACTAGCGTTTGAACAAAATTATCAACTCTCCGCTGAGCGGCTTCTTAGTGTCCACTAAATCCTTGCAACATCAGTTCCTGGGTTTGTTGGCATTAATAAGCAATTAAAAGAAGAAGCCATTCATCTTCGTTTTGAACAACACACAACATCAGAATCTTCAGGCTGGGGTGCAACACCTCTTAAAATCCAACAAATTTTACCACAAGCGCCAACCAATTTTTCAGCAAAAGATTTTATGGCCAGTGCCACAGAAGTGATGCAATCCTTAACAAGAGCTATGAAAACAGGTGAGCATGGATTAAAAATTGCCAGTGGTGATTATCTAGCTGGATTGCTTGGCATGGTGAGTGAGTATACAACTCAAAGCTTTACTCAAAGTCAGACCACCATGGATGTTAAACATTCAACGCCAATTCCTGTGATGATGCAAGTTGGTACCTTTATGATTAAAGGGTCTTTATGGGTGCATGAAGGGCATTTGGTTGCTGATTGGCTGATTTCTGATGTTGAGCATTTTAAAGCCAATGATATGCCAGAAACACATGAACAAAAAGCTGAAACGAAAAGCGATACGGTTGGTGTTAATCCTTTGACGGCTTCTGTTAATGTAGGCACAAGTGAAAGTGTGACAACCATTCGGTCAACTCAGCACAATGTTTCATCTATCACCATTAAACAAGGTGGATGGATCAGGGCGAATACAGCAGATCTTAACTTAAAACTTCGTGCCAAGTACTTGGATATGGTGGTGAGAAATCATTTAACTCTTTATTCCTTAATGGATGAATACGAAGAAACCAAGGAACACAGCGGTGTTCATGTAGGTTTAAGTCTTGGAACGGCAGCTTTAACGGGAGGAACTGTTTCTGCACTTGATGTGGCTAAATCAGCTGCCATGGCCAGTGGTTTTACAGAAGGCAGCGAGAGAAGATTCAAGAAATGGCAGAGTGAGGGAGGAACAGCCGACATTACCGCAACGGATTTCTTAAGGTTGGTTGTGAATGGCAAGCTTCATACTATAGGAGCCAAGGTTCAAGGGCCTGTGGATTTGGGAACTCCTGATACACTTCCAACCCATCAAGACGCTGTAGGTCAAGCATGGTATGAAGTGCCGTTACCAGTTGATGATGGAACTGGTGATACCAACTTGTGCGGATTCTTTGGACTTGAGACGCATCGTCAGATGGCCGTATGGCAATTGTTAGAGGCAGCTAGTAATGATGAGATTCGAAGTTTGGTTGCTCCTGAAATCAGAGAAGCGTTTGTAGGGGATGATTTGCCTCAGGATGTACAGGATGATCCATCTTATGAACCAATTCATAGACAATATAATGCAGCACAAACTCTTTTAGACACACAGCAACGAGATTACAACACACGGTTTGAAGCAGAAATCAGAGCTTTGGGAATAGTAGGTTTTCTCTCTGCTCCTGTTCTTTTAGAGAAATTAGATCCCGATCGAAGAGATGCTCGATTTAAGGATTTATCTGATGCTTTGGATGCGATGGATAAGGTTAAAGCAGATCTTCGGACATGGGCAGAGAGTGAAGACATCTATAAGGCCTTTATTGAGGGAACAATTGCCAATCCTGGTGTTATGTTATCGTATTTAAGAGATGATAAATCTGGAAAATCCAGAACCGGATTAATGGATGCGATTGCTAAGTTAAACGGCTTAGATATTAGGGTCTACCAGCGTGGTACAGATGGTAAGGTTGAGGTTGTTCATGCTTATCAGGGTGGCACTACAACCATTGATCTTCTCCACACCGCCTATGATCCTGCGCACCCAGACGTTTTGAACCATTTTAACCGTTTGTATAACGACAGACAGAGTATTTCTGTAGGTGAGCGTATTGATGAGATCTTGCATGGTCTTGATGAGCATGAGAAAGAAGAAAACCTCATTGCCCAAGTATTAGCTTTTGGGCAAGCTGCTGTTGGCTTAAAAGATGGCTGGGAGAGTTTGAATAGGACTTTGGCTGAGGCGCAGAGAAGATGGAGTGGGGAGAATGAGAGATCAGTTGATGCTGAAGAGGGAGAAAGAGAAAGTAGTACTGCGGTAGCTTATGAAACTGAAAGAAAACCAATCAGTACCAACAAAGTTAAAGAAGAAGCCTTTTATTCCCGAGCTTTAGCTGATTTAGGCAACAGCATTTTAGATTTTGTTGGAAAGACGAATCAACACTTAAAGTTAGGCCTAGCGAAAGAGAAAGTCGTTGAATTTGCTAATAAGTTGGTTGAAGAAGCTAAGGTGTTTTACGGTCAGTTTAGAGAGCTTGGTCATAGCGTCCAAAAATCCTGGAATCAAACTGTTAATTGTATGGCAGCCAATCTAAAAGCATATGTTAGTGACTTAGCTAAAACCCCTAGAGTGATGGAAGTCAACGCTGCAATAGGTGTAGGAATAGCAGGCGTAATGGAAGTTGGTGTTATATTATACCGAGCTATTCAAGTATTTAAAGCTTATAATACGGTTAATGATGCTTTAGAGAAAAGACAGCATGGTAGCAGTGGTAGTAAGTCTTTATCAAGTGCAACTCTTCAAGTCAAAGATAATACTGGAACAACAAGTGGAGGATCCGCTTTGCCTCCTGAGGATCCTGAGGGAGGAGATGGTAGGAAAGGTAATTGTGCAAAACAAGAAAGTTCTATTTGGAAGAGTTTTCAGAACTTTAGAGATGGTTTAAAATCGAATGGTCAAAAAGGGACAAAGAGAGAATATTATGAATGGGATCATATGCATAATGATATTGAGGTGTATTCTCATCAAGGAAATCATTTAGGATCTATGGATCCCATATCAGGAAAGATATATCGGGCACCTGTAATAGGTAGAACAATTAAGGATAGAATAAAATGACTTCTAACTATTGTTGTAAAGAGCTAGAACAGCATTTAAGAGAGAAAGAAGTAGGAATTGTATATGATAGGACTTCTAGATGGTATGGTATAAAAATACTTGATGGGGGAAGTTCATCACAAACAATACATTACTGCCCTTGGTGTGGAACAAAACTACCTAAAGATTTAAGTGATGAGTTAGGTAAAATAGTCTTTGAAGAATTAGAATTAGATGGATTCGACGATCCTCGTTTACCAGAAGAATTTAAATCAGATGAGTGGTGGAAAAAAAGAGGGTTTTAAATTAGAGAAACTTATGTGAGAACGCTTTTCCTGGAATTTATTTGAATAACTCAAGATGCTGCTTTGAAAGAGTTAGAAGCCTGGATTAACCACAAGTATTTATAGAAAGATACAATTGCTCAACCTAGAGTGATGCTGGGTTTTTTAGGTGATCGTTCAAGGGTTTTCTCACGAAACCATTTCATCCAGCTACTATTAATAAAGTCTCTTTCTATTCCTTTCAGTTTCTTACCTATATCCAATAACAATGAGTAATATTCATCACCAGGGTGGCGACGGTGCCACCGAACATATTTTCTGAGCTCTTCAGTGGTTATTAAGTGTTTTCCCTCCGGTTCCTTATTATAGAGGATACTTAGAATTGATTCATCATGGGTATGCCCTCTATTTTCTGGGTATTCTGGAACTGTGCTTGGGGTATCAGTTAGAGAAATTTCATCGGAACAATAATCAAGCCATTTCTTTATGAAAGCACGGCTTACTGGAGTATTGCGCACAATAACAAAAGCTGCCCATAGATGATTACCATATCTGCAAGTATCTGCATCACAACCCATTCTGATAAGCGTTTCTCTTTTAGTAATTTCGCCAGCTTTACCATGAGCTTTCGTGTCTTCATAGTTGACCAAAATAATGCCATTAGTTCTAGCTAATTCAAGAAGAGGCTGAGGGGATTCATAGAAGACAAAACCCGTGTCAGCATAAATTACAATGGCATTTTCTGGGACAGTGTTTAAAGTCTTAAGAATAACCCAAGGTTTCCATAGCCAATAACCTGCGCCTTTCTTCTGATTGAAGATATATTCATTCTTTTTGATAAACTCAGGATCTATGTGTTCTCTACGATAGTTGAAGAAGAAATCTATCCCTTTATTAAGAGCTGAAAATACCAGCGCATTCTGATTTTTATAAAATATTTCTGGACCATCCGCATAGGAGACAAGGTAAACACCTTCCATAAACGTAGAAGTCTTCAATAAGGAATTTTTATAAATGTGTTCAACTGAGATATCGTTAAATATAAGATTTTTTGCTTCTTGAACAAGAAGATATATAAAAGAAACAGATGTTATTAAAAAAAGAAGAAATATTTTGATGCGCATGTGGTGGATCAGAAACTCAAAGAAGAATGTTTAAATCGGGTGCGAAGATGGGAGAACAAAAAGCTTATCCTTATATATTCATTAAAATATTTAATATGAGTGAAGCTAGTAGAATTTATAATCAGGGTCAAGCTCATGATTTTAGAGATATTAGATGCTAATTACTGCTTGCCTAAATTTTTGATTCAATTTATAGAGTAGGCTTTGAAGTCATGTAATTATTAGGAAAAAAATAAATGGCAACCGGAAAAACAGAATTAGTAAATCATGTAGCTGCTGAAACCAAACTCACAAAAGCTGATGCACAAAGAGCAGTTGAAGCTGTTCTATCAGGAATTAGTGCTTCTCTTAAAAAAGGAGGAGAAGTAAGACTTATAGGTTTTGGTACCTTTGCTGTGCAAGCAACAGCCGCTAGAGAAGGTCGCAATCCACGAACAGGTGAGAAAATTAAAATTTCTGCTAGCAAACGTCCTGTATTTAGAGCTGGTAAAGAGTTGAAAGAGTCAGTTAATAAGTTTTAGTTGTAGTTAAATAGGGTAGAGGGCTTGTCTTGAAAAGACAGAGATCTTTTAAGTCTTTTACCTTATGTGTACCCCTTTTCTAAGGTTTAGTTTTACTCGGAGGAGCTATTGTTTCTTTTGTAATTAAGAAGAAGATGCTGCAAAAAATAATTTGCAATATTAACTACTAGAAACCTACCTAATTTGATGCCAATAAAGCATAAAATAAGCAGTGGATTCACAACTTGAGTAAGATAATATTTGAAGGATATAAAAATAGACCACTACCCTGAAAAGTAGCACCAAGGTAGCACGAAGATTTTTGAAGAAAGAGTAAAAACCGCTTTAGGCTTTGATTTAATTGGCTCCCCGAGACGGACTCGAACCGCCGACCCAGTGGTTAACAGCCACTTGCTCTACCGACTGAGCTATCGGGGACCATGTATTTTCTTCTAGCATAGTCTTAAAGAGATGACAAAGGATTTTTCACAGACGTTGTGGTTTTTGGTGTTTAAAGGTATGCTTTAACAGATGTAAAATCTAGAGAACTGCCATGCTAGAAAGTCTTAAGAAACCTAATGCTATTTTATTTGATTGGGATAATACCCTCGTTAATACATGGCCTTTAATTCATCAAGCAATCAACGTAACGTTTAAGGAATATGGCTTAAAACCATGGAGTTTGGAAAAAGTAAAAGCAAACGCACATGAATCTTCACGTGAGGCATTTCCAAAATTATTTGGAAGTCAGTGGCAAGAAGCCCAGAAATTCTTTTATCAATATGTACATAATTTTCATCTTGAAGCTTTAGAAGCCATGCCAGGTGTTTTTTCATTATTAAGTTTTTTGAGGCAAGAAAATATTATTTTAGGTGTGGTTAGTAATAAAAGAAGCGATCTTTTAAAAAAAGAAATTCAGCATTTAAAATGGTCAGATTTTTTTCATGTTGTTGTTGGCGCAGGAGAAGCTGAAAAAGATAAGCCTGCTCCAGATCCAATTAATCTTGCTCTTGTAAGAGTTGGACTTACCGCTTCTGAGTCAATATGGTTTATTGGTGATACAATTGTTGATTGGCAGGCTGCACAAGCAAGTGGGTGTCAGCCTATGGCTATTGGAGAAGAAATCCAAAATCAAAACTTAATACCATATGTTGCTGATTGCCACCAGTTATACTCTTTTCTTGTAAATTTATGTAAAGATCCACATTGAAAAAAATAATAAGCAAAGTATGATAAAATTTTAGTAAACTGATGAAATAAAAATAATAAGGAGAATCAGATAGTGGCAACCGATAAACCCGTAAATGTTCAAGATGTCTTTTTAAATCATGTTCGTAAAAATAAAACGCCTTTAACTGTTTTCTTAGTCAACGGAGTGAAATTACAAGGAATTGTGACTTGGTTTGATAGCTGCACCATGCTACTTAGGCGTGATGGTCATTCACAGCTTATTTATAAACATGCTATTTCAACTTTAATGCCACAAACTCCAATACAATTGTTTGATACACAAGTCGGTCCAGGTGAAGGTGAGCTTTAGAAGTCTAGAAAGTTTTTAACATTCTTTGGTTTGACTTGAAGATATGAAATCCTTTAGTTCAAATCAGAAAATGAGATGGCCTTTACAAATGATGATGAGCAGATAAGCGTTTAACTTGTTTTCTTATTTTTTCAAAAGCTGAATTTTCAATCTGACGGACTCGTTCACGGGAAATTCCCATTTTTGTGCTTATTTCTTCAAGAGTTAATGGAGGTTCCGTGAGTCGTCGATCAACTAAAATTATATGCTCACGTTGATTCAGACAGGAAATTGCTTTCGTAAAAAGTATACGACGTTTGTTCATTTCGTCAGCTTGAACAATATGTATTTCTTGGTTATCCCGTTCATCTGCTATCCACTCTATCCACTCACTTGAATTTTCTTCTTGAGTATTTAAAGGCATGTTCAGAGAATGATCTCTGTTTCCTAGTCTCTGATTCATTTGTATTACTTCTTCTTCTTTTACAGATAGTTTTTCGGCAATTGCTTTTATTTTCTCTGATGTTAAGCCGTTTTCATTTTCAGATGACAAATTGAGTTTGGACTGAGTTTTTCTAAGACTAAAAAATAATTTTTTTTGTGCTCCGGTTGTTCCTATTTTTACCAAAGACCAACTTTGTAAAATATATTCTTGGATACTGGCACGGATCCACCACATAGCATAAGTTGAAAAGCGATAACCTTTATCTGGATCATAATGTTTCATTGCTTGCATCATACCAAGATTGCCTTCAGAGATGAGATCGCTCACAGGAAGCCCATAACCACGATACCCGGAAGCAATTTTTGCAACCAATTTTAAATGGCTGCTAATGAGTTGATCTATGGCTTTTTTATCTTGTTGCTCTCGCCATTGCTTTGCCAACATATATTCTTGCTCGTGGCTTAACATAGGAAGTTTGCGAATCTTACGTATAAAATGATGATTTGAATCATGTTCTGAGTTTTTGCTCATAATTTTCTTAATACTTTAAAAGTAAGTATACAAATATCATAGGTCACAGATCTAATAAGGAGCAATAGTTTTTCATCTGAAATTAAAGGTATCGTAACACTTTTATGCCTATGATGATGAATAAAGATATGTATAAAATTTTTTCTCGAGAAATATTATGAGGCTAGAACGCAGTAAAATTGGGCATGAATGGACTTCTGAAGGTTATTTAACAGGGAAATTATTGGTTGCTATGCCATTTTTGGAAAATAATCAGTTTTCTTATTCAGTCATTTTTGTATGTGGTCATGATTCTCAAGGAGCAATTGGGTTAGTCATTAACAAAATTTTGCCAGATTTAACTTTTAAAGAGCTATTAAGTCAACTGAACATCGATTATATCACTTCATCAAATGATTTTATCGTTCATTACGGAGGGCCAATTGATCTGAGTCGCGGGTTTGTTCTTCATACTTCAGATTATACAATCGATACAACAATTCAAGTGAACGAAAACTTTTCAATTACCTCAACTCTCGAGATTTTGCGTGCTTTAGCTCGAGGAAATGGGCCTGAAAAATATATTGTTTGTTTGGGGTATACGGGTTGGTCAGCTGGGCAACTAGAGCAGGAGCTGCAGGATAATGGTTGGCTGATAGTTGAATCTACCGAAGAGCTTGTGTTCGATCCTTATTTAGAAGCAAAATGGCGGAGTTCACTTGCTGCGATTGGTGTTGACCCAGCTGTATTATCTCTTGAGAGTGGACACGCTTAATTAGTTTAAGTACAATTAGAATTGAATCAATTTAAAATTTATTAATTCTTTGGTTTGGCTTGTTTTATTAACTTGTCATTAATGATTTGTGACATTTTTGACACATTAAATGGATTTTACTATCTCCTTTAAATTGAAAAAGATTGAGGAATTTCTTCAATCTGCGTAAAAGTGTAGTTACAGTTAAAGGAAAAACAAGCGGGATAATTTAGAATCTCTCGCATATTTTAAGGAGTTTTCAATGAAAAAATTGACAACAGCATTATTGGCTGCTGCAGCATTGACCACAGCGGTTTCTGCTGAAGGTAGTTCAAATACTGGTTTTTATCTTGGTGCAAGCGCTGGTGTTGCGAATACCAATGTGAAGTATAGTTATGTTTCTGCCGGTACCATTACTGGGACCGCTGTCCAAAACTTTCAATCTAACGCAGGCAAGATGGGCGGTTTATTTGGAGTCTTTGCTGGTTATGGCATGGTTGTTGGGCAAGGCGCATATGTTGGTGGTGAGCTTTATGGCGGTTTTGATACAACGAAAATGTCCGTGTACGATGACTCAGCTACTACAGGAAATGGTTTCCCAAAAACAACACTTAAAAGAACAAACTATTATGGTTTAGCAGCTCGTGTTGGTTATATGGTAACACCAAGCACTCTTGCTTATATTCGTTTAGGTATTGAAGGTGGTAAATGGACAGGTCAAGTTATCCCAAACCAAAACGTTACCGCTGGATATATATCAAATGCATCATTGAATACAACTGTGTCAGGATCTAAGAATAGTATCAGCTTTGCTCCTGGCTTAGGTCTGGAAGCATATATCAATAAGAATTTGTTCTTACGTGCTGAATATAGTTATCTTTTTGGTCCAACCGTTAATATCAGTCAGAATGTATCGGGATATACTGGCGGTTATATGGCTGGTACATTAATGAACTATAAAATGAAAATTACACAACACGCATTCAAAATTGGTGTTGGTTACAAGTTCTAATTCTAGAATTTTTGTAAGAATTTTGACCTACGCTGGAAACAGCGTAGGTTTTTTATTTATAGTTCCTTAGTTTTTCTCTCGTTACATTTTGTCACACACTTTTTCTGAACTAACCGCTATATTATTCATAAAGTTATAATCTTGGTTGATCGTTTATGTGTGGAATTATTGGAATTGTTAGTGACAAACAAGTTGAATCTTATTTGATTGATGGTTTAAAAAGGCTTGAATACCGTGGCTATGATTCCGCTGGTATTGCAACGGTTAATGATCATCAAATCCATAGACGACGATCAGCTGGGAAATTAGGTAATCTACAAGCGCTGTTACAGCACGAACCAATTCAGGGACAGATTGGTATAGGCCATACTCGTTGGGCAACACATGGTGCTGCTAACACAGAAAATGCTCACCCACATTCAAGTCGTGAAGTGGCTGTTGTCCATAATGGGATAATCGAAAATTTTTTTGATTTAAAAAAACAACTTCAAAAAAAAGGACACAAATTTGAAAGTGACACCGATACCGAAGTTATTGTCCATTTGATAACAGATTATCTTCATCAAGGAGATCAGCCTTTAAAAGCAGTTCAGAAAACGTTAACAGATCTTCACGGAGCATTTGCTCTTGCTATTCTTTTTAAAGATGATCCCAATACATTAATTGCAACGCGTCAAGGAAGCCCATTAGTTTTGGGGATAAAAGAGAACGAATTGTTTGTGAGTTCTGACGCAGTTGCCTTTGCTCCATGGACTCAGCAGGTTTGTTACTTGGAAGAAGGAGATTTGGTTGTTTTAAGTAAAGAGCCTAAGTTCAATTATGTTCTTTATGATCGGACTGGTCATAAAGTTGAACGCCCTTTGCGTCGCAGTCAAATTACTGGGGAATCAGTGAGCAAGGCTGAGTATAGCCATTACATGCTTAAGGAAATTTTTGAGCAACCAACTGTTTTGAGCGATACATTACAATCTCTTTTAAATTTTGAAAATCAGATGATTACTTTAAAAGATGTTAATATTGATTGGAATACCCTTGATCGCATTCAAATTATAGCCTGTGGCACATCATATTATGCAGGTTTAGTTGCTAAGTATTGGTTTGAAAAATGGGCTGGAATTGCTGTTGATGTAGAAATTGCTTCAGAATTTCGTTACAGAAATCCTGTTTTATCGCCTAATTCTTTAAGCATTTTAATTTCTCAATCAGGTGAGACAATTGATACATTGGCTGCTTTAAGTTTGCTTAAAGAAAATGAACATCAAGTTTTGGCTCTAGTTAATGTACCGGAAAGTTCTATTGCTCGAAAAGCTGATCACGTCCTTCAAACGTTGGCTGGCCCTGAAATCGGTGTTGCTTCTACAAAAGCATTTACTTCACAGCTTATGGTTTTAGCATGTTTGAGTTTGAAAATTGGAAGGGAGCGTGGTGTAATAAAACCAGATACTTACGATTCTTTAGTCCAGGCACTTGTTTCATTACCAGGAATGATTAGTCATGTACTTCAAAATTCTGAAGATTACCAAAAATTAGCGTTAAGTTTTACAACAGCGCGTAATTGCCTTTACTTAGGGCGTGGTATAACTTATCCAATTGCGCTTGAGGGTGCTCTTAAATTAAAAGAAATTTCATATATTCATGCCGAAGGATACGCTGCAGGCGAGTTAAAACACGGACCTATTGCTTTGATTGATTTGACAATGCCTGTGGTTGTTTTAGCTCCATATGATGAGTGGTTTGAAAAAACACTTTCAAATTTACAAGAAGTAATTGCAAGAGGTGCTCAATTACTATGCCTTACAGATCAAAAGGCTGCAGAAAAAATAAAACAGCAAGTCAAATCTGTTTGCCAGATAGAAATTGTTGTTTTGCCGTTTGTGGATTCTTTTATTGAGCCTATTCTTTATACGATACCTGTTCAATTGCTTGCTTATTATATTGCTTTGTTGAAAGGTACAGACATTGATCAACCAAGAAATTTGGCAAAATCAGTTACAGTTGAATAAACATTGCTTTACTATTCCTTTTTAACTCCAATAATGCCAATTGCTTCTTTTCCGTCGCGTTCTTTCTCAATACCATATCCTTGCATGGAAACATAACCGACTCTTTCAACTTGGAAACCGTGACGTTCTAAAGCTTGTTTTAAAATATTTTGATCCATTATATGCAACTTATCAGGCAATGCGTAGGCTTGAGCTGGTAAGAATGTTGGAACATCTAGATACATTCCAGGCCACAGATCTCCTTCCTTTTTTCTTTTTTCAAAAATTGGAAGATATTGTTTTCGATATATTATATGTTCACTTGATATAACGGCAATAAAAATTTTGCCCCCGGGTTTAAGCCAACGTTTTACATTATCCAATCCAATATCAATTACGTTGCCACTCATAAAATGTAAAACTCTATGCAATACTACGGCTCTTAGTGAGCCTGAAGGGATGTCAAGATGAGGAAATGGATTTTTGTTTAGAAATAATCGGCGACGTTCTTCTGGATTAATTACTTTTTTTCGACTGTACAGTAAATGACGAATTTCAATATCATTTGAAATTACATACATTCCTTTTGCAAGAGCTTGACGTGATAGCGATCCATATCCTGTTCCAACATCCAAAACACATTCTCCAGGATATTTTTTACAATATTCAAGAAACTCTTCTGCGACCCAAGTAGGAAAAATTGAAAGAGTATAATGTCCCCAGAAAACTGGACAGGAAAATAGGGTGGAATGAGATATAATTTTCTGGCTTAGACAGGAGCTAGGA
>DAHVSZ010000066.1 GCA_027328625.1 Candidatus Paracaedibacteraceae bacterium | reverse complement strand
AGTTGAAAAACATAGTTGATGACGGCGGGTTTGCTTTAATAATTTTAGATAAATTGACTAAACTTGTGTAGTACCTATGCCTCTATCAAGGGGCGTGTATGACGCTAAAAGAAAATGTCGGGTGGTAAGGTAAAACATGAAGAAATCTTTGCAAAAGCTGTCTCTCCAGGTATTAATTATCTTAATTGTTAAAAAATGATAGCAAAGAAAGTTATTTCTCGCTAAAGTAGAATATCTGTAGAGCCTTGCAAAATGTTGCTAAGGTGTTTGATCTCCGTAAAATAACAGATTTTCCATAATTATTACGACTTGCCAAGTTATAAAGAGGCTTAATGAAACCAAGTATATTAGCTAAAAAACCACGCACAAAAAACAATGGTCGCGGTAAAGGGCCTATCTCTGCCTCCTACAATCCAAATAAAGAAGGAAGTTTCCAAGGAGGATATGAAGGGCAAGAAAATCGAGATAGGTCTCGCCACAACGGTCATAGAGGTAATTACCAGCAACAATTTGATAAATATATGAACTTAGCTAGAGAATCACTTGCAGCTGGAGATAGAGTGTCTGCGGAGTTCCATTACCAACATGCTGATCATTATCTCAGATTACAAAATGAAAAAAACAAGCAAGATAGAGATTACCGTTCAACAGAAAAGAACACAAAACTATATCCAGCAGAAGCACAAAATATTGAAAAACAGATTCAAATAGAAAAACTTGAATCCAAACCCATTGAAGATGTTTCAGTGCAACAAAACAAAGAAGAAGTTGTTGAGGAACTAGCTTCTTAAAATTTCTTAAAGAGGTAAAGTATCAATGAACTTAGATCGTTATACTCAAAAAACACAAGGCATGCTACAAAATGCCCAAATGCTAGCAATACGCGAAGAACATCAGCAGTTTACTTCATTTCACCTTTTAAAAGTTTTGCTTGATGACCCAGACGGGTTAGCTGCCCAACTTATAGAAAAAGTCAGCCCAAATAACCGCCATCTTTTTGATTTAACAAATGCAGAATTGTCAAAATTGCCCAAAGTATCAGGTGGAGGAGCTGGGCAAGTCTATTTAAGTCCAGATTTAGCGAAAGTTTTTGATACTGCAGAAAAAACAGCTGATAAATCAGGTGATAAATTTGTAAGCCTCGATACTCTTTTATTAGCATTAGCACTTACCCCCCCTTCCCGTCAGCTTCTTGAATCTTGTGGAATTGATGCAAAAAATATTAATGAGGCCATTCAGATTTTAAGAAAAGGTCGCAAAACTGACACAGCGTCTGCTGAAGAAGGATATGATGCCTTAAATCGCTATGCCCGCGATTTAACACAGGCTGCACGTGATGGAAAAGTTGACCCTGTCATTGGAAGAGACGAAGAAATTAGGCGTACCATACAAGTGTTGTCGCGTCGAACAAAAAACAATCCAGTTTTAATTGGAGAACCTGGTGTTGGTAAAACAGCGATTGTTGAGGGTCTTGCCCAACGTATCGTCAAAGGTGATGTCCCAGAAACACTGCGCAATACACGTTTAATGGCGCTAGACCTTGGAGCACTTGTCGCAGGTGCTAAATTTAGAGGTGAATTTGAAGAACGTTTAAAAGCTGTCTTAGCTGAAATAACTCACACTTCTGGAGAAATTATCCTCTTTATTGATGAGCTTCATACTCTTGTTGGTGCTGGTAAAGGTGACGGAGCTATGGATGCTTCAAACATGTTAAAACCTGCTTTGGCAAGAGGTGAATTGCATTGTATTGGTGCAACCACATTAGATGAATATCGCCAACATATTGAAAAAGACCCCGCACTAGCAAGGCGTTTCCAGCCCGTAATTGTTGATGAACCAACAGTTGAAGATTCAATTTCAATCTTGCGTGGCTTAAAAGAAAAATATGAACTTCATCATGGTATCCGTATAAGTGATAGCGCAATAGTCGCTTCCTGTACTTACTCACACCGATATATTAGTGACCGATTTTTACCTGATAAAGCCATTGACTTAATGGATGAGGCCGCTAGCCGTCTTAGAATGATTGTTGATTCTAAGCCTGAAGAAATGGATGAACTTGATCGTCGTATCATTCAACTAAAAATTGAAAGAGAAGCCTTAAAAAAAGAAACTGATCCTGCTTCTAAAGACAGACTTACCAAGCTTGAAAAAGAATTAGCTGAATTAGAAGAAAAAGCTGCGACATTGAGTGCGGCTTGGCAAAAAGACAAAGGGGCCTTAGATGAAGTTCGCAAACTAAAAGGGCAGCTAGATAGTTTAAGGTCTGAGCTTGAAATTGCCCAACGTAAAGGTGATTTAACCAGAGCTGGTGAAATTATGTACGGACTTATACCTGACCTTGAAAAAAAACTCAGCCAACTTAATGAACAAGCGAGTCAAAAGAACATTAAAGAAGAAGTTACTGAAGCTGATATTGCTCTGATTGTTTCGCGTTGGACAGGAATTCCAGTTGAAAAAATGCTAACAGGTGAGCGAGAAAAGCTTTTAACGATGGAAGATCATCTTCATAAGCGTGTTATTGGACAAGAAGATGCAATTAAAGCTATTAGCAATGCTGTCAGACGATCACGTGCAGGTTTACAAGACCCAAACCGTCCGATGGGATCTTTTTTGTTCTTAGGACCAACTGGCGTTGGAAAAACTGAACTTACCAAAGCCTTAGCTGAATTTTTATTTGATGATGCTGCAAATATGATCCGCATTGATATGTCAGAATACATGGAAAAGCATGCGGTTTCCCGTTTAATTGGAGCTCCTCCAGGATACGTTGGTTATGAACAAGGAGGAGAGCTAACAGAAGCTGTTCGACGCAAGCCCTATTCTGTTGTCTTGTTTGATGAAGTTGAAAAAGCTCATCACGATGTATTTAATGTCCTTTTGCAAGTCTTAGATGATGGACGTTTAACGGATGGACAAGGTAGAACAGTTAACTTTAAGAACACAATCATTATCCTAACATCAAACCTTGGCGCAGAAGTGTTAAGCCAACAAGAGCCAAATGAAGAAATTTCATCTAAAATTAGAGACCAAGTCATGGCCATTGTTCGCCAAGCCTTTAGACCGGAGTTTTTAAATCGATTGGATGATATTATTCTCTTCAATAGATTGCGTCGCGAAGACATGCTGAGCATTGTTCGAATCCAACTTGAAAATCTTGAAAAACGCTTAACAGAACGCAAAATTAGAATGGAATGGACAAACGAAGCTTTGTTATGGCTAGTTGAAGCTGGGTATGATCCTATTTATGGCGCCCGTCCTTTAAAAAGAGTCATTCAGCGGCAAGTACAAGATCCTCTATCTTTAAAAATACTTGAAGGTTCGATACAAGATGATAGTACGGTTACAGTGAAAGCAGGACTTGAAGGGTTGGAAATTGTACCAGCAAGTGTTCATTAACTTCATGCATAATTAGGCTATGCCCCGTTATTCTAAAGCTGTAAGATGTGTGCAGATATTTTTTGCTTTTCGATTGTTTCAACACTAACAAGAATTTGAAAATTGATGCAAACTCGCTCCGATCAGAGCATTATTAAGCTAATAACTTGTAGCGCCTTAGCCGTCGCTAGCTTGTTAGTTATTGGCAAGGCTTTTGTTTGGTATATTACCAGCTCTTTAAGTATTAAAGCTTCATTATTTGACTCACTCTTAGATGCTTGTGCTTCTTTAATAAATTTTGTAGCCATCTATCACGCTCTTCGTCCAGCTGATGCAGATCATAAATTTGGTCATGGGAAAGCTGAAGCCTTGGCAAGTCTTGGCCAATCCATTTTTATTGCTTTATCAGCTGGATGGCTTTTAAAAGAAGTCATTGAAAGAATCAACGCACCTCAGCCAATTACCTTTAGTTTATTAGCAGTTGCTGTCATGGTTGGTGCGGTGCTCCTAACACTTCTATTGATAGTTGGTCAACAGTATGTCATCAAACGAACTGGCTCTCTAGCTGTAGAAGCGGATTCACTCCATTATCAAACAGATTTATTAACAAACATAGGGGTGCTTGCCAGTTTCTTTTTATCTTCCTATTTTTCTGTGAGTTTCTTTGATACTACTGTAGGCGCCATTATCGCAATTTACATTCTCCATAGCTCATGGCAAATTGCCAAAAAAGGTTTCGATATTTTGATGGATAGAGAGCTCCCAAAAGATGTATTAGAAAAAATAACTGAGATCGCCAAAAGTCATGCTCAAGTCAAAGGAATTCATGACTTGAGAACACGAAGTTCAGGCCAAAACGAGTTTATTCAAATGCATTTAGACTTAGACAAAAACTTAACTCTCCAAGCTGCCCATGAAATTGCTGATGAAGTTGCTTTTGAAATTAATAGAGTTTTCCCAAAAGCAGAAGTCATTATCCACCAAGATCCTGTCAACTAAGTAGTATTTTCAATGAGAACAGCAGCCAGAATTCAAAGTACCATCGAATTATTACATGAAATTATATCGATCACCACCACCCCTGCAAATGATATTTGTCATACTTATTTTGATAAAAGACGATTCATAGGAAGTGGAGATCGTCGCTTTATTGCTGATATGACTTACCAAATCATTCGCTATTACCCTAAATTACAGTGGTTTTGGCCTAACTTAGATGCAAGACAAGCTGTTTTAACTTATTTGGCAATCAAAGCCAAAGCGACTCCAAAACAAATAGAAGAACTTTTTACAGGCGATCGCTTTGATCCAGCCCCCCTTACCAACGAAGAAAAAGCGCATTTGAAAAAACTGCCTTCTTTAACCGATCTTCCTAAATGGGCAGAATTATCTGTACCTGAATGGCTTTTTCCTTATTTTGAAAAATCCCTAGGCCATCATGTTTATAATGAACTGTTTATGCTTGAACAACAAGCACCAATGGACATACGGGTGAATACTCTAAAAAAGACAAGAGAAGAAGCTTTAAAACTTTTGAATAAAGAAGATTTAGGAGCAAAACCCACGACATTTAGCCCCGTTGGAATTAGGCTGGAAAAAAGAATGCCTCTGCAAAAACTTTCTTTGTGGAAAGATGGAACTTTAGAGATCCAAGATGAAGGTTCACAGCTAATTGCATTATTATGCAATGCAAAACCAGGTATGGCCATTCTGGATTATTGTGCAGGAGCTGGCGGAAAATCTTTGGTATTGGCAGAAACCATGCAAAATAAGGGACGTCTTGTTTTAAGTGACATACATTCTTGGCGTCTAAAGCGCGCTAAAGAAAGACTAAAACGAGCAGGTGTTCACAATCACGAAGTCCGCCTAATTAGTGAAAAAGAATGGTTTAAAAGACAAGAATTTAGATTTGATTGCGTTTTAGTAGATGCTCCCTGTTCAGGAACTGGTACTTGGCGGCGGAATCCAGATATGAAAATCCGTTTCAAGCCACAAGATCTAAATGAACTGATCAACAAACAACAAGAAATTTTAAATGCAGCCTCAAAGCTTGTAAAATCAGGAGGTTTCCTCATCTATTCAACGTGCTCTCTTTTACGTGAAGAAAACCATGAGCAAATTGATAATTTTCTAAATCAAAACACTTCATTCACTTTAATGCCAATACAAGAAGTGTGGAATCATAGTATTATAGATAGCCCCTGTCCAACCACTGAGAACATGCTGCAGCTAACATCATCTGCTCACCAAACCGATGGTTTTTTTGTAGCTGTTTTGAAACGCGTTCATTGAGTTTCCCTACGGCTTGATCGGAGGGATGACAATGCTGAGAATATAGCAAAAGCACTATAAAATGATTACAACCCCTTAGTTTTCATGTCTCTTGACCGGAGGATCCATAGACCCTATGGTCAAGCCATAGGGAGACTTGAATAGAGAAGCTAATAATAATCATTTTATAGTGCTTTTGCTATACATCAAATGTTCAATTTAATTCGGGATTTGATATCAATCAGCAATCACACCTTTTGCTCTTAAAAAACTTTCCCATCCACCAACGACATCATCTATTTTCGCTCTATTCGCTGCAGCAATAACTTCAGGCTTGCTTGCTATGACTTTAACTTGAGGAATGTTAATTTTTTGTTGCATGATCTTAAATGCTTCTCTACTTCCAAGAAGAGCATACTTTTCAAGTAATTCAAGTGCTTGTGACTGAAATTTTATAAATTTGCCACCATACATACCTTCAAAGATGCCTTGTAAGACAACTGTTTGTGCATAATTTGAACCTTCATCTGCCAAACGTAAAGCTATAGGAACCATTTCAGCTAATTTGCCTTTATTAATAAGATCTTTAAGCTTTGCTTCTTCTCCAACTTCTTCTACAGGCCATGAAGCAAGCATAGCCTCAAATGCTGCTTCATCTTCAATTTCAGATTTCTGAAAACCAGGATAATGCTTGCTATAAGCCTCTCTCACATATTTTTGTGCTATTCTTTGATCATCTCCTCCAGCTTGGGCAATTTCTAATAATTTTTCTCTAAAACCAATTCTCATTTTTCTGATTTTATCATTAGCCGGATCGACTCTGTCTTTTCCAATTTCCTTTGTTGGCTCCTTCAAACCAAACAAGCGATTGTAACATAAGGGGGAACCAGAACGACCTCCAACTTGCGAGCCTTCCTTTGTAAAAATCATTGGTAGAGTACTAACATCACCAAAATCCATAAATTTTTGATAAGCTTCCCAGCATGTTCTTTCATCTTTAGATTCTGAAAACTTCATGTGCTCCGGCATACCACCAACACTTGATGCAACCGAAGCACTTGTGTTTGTTGCAACAAACATCATCATTAAAGCGAAAAAAGAAACCTTTAAAATTTTGGATACCATAATTTGATTGACCCTTTTGAATTGGTTGACTAGCTTAAATGTAAGCCAAAGTTATTAAAGATTAATTAAAATGACGCTTGCTCTTATTGCTGGCAGTGGGAATTTACCGCTTCAAATCATCCAAAGTTGTAAGCATAAAAAGAAGCCCCTAGTAATTGTTGGCTTTGAAGGACAAACAACTCTTGAAATGAATTCTTACACCGAATTTTCTCTGGGTTCTATTGGCAAAATCCTTAAATATTTAAAAGAAAACAACGTAAAAGAAATTGTCTTTGCTGGCGGTATTCGCAGACCCAGTTGGTCAGAGCTTGATCTAGATTGGGTCGGCATGAAATGGTTTAAAACTTTGGGGTTAAAAGCTTTAAAGGGTGACGATGATTTACTTTCGGGAATCCTTGAATTATTAAAACAAGAAGGCTTTAAAATAATAAAGCCTAATGACTTGTTGGATAGTTTAATGACAAAAACTGGAGCCCTTACCACCCTCACACCTTCTGAAGCTGACTGGATTGACATCGAACGTGGTCTTGTTGTGTTAAATAGCCTATCTTCATCAGATGTTGGGCAAGCTGTTATTGTTCAACAGGGTCTTGTTTTAGGAATCGAAGCCATCGAAGGAACAACTGCTTTAATTGAAAGATGTAACCATTTAAAACGTTCAGGTGGTGGTGGGGTACTTGTCAAAATAGCTAAAATACAACAAAGCCTTGAAGTCGATGTACCAACAATAGGGCTTGATACCATAAAACAAATTAAACAAGCTGGCTTTGCAGGAATTGCTTTAGGGGCTGGAAATACACAAATTATCAATTATGATGAAACTATTAAATTAGCAAATGAGTACAACATATTCATCATTGGGTGTGAGAAATGACTACATCAATTGCCAATGAAAATACTTCTTTTCTGGATCGCCACGCTTCACTCGCGATGACGGAAGAGAAGTGGCGTCACCTCGAGGAACGAATGCTCCGTGGCAATCTAGAGATTTTGAAATGTTTTAGTTTGTAAAAACTACATGGATCCTCGGGTCAAGCCCGAGGAAAACTTAAATGAATCTCACACAATTTTCAAACTGAGACACTACCCAGTCTTCCTCGGGCTTGACCCGAGGATCCAGGCTGTTTTATTGTGCAAGGAAACAGTTTCCAATTTCAAATTGGCGTTCATAAATGTCTAGACTCATCTACATCATTGCCGGCGAAGCTTCTGGAGATTTTTTAGGGGCTCAACTCATTAAGGCAATCAAGAAAGAAGCCCCTCAAGTCCAAATCGCTGGTATTGGTGGTACTTTAATGGAGAGAGAAGATCTAAAAAGCCTTTTCCCGATGCAAGAATTATCTTTGATGGGACTTACTGAGATTTTACCTCATGCCTTTCATTTACTTAAGAGAATCAATCAAACCGTTCAAGACATTGCCCAAAAACAACCAGCCGTTATTATTACCATTGATTCGCCAGGTTTCTGCTTAAGAGTCGCTAAAAAAATAAAAAAGATAACGCAAATTCCCATAATTCATTATGTCGCTCCTTCCGTATGGGCATGGCGCGAAGGAAGAGCTGAAAAGCTTGCTAAAAAAGTTGACCAACTCTTAACTTTATTTCCATTTGAACCACCTTACTTTGAAAAATATGGTTTAAAAACGACCTTTGTTGGACATCCCTTAATTGAACAAGATATTAAACCTGATCCAGATTTCAGAAAAACTCATAAAATATCGTCTAAAGCCCCGCTCCTCACTTTATTACCAGGAAGCAGGCAAGGTGAAATCGACAAATTGCTACCCATCTTTTTAGAAGCCGCCGAATTGTTAAAAAATTCATATCCGGCTTTACAAATTGTAATTCCAACTCTTCCTCATTTATCAAATTTATTAGTTAAACGACTGGAAAATAGCCATTTATCTATAACAATTATTGATACACAACATGAGAAATACGCAGCATTTTTTGCTTCAGACATTGCAATTGCAGCCAGTGGTACTGTATCTCTTGAATTAGCCATCTGCGGTCTTCCTATGGTCATTGCTTATAAGCTTTCATCAATTACTTATTTCATTGCCAAACGACTTATTAAAATCAAAAATGTTTGTCTTGTTAATATTTTAGTTGGAAAAAATATTGTTCCTGAAAAGCTGCAAGATGATTGTGTGCCTTTGCAATTAGCTATGGAATTAAAATCCATTTTACAAGGTGACAGTGAATTTACTAAAGAACATTTTAAGCAAATAACAAGTTTGTTAAGCCCTAAAAATAACCAACTCCCAAGTGAAAAAGCTGCAAAAATCGTTTTAGAATATTGTTCTTAATTTAGCTGATAAAAGACGCGCCCGCTATTACTGACTTCAGCACCTGAATTTAATGGATAAAAACGTTTATGCGTAACAATTGCACCTGATTCTGAATCAACGTGACCATTCAAAGGAATAAATTTTACAGGGAATTGGACTCTTTTTACGGTTGGAGCTGGTTCATCTAATATGGGTTGTTGGTAGGTTGTTGTTCTAACAAAAGTCGGTTGAGTGTGACGTACTGGTTTTGGCAATGTTGGCTGAGGCTGTGGTGTTGATGTTGGTGTAGGCGGCGACATCGACAGAAATTGCAAATCTTGCCATACAGGAATAGGGTTTCCATACTGTTTTCTAATTTTTTGCCACCTATTAGCAACTCTTTGACGATAAGGATTATGATACTTAGGCGTCGCTGAGTGGTAATGAGCAACAGCATTGTGCCACGAACCATATTGATTTTTAAGTCCTTTTAAAAATTGAGCTGCATAAGCAACATTTAATTGAGGATCAAAAGCATCTGATAAATTACGAAATGCGTTGGGATGATGTTTGAGATTAATTTGCATACATCCAACATCAATACTGCAGTGTTTAGCTTTCTGAAACTTCTTGACTGCATCAATGGCCTTTTGCTTCGTTGGATAGATATAACCTTTTCCATTCACATTAATTGTCCATGGCCATGCAACAATTTTAGAAGACGACATAAGACGACCGGATTCAGTGTGTGCAATTGCTTTTAAAAGGTGTGAAGGTATTTGTAATAACACCTCTTGTTGCTGAATATAAGGTTCACATATATTCGCCTTAATTGATTGCGATGAACCAACTATAAGAAAAGCTATTAAAAATTTTAACGAATTTAACATAAATATGCCTTTTCCATACCTTACGGTTAGAAATGCAAGATCTATGCCAAGTTAAAAAATAATGGATAGCTGATTTAAAACAAGTTTCTAGAATTATTCTTCAATAATACGTGCAGGAAAACCACCAGCAAAGAGTGCCTTTGATATTTCATCCGCGTGAATAGCATTTCGCGTTTCAACGACAGCATGGACAAAAGCCATTTTCATACCAACGTGGTCAAAGACTCTTTGATGACTAATTTCGAAAATATTACCACCATTTCTTCCAATAATCTGGGTAAGTTTTCCAAGAATACCAGGACTATCACTTATCTCAATTTTGAATCGAACCAAACGTCCATGCTGAACCATCCCTTTTAAAAGAATATTGGAAAGTAAACGAGAATCAATATTGCCGCCACCAACAATAACGCCTACATTTTTTTCCTTAAAAAGTTCTGGAGCATAAATAAGTGCAGCTACTCCAGCTGCACCAGCACCTTCACTTACGACTTTACTCTGAACAACAAGTTCTTCTATTGCTTCTTCAAAATAATGCTCATCAACAATTAAAAGATCATCCAAATGTTCGCGCAAGATAGCTAGATTTAACTCACCTGGAAATTTAACAGCGATACCCTCAGCTATTGTTTGAATTGGAACTGATGAATTTGCTGGTAATGTATTTGGAAATAAAAGTTGGGCCACAGCCGGACAATAAGCTGATTGTATGCCAACGATGTGAATATTTGGTTTAATGGCTTTAGCGGCAACACATATACCCGCAGCAAGTCCCCCCCCTCCAATAGGAACTATAAGAACATCAAGATCCGGCACATCTTTTAACATTTCAAGAGCGACGGTTCCATGTCCCATAATAATAAAGGGATCATCAAAGGGATGTACCATTGTGTAATGATGCTTTTTTATAAGCTGCAGAGCAAAATCACGACACTCAGTCATATTAGTGCCATGTAAAATTACTGATGCTCCGTAGTTGCGCGTTCTTTCAACTTTAGCAATGGGGGTATCTTCTGGCATAATAATCGTTGCAGAAATACCTAACTTTTGAGCATGGTAAGCTACTCCTTGTGCGTGATTTCCAGCTGATATAGTAATAACACCGCGCTGTTTTTCTTCATCAGATAAGGAGTTTAATTTAATGTAAGCCCCACGAACTTTAAAAGAACCAGAAATTTGTAAGTTTTCTAATTTTAGATAAACCTTCCCATTTATAGACTTACTAAGCCAAGGTGCTTCTATCATTGGTGTATAATTACAAACACCTTTTAAAGAATTCGCAGCTTCATCGATTCCTTCTTTAGTCACAAACTCTAAAACATTTTCACTTGTGATCAAAGAATCGCTAAAACAACCATTTTTTTTACGCGCCATCATAACCATAATGAATACTAAAATTTTAGTTTACTTATTTGTTTATACGGTCTCTTTAAAAAGTAAGCAAGATTTAACGCATAAAAAATGCAAGTTTATTATGCAAAATGCGCATAGCTATGATATTGTTGATTGTGTTTTACGATATTTTTATTTTTTTATCTCATGAACTCCATAAAAGAATAAAGAAAAGAACATAAAACGTCAAAAATAGATATATTTAGCCTGACTTAAACAAGCCTTATCACAATCTTTTAGAAAGACGCAATAAATTATCGTTTTTTACGTTATTTACAGAAGAAGTCATGACAAATAATTACACATGGAAAGTGATAATTCAAAAATGACGTATAAATACAATACCTCTGTACTTCTTATCTTATTAGAGAGCATCAACAGTTACCATTTTTATGTATGTAAGTCTTGTTATATAACCTATATATACCCAATGAAAATGAAGATGCCTGTTTTATATTTACCACTTTTTGTTAGCTTTCCTTTGGCTTGACCAAAGCCATGGACCCCACGGTCAAGCCGTGGGGAAACTGAAGTGGGCTTACCACCCTACATTTTCTTTTAGCGTCATTACAAGCCCTTGATAGAGGCATAGGTACTACACAAGTTTAGTCAATTTATCTAAAAT
>DAHVSZ010000065.1 GCA_027328625.1 Candidatus Paracaedibacteraceae bacterium | reverse complement strand
GAACTTTTCTTTCAACAGAAGTTTACCTCAATACATCCCTTTCTTTAATAACCTTCCTTAAACGCAACTCGGGTTAACTTAAACTCTTTATCATAAACTCTTAGTGTTCGTGTATTCATAAAAACCTCTCAAAAATATTCTCTTTGAGCGGCTTCTCTTTGTCTACATAACTCTAGCAAGATCATAAAAAAAAACATTATTAATTTTTGGAGATCAAAGATGGTTTAGAAAATAAAAATGAAGGAGCTGTTGGAAAGAGAAAGAAATTTTTGCGATCGCAAAAATTTCCTCCTTGACTCTCATGCAATTAGAGAACTTGCACACTACGTTATTCTTATAATCGATATCGATCACAGACGTGAAGTCTATAACTAATCTCGCCCAAAAGATGGTGTATTAATCATATACAAATTCTTTGGTAAAGGCTCAGTTGGGATATTTTGGATCATTCCTTTTTCTTTTTGTTTGGTCAAAATAAGGCCATTTCGATACTTGCTTATTTGTTTTAAATCTTTGGGACGAAGCTGCCCAGTCCATTTCACTTCGATTGGAAAAAATCTGTTTTGATCAATATAGGCCAGATCAACTTCACCTTCAGCTTTAATATAAAAACATGGATAAAATCTTTGATAATGACTAACAACACATGTTTCAACTAAGGATGGGATTATGTCTAAATTCTCTGTTTGCAGTGGTAAAACCCATGAGCGAACAGCATGATAAATAAAAGGATCTTTAAAAATGATTTTCTTAGCTTTTTTAGGAGCTGCCAACAATTTATCCTCTATCAATGCATGCTGAACAAATAAAACATCCATAGCTTCCAAAAGTTCTATATATTCTCGAATCGTATCATGATGGCTAATTGATGTGTGATCAGCTAAAGCGTTCCAAGTAATTTGTGTTCCATAAGTTTTAATGATGGCAATTAAAACTTCTTTTAAATATGTTTCATTTTTTCCATGTTTTAAAACATCTCCTCGGATCCAGTCTGAATATGTCCTATAGGTGGCGGTGCTAATTTTTTGGTTAATTGCAGCATCGTTAATTGCTGTTAGAAACCCTCCATGTTCTAAATAATTTTCAAATTCTTGAAATAGAGCATTTATTGATGGCTCTTCTTTAAATTTAAGCTGAATAAATTCATAAAAAGATAAAGGATAGAGATGAAAATCCACTCGTTCTGCAGATCCGCGTCTACCTGGGAAACGCATCCTAGCTTCTTTTATAATGGTAGAATCAGATCCAGTTAGCATGAAAATGACATTTTCAAATGCTCCCATATCTGCCAAGTATTTAATTCCTTGGTCCCAATTCTTAATATAGGTGACTTCATCAATAATAATATATCGTAAAGGTACAGAGACAGGTTGCTCGATATATTGTTGGATAATATGAATCAGGCTTAAATGGTCATTTATGATTTCGCCTGTTAGAAAAAATATAGCCTTTGCATTTATGCCTGTTTGCAGTAAGTGTTGCATCCACTGTTTTATGAGTGTGGTTTTGCCAATCTGGCGTCCACCAACCAAGGTATATACGCCTGGGATGTTAATGGGTAGTTGGTGGAGTAAAAAAGGCTCATGAGTATATTTCTGCCTTTTTAGGGCGTGTAATTGTGGATCTCTCTCCGCAAATTGTTGAGGAGATAACCAATGTTGTTGATTATGCTCTAAAAATCTTTCCATAATAGAAATCTATATCACTGACTAAATTTAGTCAATGATAATTGACTAAATTTAGTCAATTATCATTGACTAAATTTCGAAAAAGGCTATAAACCCTTATTACATATAGCCCATATAGCAGAAGCAAGATAAAATAAGTACGAATTTGGCGTCATGGCGAACAACGAAGTTGTGTGGCCATCCAGAAAATACACTAGATCGCCACAGCTACTTCGCAGCTTCGCGATGACGACGTCATACGTTACTATTTTACATGAGGCTTGTTATAGATATCAAAGAAAACTGTACAGAAGTAGATTTACCACTAATCTCGCCAGAAAGATGGTATAAAAAGCACAAGAACTGTTAAAAGTTCTAAGCGTCCCAGAATCATTCCGGCCATCATTGCAAGTTTTGGCCCCTCTGAAAGCCTTACAAACGAAGTGTGAGGCCCAAGTAAATCACCAAGCCCAGGGCCAATGTTGCCAATAGCCGATGCTGCACCAGAAAGGCTCGTCATAAAATCCAGACCCATCGCTGATAAAATGCAGGCTAAGGCAACTAAACAAAAACAGTAAAGTGTTATAAACGTAAAGACTGAAAATGCGACTGCATCACTAATTTTTTGCTCTTGATACAAAGGGACATAAACACCGTGAGGGCGTCTGAGTTGTAAAAGGTGTGCTTTGGTTAAAGCAAACAAGACTTGAAAACGGAAGATCTTAATGCCGCCAGTTGTGGAACCAGTGCACCCACCGATAAGACTAAGGATAAAAAAGATCATGACAGGGAAATTACCCCATTTACCATAGTCAGCTGTAACAAACCCTGTTGTTGTGATGATAGAAACTGTTGCAAATGTTCCTTGGCGCAAGCTTGTCAGAAAATCAATTTTATTGATTCCCCAATGCCAAAGAGAAATCACAATTGAAGCAAAGAGTATAATACCTAAGTACACCTTAAACTGACTATCACGACGAATTGCCTTGGTATCACCATTCCATAAACGAACATAAAGAATTAAGGTACTACCACCCAGAATCATAAAGGCAATGACAATGATTTCAATTAAAGGATTATTGTAACTACCAATCGAAGCATCTTTAGTAGATAAACCGCCTGTCGATACAGTGGCCATTGCATGACAAATTGAATCAAATGTTGGCATACCTGCCCAATATAATAAAATAGCACAAGCAACGGTAAAAAAGGTATAAGCTACTAAAATGGCAGTGGCGATTTGCGATACACGCGGCAAGATTTTTTCTGATCTGTCGGAAAATTCGCTTCGAAATAATTGCATGCCACCGATTCTAAGGGTTGGAAAAATGGTCATGGCCATGACGATAATTCCAGTACCCCCCAACCATTGCAACAAAGCGCGCCAGAGAAGTACGCCTTTTGAAGTGGCATCTAAATCATCAATAACTGTAGCTCCTGTGGTGGTCAGGGATGAAACAGCTTCAAAACAGGCATTTGTGAAACTAAGCTCTAAATTAGAATAATAAAAAGGGAGTCCTGCAAAAATAGATAAAACAACCCAGCTAAGGGAAGTCATTAAAAAAGCTTCGCGCATACCCAGTGAGATTTTACCATCAGGACGATTGGCAAGGGTAAGGGCGGTTCCAAAAAAACCGCAAATAAAAATAGAAATGGCAAACCCAGCCCATAATTTTGTTTTGTAAATTAACAGCTCAGCAAACAAGGGAACAACCATAGTGATAGTGATACCACTTAATAAGGCTCCGGTTAAAAAAAGGACGGATCGTAAATCAATCACGTATTTTACTGAACTGTTTATTTATGTCTTCGCTTGTAAGTATAGCTTTTTCCAACAGAAAGCAATAGGTGGGAATTTAGTGAGTGTTAAATGATGATCTTGGATCCTCGGATTTATTCCAGTGTCGTACGAACGTTGAAGAAATAGCATTTTGTCATTCCCAAAAGGCCAAAGGCCTAGTCGGGATCCATTTGTATTTCCTAAATCCCCATCAGAGCTGTGAATGGAGCACGCACTAGATTGAGTAAAAGTAAAAGATTTGTAATTATATTAACGTTCGTATAATACTTGGCTTGACTAGAAGATCCACGAGATCTTTTTGTCAAAATTGTTGCTTTTTATCATTTCTAAGTCCTAATTGATGCTATTAACGACCCATTAACCATATTTTCTCCATAGTAGAGTGTATGAAGTATACTCTACCATTTTTTAATAAACGACTTGTTACAGGCTTTGCTATTGCAGTTCTAGCTATAGTCTTGGCTGTGGTGATTTTCCATAAAAATAAATCCAATGTGACCAAAACTCTACCTCAGGTCACTATTGGTAAGGCAATTAGAAAATCGCTCCCCCTTGAAGTCAAACTGCCAGGGACAACACAATCTCAAGAAACTGTTCTTGTCCGCAGCCAGATTGATGGACTTATCAAAGAAGTTTTTGCCCAAGAAGGTAAGATCATCCAAAAAGATGCCCCACTTTTTGCCATTGATGATGCACCGTTGCAAGCACAGCTCCATCAGGCAGAAGCAACACTTGCTAAAAATACCGCTCTTTTAGAAGATGCCCGCAAAGAAACCAAAAGGAATCTGCCATTACTTAAAAAAGGGTTTGTTACTCAATCATCATTTGATCAAATTGTGGCAAATGAAAAAAGTTTAGATGGACAAGTCAAGGCAGACCAAGCAGCTATTGATCTTATCAAAGTTCAATTAGGATATGCCAAAATACAAAGCCCAATTGCTGGTTTAATTGGATTTTATAAAGTAAGAACAGGTAATTTTGTTCGGGCTGCAGAAAACACACCTTTAGTATCAGTTGTAAAAATTGATCCTTTGGAAGCTGTTTTTAATTTGCCTGAGAGATATTTAAAATACTTAGCGAATAAAGACCTCACTGCCATTCAAGTTAAATTATTTGACATGAATGGAGATCCAATCTCTCAAAAAGCCAGTGTTGTCGCTTTGGACAATTCTGTTGATGCAACCTCTGGTGTTATTCCTGTAAAGCTTAATATTGAAAATCTTTTGATTAATGATAGACCTTCCCTGTTGCCAGGCCAATATGTAATAACAATCCTTCAGCTTGCTCAAGAGGAAAACTCGTTAGTTATACCTTTATCAGCTGTGCAAAATGGACAAAATGGTTCCAACATTTTTGTGTATAAACCTGAAACACAAACCGTCGAATTTCGCCCTGTTAAATTGGGTATCGTGACAGAAACCGAAGCCGTTATCCAAGAAGGTGTTCAAGAAAATGAACAAGTTGTTACCTCTGGCCAAATTAGATTAACGGATAAAATAAAAGTTTCGGTTTTAACTTCATGAACATCTCACGCTTGTTCATTTTAAGACCTGTTATGACCACTCTTGTAACATTATGGGTGGTTATGCTTGGTTTTTTTGGTTACGCTCAACTGCCTGTAAGTGCTTTGCCAAGAATTGAATTTCCCGTTATCCAAGTTACTGCAAATTTGCCAGGTGCTAATCCTGAAACTAT
This sequence comes from Candidatus Paracaedibacteraceae bacterium, assembly GCA_027328625.1. Lineage (GTDB taxonomy): Bacteria > Pseudomonadota > Alphaproteobacteria > Paracaedibacterales > CAIULA01 > CANJLN01. The sequence goes on along the minus strand of DAHVSZ010000065.1, from coordinate 6,805 downwards.
GGCTCAATCTGTAGCTCTTCCACTTGAACAACAATTCTCAGCAATACCTGGTCTTGAAACTATGACTTCAACAAGTGGCCAAGGAGCAAGTCAGATTACTTTGCAGTTTAGTCTTAATGTTAATATTAATGCAGCTGCTCAAGATGTTGGTACGGCGATCTCAACTGCTCAGGTTAATCTACCCCCAAATATGCCAAGTCTCCCGACTTACAAAAAGATTAACCCAGCAGAACAGCCAATTATATTTTTAGCATTAACATCCTCAACCTTACCTCTTTGGCAAGTTGATCAATTTACCCAAAACTATATCGTCAATCGACTATCCATGTTACCGAATGTGGCACAAGTAGCCATCATTGGAGAGCAAAAATATGCTGTACGTGTTTATGTCAAACCTGAAATTTTAAAAGCCAGAAGCCTTAGTTTAAGCACAATTGCTGATGCAATTGCTCAAGCCAATATTAATGCGCCAACAGGATTGCTACAGGGGGCCATGCAAATTCAGACCTTGAATCCAAACTCACAATTAAAAAATGCTGCTGAATTTAAAGAGGTCATGATCCGAGATCATGATGGTTTACGTTTAAAAGATGTGGCAGAAGTTATTGATGATGTTCAAAATATTTTAAGTGCTGCCTGGTTTAACAATGAGCGTGGCATTGTTCTAGCTATTAGTCGTCAGCCTGGATCTAACACTTTAGAAGTTGCGAATAGTATAAAAGAACTGCTTCCTTCTTTAAAACAGAAACTGCCAGCTAGTATTAATCTAAATGTCATTGTTGATCGTTCCGAACCAATTCAAGACTCTATTAGAGATGTTAAATTTACATGTTTTCTAACAATTGCTCTGGTTGTATTAGTCATCTTCTTATTTCTAAGAAACCTTCAAGCAACGCTTATTCCTGCTGTGACCTTACCAATTTCTATGATTGCTACTTTTGCTTTTATGTGGGCTTTGGGGTTTAGTTTAAACAATCTAACATTATTGGCTTTAACTCTCGCTACTGGCTTTATTATTGATGATGCCATTGTTGTTTTAGAAAACATTGCACGATATAGAGAACAAGGATTTTCAGCCTTGGAAGCAACTCTTAAAGGTACACAAGAAATAGGGTTTACAATTGTTTCAATGACCTTATCTTTAGTTGCTGTTTTTATACCTATTTTGTTTATGCCTGGAATTGTTGGTAGATTACTTTTTGAATTTTCTCTAACACTCGTCTTAGTCATATTAATGTCAGGTGTTGTTTCGTTAACGTTAACCCCTATGATGTGTCGTTATTTAATGAAGCTTTCTCATGAAGGTGAAGAAAATCCTTTCTATCAATTTCTACGTACTTCTTTTGAACGTCTTGAAGCAGCATATAAAAACAGCCTTAATTGGGTCATGAGCCGACAAAAATTTATTTTAGTTGGAACTTTATTGATATTTGTCGTTAACATCGTATTTTACATCCTTATCCCCAAAGGATTTTTTCCTAATGAAGACACAGGATTAATTTATGGAGTAACTGATGCTTCCCCTGAAGCTTCTTTTGATGCAATGGAACGAGCTCAAAAACAGCTTATGGAAATTATTCACAATCAACCAGAAGTTGAATCTTTTAATGCTTCAATTGGTGCATCAACCACTACAGTTGCTCAAAATGAAGGGCGAGTTTTTATAAAGTTAAAACCTATTGAATCAGGACGTAAATCTATCGATAAAGTTATGGATGATTTGAGAAAAAAATTTGAAAAAGTACCAGATGTAGTTGTCGCTATGCAACCGATTCAGAATTTGCGTATTGGTGGCACTCTTTCAAAAAGTCAATATCAGTACACAATCCAAGCGCAAGAGCTGCAAGACTTAGATAAATATACAGCCCTTTTTCTAAGTGCTTTGCAAAGAACACCTGGTTTTTTGGATGTAGCCAGTGATTTGCAATCAACAAGCTTACAGCTCAACCTTAAAATCGATCGTGATCGCGCAAGTCAATTAGGTGTCATGGTTCAAGATATTACAACAGCACTTTATTCTGCTTATGGGGATCGGCAAGTTTCAACTATTTATAGTGAAATCGATACCTATCAAGTGATTTTGGCTGTCAAAAAAGACCAAGCTCAGACTGCCGCTGATTTGGACCAAATTTATGTTCCCAATAATAAAGGACAGCTTATCCCTTTAAGCTCGGTTGCTTTGGTAGAGCGTGCAAATGCTCCTTTGACAGTCAATCATTTGAATCGCTTAGCAGCTTCTAATATTTCATTTAATTTGTCACCAGGAATGAGCTTAGGAGAAGCTATTGATCGTATTCATAATTTAGAACAGCAACTTAATTTACCACCCACAATTTCGACAACCTTTCAAGGTTTGGCTTTAGCTTTTCAAAAATCTCAAGGAGGCCAAGTTTTTCTTCTTTTAGCAGCCCTCCTTACAATTTACATTATTTTAGGTATTCTTTATGAAAGCTATATCCATCCTTTTACAATTCTAACAGGCTTACCAAGTGCAGGCTTGGGAGCCTTAATATTTTTAATGTTGTTAGGCTTTAATTTAGATGTCATTGGCATTATTGGCATTATTCTTTTGATGGGTATTGTTAAAAAGAATGCAATTATGATGATTGATTATGCCTTGACCCAACAAAGGGAACATCAAATATCAGCTCAAGAAGCCATTATTGAAGCTTGTGGGCGCCGTTTTCGTCCCATTATGATGACAACTTTTGCCGCCCTTATAGGAGCTGTTCCTATTGCCTGTGGTATGGGGGCAGGTGCAGAACTTCGCCGCCCACTTGGAATTTGCATAATCGGAGGTTTGCTAGTCTCTCAGTGGTTGACTTTGTATATCACACCCGTGTTTTACATTTGGATGGATAAGAAGTTTGCTCGCAAAGCTGAGTAATCAATCGTCTCATAAAGCTGGGTTTTTCCCCTCCACCTATTGATCTTTTATTTTTATAACATATTTGTTATATTAAGAGAATGAATTGGAAGATAACTTATTATGATTTAGACGTACAGCAAGAAATCTTAAACTTGCCAAAGACACTATTGGCTAGATACTTAAGAATGACAGACCTTATGCTTAAGTTTGGTGCGCATTTAGGCGAACCTCATACCAAGGCAATGGGAAGTGGGTTACTAGAATTGAGACTCAAAGGCCAAGAAGGAATAGCGAGAGTTTTTTATTGTACTATTGTTGGAAAAGAAATTGTTATGCTCCACTGCATTATCAAAAAGCAGCAGAAAACTCCTTTAAAGGATTTAAAAATAGCACAATTAAGATTGATGGAGATAAAAAATGAAAGATAAACTAACCCATACAGATTTTAAAAAGTACGCTTTAGCTGATGAAGAAATACTAAAACACTATAATGATTTAGAAGAAGAGTTTTTAATCTTAGAAGAATTTATTCAAGCACGTCATGCATCCGGTAAAACACAAGCTGAAGTTGCAGAAAATATGGGAACAAAAACATCAGCAGTTGGCAGGTTAGAAAGTTCTTTGATTCAAAAGAAGCACTCACCCTCATTGTCAACCTTAAGAAAATATGCCAAAGCAATAGGTTATCGTCTTGAAGTTCATCTAGTGAGAGAATCTGTCTACAAATAAGCAGACTCGCCTTATCACTGTGGTAACTGGGCGTCTGGAATTTCTTTTTCAATCAAAACAGGACTTACAGAAACACCCATTCCACCAAATAACACTAAGCCCAATAATACAAGGGATATAAACACGAGCCAAACTAACTTAAAAAGCATGTACTTATCCTTTTAGATTATTATTCAATTTGTTTAACCATACCGCTGGATCAGAACCAAACAATTCTTCTGCCTGATTTGCAATGGCCGATAATAAAGGAATCAGCCAATCCTGTTCATCACTTTTAAAATTTGATAACACATAAGAACTAACCGCATCTTTGTGTCCTGGGTGACCAATGCCCAATCTTAAGTGCCAATAGTTTTTTCCAAAATGTTGATCCAAACTAACAAGGCCGTTATGACCACCTGTCCCACCACCCATTTTTAATTTAACTCGTCCAGGATCTAAATCCAAATCATCATGAACAACATAAACAGATTCAGGTGGAATTTTATAAAAACGAATTAATGGACCAACAGCTTGACCCGATAAATTCATATACGTTGCCGGCTTACACAAAATAACCTTATGTGAACCAATCTGCCCTTCACTTATAAGAGCACTAAACTTTGCTTTAAAAGGAGGAAAATTGTAACTTTCAGCAATGGTGTCAATCACCATAAAGCCAATGTTGTGCCGGTTCATTGCATACTGAGAACCTGGGTTACCCAAGCCAACCAGCACAAACATTGAAACTCCTTAAACTTTAAGCAGCAGTCGTAGGTGCAGCTGTTGTGGTCTCTTCATCTGCCATGCCGCTTGGTGCTACGATTGTTACCAAAACATGATCACGATCAGCATGAGCTGCTTTCGCACCCGCAGGAAGTTTTAGTGACTCAAGATGAATACTCACACCCATCTCAGCACCAGCTAAATCCACAACTAATTTTTCAGGAATAGCTTGAGTTGGACAAACAAGTTCGAGAGTATGGATAATCACGTTCAATGTTCCACCACGCTTAATACCAGGAGCTTTGTCTTCATTAATATAAACAACAGGAACAGATACATGAACTTTTGAGTCTTTGTTCACTCTTTGGAAATCCACATGCACTGGAATGTCTTTTACAGGATCCAATTGCACGTCTTTTGCAATCACTTGTTGCTTTTTATTTCCAACATTGAGAGTGATAACTCTGCTAAAAAACGCAAGAGTATGACACTCATGATTTAATTCTTTGTAATCAACAGCGATCATTTCTGGTTCTTTATTATCACCATAAACAATCCCGGGAATCATCCCTTGACGACGTAACGCACGAGCAACGCCTGTGCCACTGCTTAAACGTTCTTGTGCTTGTAATTCTAGGGCCGCACTCATTATAAACTCCTAATGACCAAATCAAATAATAATATAGGCTTGTATCTTACATACACGAGTATGAAAAGATTTGCAATTGTTGAAACAGCAATTCTCATTTTAGATTTCCTCTAAGCCATCCTTGACAAATTCAAACAGATGCTCCCAGGAATGAAAGAGGTGAAAGATAGTCAAGGTAAGCAAAGCTTGAAAGAATTGTTTTCTAGAAGAGAAAGCATTAAAGATTTTTTGAAAGGTTTCGTTTGTTATTTGCCATAACGTATGCACGGTAAAAGCAACAATATTGAAGACAGCCAGGAGGTTGGCAAGATTTTTCTCTCCATGCCCAAAGTTATGAGACAGGTTGTATCCTTTTGTTTTTAAGACATTAAACGCTTCGTTTTCAATACGCCATCTATTGCGCCCCATACAAGCAATTTGATGAATGTTTTGAGAGGTAAGGGTAAGGCTTGTCACAAAGGTATTGTGATAAAGTTGTTTGCCTTTTTTGTTAAAAACCGCCATATCCAAAAAAGAAACAGTTGGAACTTCTTCTCCCCCGTTTAAAGGGACAGCATTAGCCATGATGTAATGATGATCGTGACTTGCAAACGCTTTTTCTTTAACGACGTGAGAGATTTTATCCTTTGAATCAAGGTCTTCTATCCATTGATACAAATAGGGGTGAGAAGAAGGTTTAGCAACAAAAACATAATCAACATCAGGGAAACTTTGAATAAGATTGATAAAAGGAGCTCTGCTAAAAAGATCATCTCCTAATAAAATAACTTTGTGACGCGTTAAAAACTCTTTATTCGCCATAACCCAGCGCTTTGCAGCATTGATCTCACAGTCTTGTTTACTTTGACCATCTTCATTTTTGATAAACAAAGGCGCTAGAGGTAAAACTTGTTTTTGGTGGGGGTGAACAATCACAGGACAAAGGGCTGCATGAGAGTAGCGAGTGCCATTGGAAAGCTCTTTCCTTAAACAACAAGAACAGCTGATCGTTGAAGAAGAAAAGAAAGTAACACCATCAAGAGCAACCAAAAGACGCCCATCAACAAGCCACTCCTCCAGATTCATTGCACCCAGAGCATAATCAAAAAACGGATTCATCGTCTCAGGGGGAACCGAATCTAAAACCTGACGGATGTGATTGTCTGAGGGAATATTCGAAAAGCCAAATAACGTCTTGCCGTTATGGCTACCTTTTTTTCTCTTCATATTTTTCTGATGACTTAAAAATGATGGAGACTGTAAGTGAAACACGGAATAAGCCGACATACCGATCTCCTCCATGCTATAGCTCTTGTTGTTTCCCTGACGGGGATCATCAAACTTGCGGACACAACTTTTTACTTGATCGATATACTCTTCTAATTTCATCCTGCTTAAACCATTTAAAACCTCAATTTTACTTATCTTTTTAAACGGTTTTTTCCAAAATGAGAATTGCTGGAGAAAAACCAATTATTTTCCTAACATAATTTAGAAATAGAAATACAGAAGAAAAAATAAAAAACTCTCAATAACTCCTTCAGAGCCTAAGAAAAAATTCAAAAATTAACTTTGTCTAAAATTCCTTGTGGCCGGAAAATTCGATTTGTTAACACCAGGCCTTATAAGACAGCCTGTCTTATAATTTTATCTTTCTTCCTTGTGCGTTTTGTAAATTTACAATCCGCTGAAACACCTTATTTACATACCATTACAGGAGCCTACTACTCCTTTTCGTGGCGTTCTGGATACAACCCCTTATAGAGATGTTGTCCGCCATATGGCAGCTTTAAAGACAGGAACCGTAACACCCGAAGTCATGATGAAACGCTTAAGCGCCAACAACAAAACACATCCTGTCTATCAAGCTCTTC
>DAHVSZ010000064.1 GCA_027328625.1 Candidatus Paracaedibacteraceae bacterium | reverse complement strand
TTGACTAAACTTGTGTAGTACCTATGCCTCTATCAAGGGCTTGTAATGACGCTAAAAGAAAATGTCGGGTGGTAAGTTCAAATGAGCAACCCTATTTGCATTCTTACTCCAAAGCAGTTAAAACTAATTTTATACTGTTTAAAAGTTAATTAATTTCAAAACATAATGGCATCTTGCAACTGTAACCCGAACGCAAAGAATAATCTACCCAGAATAGTTTTCCTCGGGCTTGACCCGAGGATCCAGACCATACTCTTGTCAACAAGATTAATGAAATGTTGTGTGACGGCTAGACCCTATGGTCAAGCCATAGGGAAACTTAAAACAAAGATAATTGCTAAAGTAAGTTAGGTTGATAGCGATGAAATTTTCTAAAATTCGTCTTTTCGGCGGAGTTCCCCAAGGCTATCAACCCTTTATCCTAAATGAACTCTTTCAAACAAACAAAAAACCTATTGTATTTGTTTCTTCAACAGAAGAACGACTGCATACACTTCAACAACAACTTGAAATTATTAACCCTGGACTTTCGACACTCATTTTTCCTGGTTGGGATTGTTTACCTTATGACCGTGTCTCGCCCAGTCTTGATGTAACCACAACCCGCTTAGAAACACTCACCAAGCTTTTAGACAATAAAGAACCTATTTGTCTGTTTACCAGCATATCGGCTTTAACTCAGCGCTTAGCTCCGCGCTTGTCATTATTAGGAGAATCTCTAGAACTAACTGTCGGAATAACCCTGTCTCGTGAAAAGCTATTACAAGAGCTTACAGATAAAGGTTATAATCGTCGCGAAACAGTATATGAAGCAGGTGATTATGCCATACGCGGCAGTATTGTTGACCTTTACCCAACAGGCACCCCCTACCCCATTCGTATTGATTTTTTTGGTGATACTATAGAAACCCTTCGCACCTTTGATCCTTTAACCCAAAAAACATTGAAACAAACCGATAAAATTGAACTCAAACCTGTTCATGAGATCCTTTTAAATCCAACCACCATTAGCCATTTTCGTCAAAGATATCGTGAGCTTTTTGGGGCTTCAAAGGATGGGATTTACAAAGATCCATTGTATGAATCAATCTCTGCTGGTCGTACCTATGCCGGGATGGAACATTGGTTACCCTTATTTTATGAAAAGACAGAAACGCTTCTAGATTACATTCCCAATACTCAAATTATTTTTGATCATCAGGTAGAAGAAGCATTCAAAAATCGCCAAGATGCTATTCGAGATTATTATCTGGCTCGGCTTAATCCTGTTATTGGTGATAGCCAATATCATCCCATTTCTCCAGAACTTCTTTATTGGACAGAAGATGAATGGCAATTTTTAAAAGACAAAAATGAAACAATAACGTTATCACCGTATCTATCGCCAGAAGCTGAAGACAAAGGTGGCCGACTGCCTCCTGATTTCACGGCCATTAGAAAATCACAAAATGAACAATTGTTTGATAAGGTTTTAGACACCATCAAAGAACACCAACAGCAAGGTAGAAAAGTTATCTTAATCAGCCACACCGATGGTTCCCGTCAGCGTCTTGACGGAGTATTGCGTGAACATGGCCTTAAACGTTTATTGCCTGTTTCTAGTTGGCCCGATTCAAAAGCCGATAAAGAAGCTGTTTATTCGCTAACAATCCCCTTAGAACAAGGTTTTATAACTCCTGATTGGCTTGTTTTGACAGAGCAAGATATTCTTGGTGATCGCATTTCAAGACCTATACGCCAAAAAAAGAAAAGTGATACTTTCTTCTTAGAAGCAAACCAGCTAACAACAAATGATCTGGTTGTTCACAGGGAACATGGTATCGGTCGTTATCTGGGGCTTGAAACGATTACTATTAATAATTCTGCCCATGATTGTCTTAGCCTTATGTACGAAGGAGGAGATAAACTTTTTCTTCCCGTTGAAAATATTGATGCAATCACTCGTTATGGCAATGACAACAGCTTAGCACAACTCGACAAATTAGGTTCAACTGCTTGGCAACACCGCAAAGCTAAGGTTAAAAAACGCATCCAAGTTATTGCTGAATATTTGATTCGTTTAGCAGCTGAACGTGCCCTTCATGAAGGGGAAGTCTTAGAAAAAGTAACCAATGAGTTTGATGAGTTTTGTGCCCGTTTTCCTTATGCTGAAACTGATGATCAACTGCGAGCCATTGCTGAAACTTTAGAAGACATGGCCTCTGGTAAACCTATGGATCGCCTGGTTTGTGGGGATGTTGGTTTTGGCAAAACCGAAGTTGCACTCAGAGCTGCTTATATTGCTGTTGCCAATGGCAAACAAGTGGCAATTATTGTCCCCACAACACTTCTTTGTCGTCAACATTACCATACCTTTCGAGGGCGTTTTCAAGGATTTCCTTATCGTGTTGAACAACTCTCAAGGCTTGTTAAACCAAAAGAAGCAAGCTTGATTCGTAAAGACCTAGAGGAAGGTAAAGTTAATATTGTCATTGCTACACACGCTCTTTTCTCTGATAAAACAAAATTCTCTGACTTAGGGTTATTGATCGTTGATGAAGAACAACATTTTGGTGTTAAGCAAAAAGAAAAGCTAAAAACTTTAAAATCAGATGTGCACGTTCTGACCTTAACCGCAACACCAATACCAAGAACACTCCAATTGGCTTTAAGCGGCGTGCGAGAGATGAGTTTAATCACAACACCACCGATCGATCGATTAGCTGTTAGAACCTTTGTCATGCCGTACGACCCTGTGGTCATAAAAGAGGCTATTTTGCGTGAATATCATCGAGGGGGTCAGATTTTTTATGTCTCACCCCGAATTGAAGATTTGCACACATTAGCTGATCAGCTAAGACAGCTTGTGCCAGAAATTAAATTCACCATAGCTAATGGGCAAATGCCAGCAGCTGAATTAGAAGATGTGATGACAGCTTTTTATGACCGTGAATATGATCTTCTTCTATCAACCAACATTGTAGAATCAGGCATCGATATTCCAACAGCGAACACCTTAATTATCCATCGGGCAGATTTATTCGGATTAGCACAACTTTATCAGTTACGCGGCCGTGTTGGCAGATCAAAAACTCAAGGGTATGCATATCTGACCATGCCAGCGAATCAATCTGTATCAAGTGTTGCTGAACAACGACTCCATGTAATGCAAAGTTTAGATACACTAGGGGCAGGCTTTAGTCTTGCCAGTCATGACATGGACATTCGGGGGGCTGGTAATATTGTTGGTGAAGAACAATCGGGACACATTCGTGAAGTTGGTGTTGAACTTTATCAGCATCTGTTACAAGAAGCCATTATAATGGCACGTGCTGAACAAGCCGATAAAGAAGAAGGTTATGAGTTAGCCTCTGAATGGACGCCACAAATAAATTTAGGGACTGCTGTCCTTATCCCAGAAATTTATATAGCCGACCTTGGATTAAGATTAGGACTATACAGGCGAATTGCTCATCTTGAAACGCGTCAACAAATTGACGAGTTCGCAGCTGAGATGATTGACCGCTTTGGTCCTTTACCATCAGAGGTCAACAATCTGTTCGAAGTTATTGAATTAAAATCTTTGTGCAGACGAGCTGGGATTGAAAAGCTGGATGTTGGCCCTAAAGGTGTTGTTATTACATTTCGTAACAACAAATTTGCCAACCCTCATGCCTTGATTTCTTATTTGCAGTCACCTGACACCAATAAAGCTGGCCATTCGAAAATTCGCCCTGATCAAAAATTAGTTTTCATGCGTGAATGGCCTAATCCAGAAGTCCGTTTAAAAGGCAGCAAGCAGATTGTGAAGAATTTAGCAATTTTGGCTGAAAGGAAGTAATGTATACTTTCTACACACATGGGAAAGTCTATTTCCTAACCTCCCTTCAGTTTCCCCACGGCTTGACCGTGGGGCCCATGCTTTGGTCAAGCCAAAGGAAAACTAAAAAATGGTAAATAAAAAACAGATATTTTCATTGGGTATATCTAAATTCTTTTCTGTGCAGCCTGGTAAACTTCCTTTTCACGTCTTACACCAACAGCAACAATCAAAACTTCGATTTCTTTTTTGTTAACTCTATAAACAATCCTAATGTTCCCCACACGGATCCTTTGACACCCTTTAAGTTCCGCTCTTAAAGGTTTCCCTATTTTATCTGGCTCTCCATGGCAGATTCTTTGATCAATAACCTGCACTATCCGTCTCGCTTCTGCATAGCCAAGACGCTCTAGATCATAAACAACTTCTGGGTGATAAATAACTTTCCACATATCTACAAAATTAGTAATTGTCGTGATCGAACGTTTTCAGCATTTCTTCGTGTGAAATAGACGTTTTTTTATCAAAAGTTTGAAGACGGGCCCTGGCAACACTTTCAATGCGCAAATCTTCAAGTTCATTTAGTAAGGATTCATAAGTTTCAATATTCATCAAAATAGCAGCAGGTGCATTGTTACGCATAACTACATAATGATCTTGTTCCCCTGTAATAAGCTTATCAACAATTTCTTTTGTGGATCTACTAACGTCTGTAATTGATAAAGCTTGATCAGCTCTTTCTAAAATTGCCGTCATGTTGAACCTCATATTTAAATATGATAATTATATGTTTTCCACACACCCTCTGTCAACATTTTTCACATCCTAGATTGACAAACCAAGCAGACTTTCCTTAGTCTTGGTGAATTAATTTTTTTTAAAAGTAAGCGTTTATGAAAGTTCTTCTTGTTTTATTATTAAGCCTCATTGTTAATGTCTGCAACGCTCTTGAAAAAGAGAACGAAGTTTACAACATAGAGTGGAGTGAAGTCGACACCTTAACTTCGAGTCTTGCGGAATCCTGCAAAAGTCAGCCTAACAAATGGAAAGGAATTCTTATCATTTCACGGGGTGGCCTGGTTTCTGGCGGCATCTTGGCTCAAAAACTAAATATTAAAAACATAAAAGTTATTTGCTTAACAAGCTATAATGATGATAACAAAAAAGGTGACTTTAAAGTTATTAGTATGCCATCCGATATCGCTGAAAATGGTAAAGACTGGATTGTAGTTGATGATTTAGCCGATAGTGGCAACACTCTTAAATATATTAAAGGATTGTACCCTGAAGCGTTTTATGTAACTCTGCTTACAAAGCCTCAAGGTAAGGGGCTGTCTGTTTACGCAAAAGAATTTCCGCAAGATACTTGGATTGTTTTTCCTTGGGAAAGATAAGATCTCGATTTCTAATCCTTTAGAAAAATCATAAAGTTAAATCGTCATTGAAATGATGGTAGAGCGTTGATTCTTCGCGTATAAGTCCTTGCCTCAATTCTGTAACAAAATTGCCTTAAATTTTGTAATCTTGGTTGACTTTACAAACAAGAAGATGCTTGACTGGTACAGTCGTTTCGGTGTTTATCCAAAAACTTACCAAGGATCTTGTAAGGATAGTGATACAAAATCTTTTTTCTTCTCTCTCATATCACAAACAAAGCGTCTTATGGATGCTGCTTTGGTCAACAAGTATCACAACAGCTGTATCTTTTGCCAAAAAATTAGATCCTAACACAAGTGGTTTTATGCTCGTTTTTTTCAGGTGTTCCTTTGGTTTTATGTTCACTTGGCCGTTTATTCTGTCTTCAGGTGTGCAGACCTTTAAAACAAAGCGACACCCATTACACCTTTTACGAGTGTTCTTTTTTTGTAGCGCTCTTTCATGCACTTATTACGCTTACCGTCATTTGCCAATTGCCGAAGCTTCAGCGATTGGTTTGACAGAACCGTTCCTGACAACACTTATGGCTGCTTTTATTTTAAAAGATAAAGTGACGCCTGCTAAATGGTTGACCATTATCGGGGGATACATAGGTGTTTTGATTATTGCAAACCCAACAAATTTTGTTATCAATCATGCTTTATGGGTTTTACTTTTTGCAAATTTCTCAGCCAGTTCTGTCCTGATTTGCACAAAGCTATTATCTAAAACTGAATCAACACTCACAATTTTAACTTATACCAACATTGTCAGCGTTATGATAGCGGGTTTAGTCGCCATTCCTTACTGGAAAACACCCGATGGTCAAAATCTGGCGATTCTAGCTTGTGTTGGTTTTTTTGGAATCATCTCTCAGCTTTCTTATGTTCGTGCTCTAAAATTAGGCAATCCATCCTTTCTATCGCCATTAGAATATATGAGATTTGTAATTGCCATTCCTGTAGGCTATTTTGTGTTTAAAGAAGCCCTTACATTACACACAATATTAGGTGGTGGCATTATTGTTTCAGCAACCTATTGGCTGAGCTATCTTGAAAATAGGGAAAAGCCAGTTTAAAGGTTTTTGTACAGGTCAGTCCAATCAGGGTTGGTCTCTTCTATCAATCTTATCTTCCAAGATCGTCTCCATCTCTTAATTTGCTTTTCTCTCCAAATAGCAGCATTTACGTCTTCATGAATTTCATAATAAACAAGCTGTTGCACATGATACTTTTGAGTAAAACTTGACACAAAACGTTCTTTATGTTCATAAACTCGTTTTAATAAATCAACTGTAATGCCCGTATACAAAACTCCATTTTTTCTATTGCTCAATATATAAACGTAATAAGGCATTTGTTTTAACTTCAGCTTGATGTAAGAAGGGAGTGTTAAACCCAAAATGTCATCTCGGAATTTAGCCGAGCATGTGCGTTAGCACATAGAGAGACTTAATGTTCGCGATCTTCTAGGACTTTTTAGATCCCGGACACCAAGTCTCATAAATGCGCTTGAAAGCGCTATTCGACTAGGTTCCGGGATGACACAGTACCATAAACTAACCTCAGCTTGATGTAGAAAGTGAACATCGTCATCCCAGAATTTAGTCGATCATGTGCTTTAAGCACATAGAGAGACTTAATGTCCGGGATCTACGATAGCTAAGCAACACGCTTGCCACTTAGGCCCTGCAACCCATATGAATACCTGTTAGCACGAAGAACACCGCCAAGATATTCTCTCATGTCTTGATTCAAGGAACCATCCTTCACTGCGTATAATACCTTCACTAGGAGAACCTGAGTCTCTGCAGCAAGATTCGGGGTGGAGAGACAAGTTTCAAGTGCTGAGATAGATGGCTCTTGTCCTGCATTCAGTTCTTGCGCAAGAGAACTTACGCGTTCATCTCTCAATGCTAGGTCTACCGGAAAACTAATGATCATCATATCCTCGTTATTTGATTTATGTTCGATTACATGTTACGCATATTTTTATTTTTTGCAATAAAATTATTTAAAATTTTACCAATATTTGAAATTATTAACCTGGAACTATATAAAGATCCCAGACATTCAATCTTTTTTGCTATAAAGCACATAATCGACTAAATTCCGGGATGGCTGTATATTATTTCAACTATGCCTACCTTAAAAAACCCATTATAAAGAACCGAAATTATCAAAAATCAAATCTTATGGTGAAAGAATGCAAGGAAAAAATCTAACCGTAATCCCCTATTTAACCGTTCGCAATGCTAAAAATGCCATCGCTTTTTATGAAAAAGCTTTTGGTTTTAAATGGCTAAATTCTTCAGAGGTTGATGCAAATGGAGATATTCAACATGTCGAAATGCAATACAAAGACTTATATATCATGTTTGCACCTGAAGGTGCTTTTGGTGGTACGACAAAAGCACCCATCACACTTGGTATCGAATGTCCCATGAACCTTTACTTATACTGCGATGATGTTGATGCTATGTATCAGCAAGGAATCAATGCCGGCGCCAAATCATTGATGGAACCAAACGATGCCTTTTGGGGTGATCGCGTCTGTCAACTTGGCGATCCTGATGGCTTTATGTGGATGTTTGCTAAAAGGCTATCGGGTAAAATTTAAGCTATTTTTCATTTTCCATATCTAAATCAGAACCAATATAAAATTAATATGATTTTGGCGTCATTGCGAGGAGCGAAAGCGACGTAGCAATCCAGGAAATAACTGGATCACCACAGCCCTTGCGGGCTTCGCGATGACGGCGGTTGTTATTTTTTATATGGGTTCTGCTATAATGTTCCTAAAACCTCTAAATAATGCCCCGGGACTTTTACCTTGCGCCAAACTTGGCGTATAGTAAAAGTCTCATCAATATAAAAAGTTGACCGTTCGATACCAAAGTATTTGCGGCCATACATTGATTTCTCTTTCCAGACATCATAAGCCTCACAAACTTTGCCATTGATATCACTCAATAAAGTAAAATTTAAATCATACTTCTTTTTAAAATTTTGATGACGCTTCGTATCATCCTTAGAAACACCAATAATATAAACATCTTTTGAATCGAACTCAGGTTTGTGATCTCTAAATGCACATGCTTGTGCTGTACAACCACTAGTATCGTCCTTAGGATAAAAATATAAAATAATTTTTTTTCCTTTTAACCGCGACAATTCAAAATAACTGCCATCATCTGCAATTAATGTGAAATCATGAGCCTTGTTACCAACAAAAGAATCTACCAAAACAGCCATATACTCACTCCTAAAAAGATAGGTAATAAAATACTACATGACCATAACATATACCCTAAAAAGCTTGGCATATGAATACCACTTTGTTTAGCAATTGAGCGCACCATAAAATTAGGCGCATTGCCGATATAGGTCATCGCCCCCATAAATACAGATCCTAAAGAAATTGCTATCAAGATTTTAACCATTGGGCCCATTAAGATATCGGCATTACCACCTGCCATTTTAAAGAAAATTAAATAAGTTGGTGCATTATCTAAAAAGGATGAAAAAATTCCCGTTAGCCAAAAATAAATAAATGAAGAATACTCAGATTCTGTAAAGGCAAGAACAGAGGCAAACGGACCCTCTCCTCCTGCTTGCAACATCAAATTTACAGGAACTATTGTAATGAAAATTGCCGCAAAAACGCGAGAAACCTCAGAAATTGGCGCCCAAGAAAAATGGTGATGTTTGTGTACTTCTTTTGGTGTGACCATATACGATATCAGTGCCATAACAACGAGACCAATATCTCTCATTAATTGATTTGATCCAACATCGCACCCAAAAACACAATAGGTAGGTAATCCTTCTGGAATGTTTGTTGCAATCACAATTGCCAACACTCCCAGCAAAAGAAGTAAGTTAATCTTTCCTTCCAATAAAAACTTAGAATCTGGCTGAAGAATAATTTTTTTTGTGACTTTTTCTCGTTTTTCTAATACCCAATCAATCACAAAATAAATACCAAGCAAAGGAACAATAGTCATCAAAAAAGGCATAAACAAGTGTTTTAGTGTCCAGAAAAAATCGACCCCATTTAAATATCCCAAAAACAAGGGGGGATCACCTAAAGGAGTTAAACATCCGCCAATATTAGCCACAGCAAAAATGAAGAAAATAATGTTATGAGATTGATAATGCCGATGATAATTCATGCGAATAAAAGGGCGTATTAACAACATTGCGGCCCCTGTTGTGCCAACAATACTGGCAACCAATGCACCAGCTAACAAAAAAACTGTATTTGCTAAAGGGCTAGCAGCCGCCTTAAGCCGAATATGCAGCCCACCACTGATGATATAAAGAGTTGTTAAAAGAATAATAAAGGGTACATATTCATGCAAAATAACCTCAACAACAGAAGCACCTGCCCGCTCTATTCCTTTCAATTGAGATAACATAATAAGAGCTAATAAAACCCAACCAAATAGAATCCTATTTTCAAAACGATGCCACAATTTTGGAAATAACAAAGGTAACAAAGAAATCGATAACAAAACACCCGCAAATGGAATAGCTGCTGATAGAGTAGGAATCGTTATTTCTGTAATCATGGTTTTCTATCAACAACTGATGTTCAATTATTAGTCTTTATTAAAACATCATTTTACCAGTATTTAAAAGCCTAAACGGCTGAAATTCATGAAATAAACTTCTTGAAAATGGTCAAAAAATCTTCATATGAATAATATAACTAATGCAGGGCACAAGTTTTTCCTCTCACCCCTAAGTTTTCATGCCTCTTGACCGGGGGATCCATGAGAGACCCTATGGTCAAGCCATAGGGACACTTGATGCCGGTGGGCCTTTTAAATAACTTGCATACTGCGTTAACTTAGTAAGAAGATTCATATTATGGTATATTTTTTTATTTTATTTTTGTTCTTAATTCAATCATCTCAAGCAACAACTGAGCTTGAGATTAATGATTTATTCGCTCAAACGAAACGTGATAAAATCGTTTACCAAAGTCGTGGCATTACCCCAGCCGTTCTTGTTGTTGAACAATTAGTTGAGCAGTTAAAAAAAGAAGCTGATATACAAAAGGCCGGCCAACGTGTGGCAGCTTTAAGACTTTTAATTGGTAAAGGCACTGGCGTTGGTGGCCTTAGATCTCGTAAAACTCATGGTGGAAATTACAAGGCTAATGATACTGAAAGAACTATTCTTATTAATGCCATTGCCTATATCGAAACAGCAGCAGCATTGATTGACGGTCATTTTTCTTTTCATTTTTGCAAAAGAGAACAAACTCAGCCCTATGGTGCCACAAAAACTATCCCTGGAACATATAGAGATGAAGACTCTAGAACCCTTGAAGCTATGGCTGCAAATGGCAACCTAACCTTAGAAGAACAAAGGCATCTCACAATTGTTTATGCTCTATCCCGCGCAACTCAATTAAAAGTTGAGAATGATGCAACACCGTACACTGAGTTTTCTGCTTACATTAGAAGAACAATTAATAGCCAACATCTACCAAATTTCATGAGAGAAGTTTATAAAAAGGATCTCATGACTTCAGCGCAATTTATGGAAATGCTTAAAAAACAAGACAATCCATGGGATTTAGTTAACTTTGATAGCCCACTCCTAAAACTTGTTGAACACCGCAGAGCAGAAAAAATAAATGACAAAAGACTTGCCTTTGAAACACAAAAATTGCGAGTAGAAATTAAAGAATATTCGGAACACCTGGGTGAGTCAGTATTTATGCCAAAAGAAGAAAGACAATCTAAAGAAAAAATGCAGGTTTATGCTGTTCCTCCAAACCATGGATGTCAATGGTATGCTGTTTATAGCATTTATGGTTATGAACAACCCTGGGATCTTATTGATTTAACTATTGATAATATAGCTGATGAACAAGAATTAGCTGCTGAGTTTGTTAAAATGCATTTAATAAATTTTGTAATAGGATTACCTGATGATTTCCCCAGATTAAGGAATCAAGTTAAGGATTTTGTCTTAAGGAAAGCAAGTTTAGAACAAGAAAAACTTAAAATTATGACTCTATTTTCTAATATGGAAAAAGAACAACCAAATGCCCATGAAGAATGGTTGAAAAGTGAATATGCTCGGTGGTGTTTTGATGTCGACTTTATAAAAGAAGTCTTAAGTTACTATAGAAATTATTCTTTAAATCTTTCAAATGCACGTAATATTGATACTCTTGGTGGGCTCAGCTTATTTTTAAGTAGTGAATCTCCACGGGCTTACGCCCGTGGTATCCCATCAGCCTAAAGGCTGAGTACAAGCTGCGCTTGCCCCGAATCCTCCTGACCTTGTTGTTCTATGTAATTCTTAATCACTTTCTCATTAATACCAACAGTTGATACAAAATAACCATCTGACCAGACTCCATCAGTACCCCAATAGACTTTCTTTAAAAATGGAAATTTCTTCTTTAACTCACGACTCGTATTGGACTTTATAATCCTCACGGCCTCCCCTACACTCATCTTTGGTGGTATCATTATCATTAAGTGTATATGGTCTTTATCATGATTGATTTCTAAAATCTCTATTAATGGATAATGTTCTCTTACTTCTTTTAAGCGTTCGTTCATATACGAAAAGATTCCATCATTAAATATCTTTCGACGATACTTTGTCGCTAATACCAAATGATAGACGCAATAATAGACACTATGACTTAATTTGCGGTATTTCATACCGCCTATATTGACAGGATTATTCGGGGGGCGCTACATCCCTGAGCTTACGCTCAGGGTTTTTTGCGCTAAGATAAAGGTAAATCAGAAGTAAAAACCCCACTTTCCTCTGCTTGCATGAGCAGTGGATTCTCCTGAAGCTGTTCAGT
>DAHVSZ010000063.1 GCA_027328625.1 Candidatus Paracaedibacteraceae bacterium | reverse complement strand
AGACGTGATGAAGTTATTAACAGGGACAAGTAACATTCCTCTGGCAAGTTCTATTGCTGAATATTTAAAAATATCTTTGATATTTGCAGACGTGAAAAGATTTGCTGATGGTGAAATTAATGTAAGAATTCAAGATGATATCGTTGGTGAGGATGTATATATCATTCAATCACTTGCCCCCCTTGTGAATGAATATTTAATGGAATTATTTATTCTTTCAAATGTACTGCGGGAAATGGGAGCAAGAGAAATAACTGCAATGATTCCATATTATGCTTATGCTAGACAAGATAAAGATAATCAAAATTTAGCCTTTTTCTTTGCTACTCTTTTGAAAGCATCTGGTGTTGATCGTATTATCACTTTAGATTTGCATAATCCTGATATTTGTAAATTCTTCCCCGTGAAAATGGATGCCTTAAAGGCAACTTCTTTGTTTGCTCATGATATTCAAACTCGCTTTGAGGATGAATTAATAACAATAGTATCACCCGATGAGGGTGGTTCTGAAAGGGCACGTTGTCTTGCAGAACAACTGGGTACCGAATATATTATCTTAAGAAAAATCAGGGTTAATGGCGATGTTTGTGTCTTTAATAAAGAAACAAATGTTAAAGGAAAAATCTGTCTCATTGTGGATGATATTGTTGATTCAGGGGCAACTTTGATGGGTGCAGCAGAAGTTTTAAAAAGAGCGGGTGCCAGAGAAATTCATGCTTACATAACGCATGCTGTTTTAAGTGGGAATGCAGTTGAGAAAATAAAACTAGCCAAGATTGATTCTTTAACAGTATCTGATTCAATAAAAAAGGATTGGGGTGGGGCTCGTCTTTTATCTACAGCTGAGCTTTTATCTAAAGCTATCACGTGTAAATTATAAATGGTGCCCTCGGGGAGACTCGAACTCCCACATCCTCACAGATAGTAGATTTTGAGTCTACCGCGTCTACCAATTCCGCCACAAGGGCGCACCAATTGTTTAACATCATAACGTTTGTGTGAAAACCGTCAACTAAAAAATGAAGATTGGGTTAATTTATTCGGCTGTATTTCTTGAATAATCAACTGAGCTTACAACTTGTCCCTGACTTTGGCCATCATTATCATAAACAAAAATAGTATTAACTTTAGAGGTAACGCTCATTTGTAAAATGAGTCGATCAAGTTGTTGTTGAAAACTTTGAATGCGGCAATTAGAATAAACTATTGTTTGCAATTCAACTTTCATGGCTTTGATATTACCAAGTCGTACGATTGTGAGTTGATCAACAGGTGTACCAGTATTCATACGCGTTTCTAAGATGGCTGAAAATCCTCCATTTGGCAGGAGCACAACTAAATCTGAGTGTTTAAGGGTGGCAGAAGTAAAAAGACTGTTACTGATATCCCCAGTTGTAAAACGGCTGGATTCTGCATACCAACCAAACAATTCTGCATAGTCGTTATAATCATCTACATCAGATGCCAATATATCATCCATTTGTACCATCCACTCAGGTGATTTAACTCCGCCTGTATTATCTTGAGGAATATCTGTGTCAGTTGTTGCGATTCGAAATTTTGATCTTCCAGGAAGTTCAATAATCGTATAATTTTGTGGCATTGAGATTTTCCTCTATTTACCTATAATTAAAAAAGAAATTTTGTGTTTCTTGCAGCCATTAAGTTATCGTTTCATTTTCTAAAAGATTTTTCAAGATTTAAGATTAGTTTTACTAAAATTTTATATAATTGAAATGATTTAAGTCTTCGGATAATATATAGAAAATAAAATGTAAAAGCTGAAAGGAATTTGTTTTGGTTAGATCTGTTTATCTTGTGGGAGCAAAAAGGACACCAACAGGAAGTCTCCAAGGCGTTTTGGGAAGTTTCAAAGGGCATCAGCTAGGAAGCATTGCGATTAAGTCTTTAAAAGTAGAACCTTCTATGGTTGATGAAATTATTATGGGGTGTGTTTTGTCTGCTGCACAAGGTCAAGCTCCTGCAAGACAAGCCTCTATAGGTGCTGGGTTGCCTGTTTCTATTCCCTGCGCGACCGTAAATAAGGTATGTGGATCAGGGATGAAAGCTATTATGATAGCAACTGACCAAATTATTGCCGGAAATGCCAATAGCATTATTGCTGGTGGAATGGAAAGCATGACAAATGCTTCCTATTTACTTGAAAAAGCACGTTTTGGGTATCGTGTGGGGCATGGTCAGATAATAGACCATATGTATAGAGATGGACTCGAAGATGCTTATCAGAAAAATCCAGATGGTTCTGGGCAACTAATGGGCCTTTTTGCCGAAGCTGCTGTTGAGAAATATGGTTTTACTAGAAACGATCAGGACCAATTCGCTAGAGAGACTTTGGAAAGAACATTACAAGCTATAGAAAAAGGCTATTTCAAAAATGAACTTACCCCTGTTGAAATTCATGATCCCAAAAACGGAATGATTGTGATTCAAGATGATGAACCTCCAACAAGAGTAAAACCAGATAAATTTTCAGCATTAAAGCCGGC
This sequence comes from Candidatus Paracaedibacteraceae bacterium, assembly GCA_027328625.1. Classification (GTDB taxonomy): domain Bacteria; phylum Pseudomonadota; class Alphaproteobacteria; order Paracaedibacterales; family CAIULA01; genus CANJLN01. The sequence goes on along the minus strand of DAHVSZ010000063.1, from coordinate 9,803 downwards.
ATTTAAAAAAGATGGGACAATAACAGCTGCAACCTCTTCTTCAATTTCTGATGGTGCATCAGCCATTTGGGTTGTTGGAGAAGAAATAGTCAAGAAACACTCATTACAACCTTTGGCTAGAATTGTTGGTTATGCTAACTATTCGCATGAGCCAGAATGGTTTACAACAGCACCCATCGGAGCCATTCAAAAACTTACAAATCAGATTAAATGGAATATTGATGATGTTGATTTGTTTGAGATAAATGAAGCCTTTGCGGTGGTTCCAATGGCTGTGAGTAAAGAGCTATCAATACCTCGCGCTAAAATTAATATTCATGGTGGTGCTTGTGCATTGGGTCATCCGATTGGTTCAAGTGGGGCTAGAGTTGTTGTAACTCTTGCTCATGCTCTAAAACAACATAATCTTAAACGTGGTATAGCTGCTGTATGTATTGGAGGGGGAGAGGGTGCAGCTATAGCAATTGAACTTACATTATGACTATCTACATCTTAATTTTATGTTTTGTTCAGGGTATTAGTGAGTTTTTGCCCATTAGTTCAAGTGCTCATTTGGCTCTTTTGGGTTACTTTTTCAAAGAATCAGCAACATCACTTGAATGGGAAGTTGCGCTTCATTTAGGGACACTTTTATCTGTCATATTATATTTTTGGTGTGATTTATGGGAGATGATAAAGAGTTTTATTGCATGGGTGTTTTCACCGATGAATGCTAGTCATAAGGAAAATTCACATCTAAGACAGGCTTGGTATCTAATTATTGCAACTTTACCAGCTGTTGCAGTTGGATATGTAGCGAAACAAATAAGTCCTGAAAACTCACCAAAGTTAATTGGTATAATGGCCATTGTCTTTGGAATTCTTTTATATTTAATTGACCATTTTCAAAAAAGGGAGAACGATAATTTATCTTATCCAAAGGCTTTTGCTATCGGCTGTGCACAAGCTCTAGCATTTATTCCGGGTGTGAGTCGCTCAGGAAGCTGTATAACGGCTGCTAGAGCTTTTGGACTGAGTCGTGTAAAAGCTACACGTTTTGCATTCTTGTTGTCTATTCCAACAGTTATAGGTGCTGTCACTCTAACAACTTATGACGCCGTCAAACAAGGAATTACCTTAGAGTGGGGGAATTTATCTATGGCTATCATTTTAACAGCAATCATCGGCATTGTTGTTATTCATGCAATATTGAAATTTCTAGAAAAGTACTCGTTTTCCGTGTTTATGATTTATAGAGTGATTTTAGGGGTTCTACTGTTACTATTCTGTTAACACGCCCTAGTTCAGAATAAAAAATTGTTTGATGGCTCTTAAACCAGTTTGGATCCTCTGGTCAAGCCAGAGGAAGACTATATTTTTATTTTTTGTGAATAAAATTAACCCATTGAATTCTCTCTTTTCCTAGCTCCTCTTTAGTTTTCCTCTGGCTTGACCAGAGGATCCAAGAGATCTTTCAGTCAATAAATTGTTGTTTTTATAATTTCTAAATTTGAATTGAGATATCATCTAAAATTAATTGCGACGAGTAAAATTAATGATTGCTGGACTTGTTTTAACTCTGCTGTCTTTAGCATCTTGTGCACTAAGTTGGATTGTAAAATTAGCTAATGTTTCATTCACATCCAAAAGTATAGATCCATCAGAGGTGTTATAAGTGTTTGTGAAATTTCGACCATTATAAAGAACTGTTGCTACATGGCCTGGTGCTCCTTCGGTTATATTAGTAGCCCAGGAAAGATTAAAGGGTTGTCCTGATAGGATGGGATTTGGGGAAACACGGATATCAAATAAACGGGCCGTTGGGAATTTGAGACGCCAAAAATCGTTGTAGAAAACAGTGCCATAAGCATCACATCCACCAAAAAGACCAAAACTAGAATTAATTGATACCAAACTTCCACAGTCATTACGTGCACTAGGTGAATCAGGTTGACCATTGGGTATAAGCTCTGTCCAAGCCATTGTTTCTGTATCCAATTGCCATAAGTCATTACGGGGAATGAACGGGTTGGGAGAAGTATAAGAATCACCACCAAATATAAAAACCTTTTTTCCAAGAACGCCCATGGCGTAATCAGTTCTTCCTATTGGGGGGGTACCAATTGTTGTCATTAATGTCCAGAGTGCAGATGTGGCATTGTAACGCCATACATCATTAGTAACGACACCACTGCCGCAACATCCATGGTATCCTCCAAACATATAAGCACTGTCACCGACAGTGACCATCTGTATACCGTCTCTGCCTGAAGGGGATGAAGCAGGTGTTATATCTTGCCATGAAGATGATTGAGGTGGTAATTTCCATAAATTATGAAAGCCATTCTCTTGTGATGATGTTCTACCGCCAAATAAGTAAAGGGTATCGTTAATAAAAGTCATGGCCGGAGCAAAAAGACCAGCAGGAATTGAACTACTTGCAGTTAATGTTTTACTCCCTTCTTGGGAAAGCTCAATTACATTGCTATTGCTGCTATAATATCCTTCAACGATCCATGTGGATAAATTATAGGTTGTAAATCCAGGAATTGATATTGCAACTGGTGATCCTGTCGTATAGTTACTCCATGATGATGTTGTAAAATCAAAAACATATCCATCATTTAAAGAGTTGACAGCAATTAGATTTTCACCACCTCCTACAAAGAACTTACCACCAATATTTCCTGTGGAGTGGCCGCCTCTTGCTGCTGGAACATCAGGAGCGCCATTGGCTGATATTAAATCCCAAAGATAAAATTCAACTGGCACTTGGTCATCTGGTAGGCTCGCTAGCCATGAAATTAAAGAAAGCGTTTCAGATCTTTGGCTTGATTTCGAATGTGACATAGAATCTAATAAAGATTGTGACTGGCTATTTGATCCAAACGATGGTGAAAGCACACCTGATCTAGAAACTGTTTGTTCATTTGAAAAAGAGGGTAACATAGTACCTGATCTAGAAAAAATCCCAGTGGGTGATGTCGACATCGGCAGCGATGGTGTTGGCACAAGTGATCTAGAGAGACTATCTATATCTGTACGACTAAAGGAATCAGAGCCCTTAGAACGAGAAAAGAAAGGAGATTCAGTTAAGGTTGTGTCTGGTGTTTTAGAGTGAGTTTGTAAAGGAAGCTTCGATGGTGTAAGTAGGAGAGTTCTTGTCAAAGGATTCGTTATTGTAGGTGGAAAAGGCTGATGTGTGATATTTACACAATTTGGTGATAACCCAACTCTAGCTTCACCAGCTTTCAACTCTGTTAATTCAAATCCACATACGGTTTCACCATCAGGCGCTGGTGAACAACTGATTTCCTCAGCACTTACTTCACATGAACCTGTTAACTGATCATTTGCCCCCCAAGAAAAATTACAGCTATAAGGTTCAGGCAAATGCACAGAAAAGTTTAAAAGCGCCTGCTTTGCTCTTTCTTCTGCCGTTGAGCATCCCTCACGAGGAGGTTGTGTAAAGAATAAGGCTGAAATAATCGTAGAAAAGTTGGCTATCAAGACTTGTGCTAGGTCTTCAGAAGTAACACCAAGAGCTTGAAAATAGTGGTGGATTGGTGGATTATCGATAGAATTTTGCCCTATGTTGGGGAAAATTTCTGGCGTTATACTCGGTGAAATTGTAATTGAAGTTCGAGGTTGTTTGATTTGCGGGCCAGAAGACCATCTTACATTTTCAGTGAGCAAAATATAAATAATGTATGGTATTATCGCACATAAAAGAGAGCAATTAATTTTCATATACCATGATATCGTTGTATCTAAAGGACAAGGCTTTAGAGACCAAAACTCATTATCTTGCATAATATCGTCACGCCAGATTGAGAAAAAAGCAGGAAATGTTTTGTCAGGTTCCCATTCCTTCATGCACCCCAACAAAGAATGAGCACTACTTTTGTTTTTTCCAGAAAATCGATCCCACCAAGTCGTATTCGATACTAATCTATAGAAATTTCCTTCAAGCATCTTAGTTAACACGTGAGTCCATGAAAAAATATAGAATGATAAAAATAGTTCTTTAGGTTGACCAGGAAATTTTATAATTCCTTTTCCATCAAAGAATAATTTTTCTGAATTGTGTTCAAGATATACATCTGCAGAACGATCTTTATTATCGAGAAGATATTCTTTTGTCTTTTCTCTCTGTTTTTTGAATTCAGAGGGGTCTGATGCATTGAGCAATTTCTGAGCATCTTCTAAATAAGCTAACAAGCGCGCTGATGGCCATCTTTGTGCCCAGGAGAACAGTGGATGTCGTTTTAAATCTTCTGGATTTAGAAGTTGTTTCTTCCAACTTTCTAAGTGGGGATTCCAATCAGGAAATTCCTGATAACGCTCTAAAACTGAGTGCCACTTTTTCAGGCTATTGGCCATGGATTCGGATAATTGACTAGACTGATTTGCTACTGAAACGAGTGGCTTAATTTCAATTTCAGTATCAAGAGCTGCTGCTAATGATAGCTGGTAAGAAAACAGGAAAAGAAAGGCAATCAAAAACATCACACAAACCTATCCATCGAGCATCAAGATTTTTGTGCAGAATTTTATACATTATCTAATGTCTTTTACAAGAAGTATTTTTTAAGAAATTTCAATAAGATTGTTCTAATAGAAATTTTAATAATAATTCTCTGGTTAATGGAATTTATTTTTGCGTAAACAAAACATTGCCATGATCTTCGGCAATAATTGAATACTTCAAATTAGGGTGGCGATTGAGCAGGTGATCAAGTTCTGTCTTGCGACCGATGACCCACAACTTCTGATCTTTGTTCCACAAATCAATAAATTGTTCTTCTTTGATCATCCATGAGGTTGTATCCTCAACTGTTGTACCAAACTCAAGTTCGCCTTTGGCTTCGACGACTATAACCTTTTGATTAGTATAAACAGGCAGATCTTGGTAATAAGCCATAAAACTAACAATTTTATCATTAGGTTTACGATTAGAATTTATAATTTCTGTTAATGGTTTAACAGATGGGCGTTGTATATGAGGTGCCGCATAAACTAGCGTGAACAAAATCATTATGCTACTAGCAACAATAATACTGACTGCAATTTTTTGTTGTTTTGAATAATAATATGTACCTAATGCACTTATAAAAAATATACCAATTAATATATGAATATATTTAAAAAGTTCAGTTTTTTCGTGTAAAAATTCGGAAAAAAAGAATGTCATTATACATCCTGCAAGACATATAAAGATTGATAAAGCAGAATAAATTCCAAGGCTAGAATCATTCTCAGAACTTTGATTCCACAATTTGCTGATAACATTACCAATTAACATAGCAAGAGGGGGAAACATTGGCAGGATGTATGGAATTAATTTTGAGTTAGAGATAGAGAAAAAACCAAAAACCCATCCAGACCATATCAGCAGAAAGAGATAAAGTGTATTTTTTCTATTTTTCCAAGATTCCATTAAAGCTTTCGGTAAAAAAGCGGACCAAGGAAGAAAGCCAATAATAAGAATTGGGACAAAGAACCATATAGGTTTATAGCGAAGATGAACATCTGTTGTGTAACGCATGAAATGCTCAATAATAAAGTACTTATAAGCGAATTCAGGATTTTTAAGGCTAACCAAAAGATGCCAAGGAACTGAAATAGCAAAAAAGACAGCTAAAGAGGTTGGTAAATAAACGGGAAAAATGTTGCGCCATTGCTTGCCTAATGTTGCCCAAATCACAATAATGGGGCCAGGAATAGCAAGTGCCATGATACCTTTTGTTAGTACGCCAAGTCCGCATAAAATGCTGAATGCATAAAACCAAAGCCGTCTTTTATATCCAGGAATTTCATTTATAGCTTGATAAAAACTATAAAGAATAAGAGTGACAATGACACTAATAGCCATGTCTAAAATGATGAGTCGACCTAAGCTAAAATAAAGAACAGCACTACCTAAAATAAGTGATGATGCAATGCCAGTTGAACGATCAAAATATTTTTGAGAAAAAACATATGTTGTAAGACATCCAATTAGTGCAAAAAAAGTAATCCAGAGTCGCATAGGACCTTCTTCTATGCCGAAGACCTTTATACTTGCAGCTTGAAGCCAATAAAAAAGGGGTGGTTTTTCAAAATACTTAACTCCATTAAGTCTTGGTGTTAGATAGTCACCTGTTGCAACCATTTCTCGTGGAATTTCTACGTAACGTGCTTCATCTGGTGTGGCAAATGGGCGATTACCAAGTTCAAATGTAAAAAAGAAACCAAAAATAAAAAGAAGCCCTAAAAGGTCAATCCAGAACAAACGTTTAGAGATAGAAGTCACGTTGGTCATTAATGATAGACCCTATGGTCAAGCCATAGGGATACTATGACTAAACAAAAAAACAGTTTTTCTCTGGCTTGACCGGAGAATCCAAAAACATAGTTAATGGCGCATTTTGCTTCATTATTGCGAGAAGTGTAGCGACGTGGCAAGCTAGTTAGCTCTGAGTGTACTATGATCATGCAGCAGCACTCGCTGCAGCTTGATTAACAATATCTACCCATTGCTGTTCACTTAATACCGTAATGCCTAATTCATTTGCGACCTTTAGTTTGCTTCCTGCATCACTACCGGCAATGACATAATCTGTTTTTGTAGAAACGGAACCCGCAACTTTTGCCCCTAATCTTTCAGCTTGAGACTTTGCTTCGCTTCGGCTAAGTGTTAAAAGTGTTCCAGTGAAGACTACTGTTTTTCCAGAAATTGCACTTTCAACAGTTGAAGGTTCTTCATAAGGTGTAATTGTAATATGTTGCTTTAAATCATCTATGAGAGTTTTTTGCTCAGGTGTTTCTAAAAATCTAATAATATCATCAGCCATACCCATTCCTATACCTTCAATGGTAAGAAGGTCTTCAAAAGATGCCGACTCAAACTCTTCAATGGCTTTATAATGTTTTGCCAAAAGTTTTGCTGTTACTTGCCCAACTTGAGGAATGCCCAGCGCATAGATAAAACGCTCTAAACTAATAATTCGACTTTTATTAATGGCTTCAAATAAATTGTGTGCAGATTGTATACCCCAACCTTCTCTGGAACGCAGAGGTGTTAAAGAGTTTTTATCTCTTTTTTGTAAAGTGAAAACGTCTGTTAAATTATGAATTGTTCCATCTTTATAAAAGTTTTCTAAATGACGATCTCCCAGGCCTTCAATATCAAAAGCATCGCGGCTGACAAAATATCTAAGTCTCTCGATTGCTTGCGCTGGACAGTTGAAACCATTTGTACAACGTTTTGCAACTAAACCCTCTTCTTGTGAAATTTCGCCACCACAAACAGGGCATTTTTTAGGAAATTCAAATGATTGACTGGTAGCGGGACGCTTGGATAATACCACTTCAACGACTTGAGGAATAACATCTCCAGCTCTTTGGATAATAACTCTATCATGAATACGAATGTCTTTTCGTTTAATTTCGTCTTCATTATGAAGGGTGGCTCGGCTTACCATTACGCCACCAACTAAAACAGGCTCAAGGATGGCAACAGGTGTCAAAACGCCGGTTCTTCCTACTTGGACATCAATATTACTTAAAATTGTTTCTGCTTTTTCTGCTGCGAATTTATGAGCAATTGAATGTCTTGGGCAACGTCCTATAGTTCCCAAACGTTGCTGTAACTTAAGGTCATTAACCTTATAAACGACACCATCGATTTCATAAGGAAGTGAAGGACGAAGTTTCTCAAGTCTTTTATAATAAGCGACAAGTTCATCTTCGCTTGAACAAAGTTGTATTTCTTTACTCACTGGAAAACCCCATTTGCTTAGTGATGCAAGCAGATCGCTTTGGGCTTGATCAGTGCTTCCAGAAAGTGCTTCATACGCATAAGCAAAAAACTTTAAAGAGCGATGAGCCGTAATTTTTGGATCTAATTGTCTAAGAGAACCAGCAGCAGCGTTACGAGGATTAGCAAAAGGGGTTTCTTCACTAGCAAGACGTTTTTGATTCAATAGTTCAAAGTCACTCTTGGACATATAAACTTCCCCTCTAACTTCTAAATTATCAGGATAATCATTGCCTTGAAGAATGAGAGGGATATCACGAATTGTTTTTAAATTGGCTGTGATGTTTTCTCCTTCTTGACCATCACCTCGCGTGGCTCCTAAAACAAATCGTCCATTTTGATAATGAAGAGAAGCTGATAAACCATCAATTTTTGGCTCAGCAACCATAGGGATAGGGTGTTCTGAAGGCAACTTTAAAAAACGTCTGATCCTATCTAAAAACTCAAGCACATCCTCATCAGAAAAAGCATTATCAAGAGATAACATTGGTTTTCTATGCTTTACTTTTTCAAAATCAGGAGAAGGAGGTGCTCCTATGCGATGTGATGGACTATCAACGCGCCTAAGATCTGGAAATTTTTTTTCAATTTCAAGATTTCTTAACCGTAAAGCATCGTAGGCCTCATCAGATATAACCGGATCAGCTAAATTATAGTAACGATAATCATGATAAGCAATTTCTTTTGCCAGATATTCAAGTTCTTTAACAGCCTCATCTCGGCTTAAAAGGTCAATAGATTTAATAGATTCTGTTTTCATAATCTCAATATCTTTGTAATGGACGGACTAATAGTAAGACTTATACCACTCAACAAAGCGGGTAATGCCCTCTGTGATAGGAGTTTGAGGATTGTACCCAAGAGCATTTTGTGCTTTTCTAATATCGCTTTGAGTTTCAAGAATATCTCCATCTTGAAGTGGCAAAAAATTCTTAATTGCTTTTTTTCCTATAATTTTTTCTAACACTTCAATAAAAGTTAGTAAACTTTCACGACTTTTGTTTCCAAGATTGTAAATTGGATGATTTAAATTAGTGGTATTAACAGGGGGCTTTTCAAGTGCGGCTAACGTTCCTTGCACAATGTCGTCAATATAGGTGAAATCTCTTGCCATTTGGCCGTTGTTGAAAACATCAATAGGTTCATTATTCAAGATAGCTTTTGTGAATTTGAATATGGACATATCAGGACGTCCCCATGGTCCGTAAACAGTAAATAAACGTAAGCCTGTTATTGGAAAGTTATAGAGATGATAATAAGATTGAGCCATTAACTCATTGGCCTTTTTGGTTGCTGCATAAAACGAAATTGGAGAATCTGTTTTTTGCTCCTCTGAAAAAGGAAGATCTTTATTTGTTCCATATATTGAGGAAGTGCTTGCATAAACTAAATGTTTAAAATCAGGCTGACGACGACATCTCTCCAAAATGACTGTAAAGCCCATTAGGTTACTTGTTACATAAGGATAGGGATCTTGAATTGAATATCTCACCCCTGCTTGTGCTGCTAGATTAATGACTTTTGTGATTGGTTTTTCTTTAGCCCAGGCTTTTTCAACAATATCTGTATTGCTAATATCTAAGTTATAAAAATGAAAGTTAGAATATTTTGATAAAATCTCAAGACGTGATTCTTTTAGTTTCACTGAATAATATGAATTCATATTGTCAAAGCCGACGACTATATCACCTCTTTCAAGAAGAGATTTAGCGACATGAAAACCTATAAAACCAGCTGCGCCTGTTACTAATACTTTGGTCATAATGAGAAAATCTAACGTATTTTTTAAACTGTTTCTTTGGATTGTTAAAGAGAAAAGACTCTTTAATCAAGTCTTGAGTTTAAACGATCAAAATTAACTGGTAAATCTATCTTTTAGATTTATATGAATTCACCTGTCATGAACTAAATAACCCAGTTTTAAGTTTGATGCTATTTTAAACCTTTTGATTATTATAATATTATTTCTATTTATGTTAATTTTTTAATCTTAAATTAACAATTTGAGATTATATTAATCATT
>DAHVSZ010000062.1 GCA_027328625.1 Candidatus Paracaedibacteraceae bacterium | reverse complement strand
GATACGGCGACTGTGCCGGCTGAAGCGTTAAAAGGCGCATTGCCTGACGAAATATTTACCGCGATGTCTCGCTACTTTGGCGCAGAGGATATTTATAAATACTACGGGATTTTACTTCGCGCTAAAGCAAGCGTAGACAGAACGATCAGGCTCGAAGAACATGCGGCGCCTTTCATTGAAGCGTGGCACGCAACGATTATGAAAGCGAAATCGCACGAAATTAGACGTTTCGACGATTACCTATACGCAGGGTTCAGGAAGGCGGCTTGGACGGTTAAGGCGCGGTTAAATCGTGGCGGATCGCTTATGGACCGTTTCAGGCAGGCGTTTGAATAAAATCACGGGTTACGGTTCGAGGACTTGCGCGGTGGCGGTGCTATACGCTATAATTCGGAATATCGAAATAAAAACCGTTTGACTTAACGATGACTTAACGCTGATATACCAACGTTTGACTTATCGACTGACTTATCGGATCACTTGCGGATACCTTGACAGGGTAGAGGTCGCTGGTTCGAGCCCAGTCGGAATCATCAAGGGTTTCAGCGTGTTGGACACTTACTCGTGTCACACTGGAGTCACAAAAAAGAGGAGTCACAATTTAATGTGATTCCTCTTTTTGTTTGCCTTGTAAGATGCCACTGATAAATGTGGAAGCATCCTTCTGCATGTTTGGCATTAAATGTGAATAGGTGTTAAGTGTAACCTGGATATCTTTATGTCCTAACCTTTCTTGAACAACTTTAGGATGAAACTTTGTTAACAGTAAGGATGCATGAGAGTGTCTAAGGTTATGGAATGGGATATCAGGTAAATCAAGCTGCTTTAAATAAGCTTTGAACTGTCTTAAAAGGTTTCTTGGATTGATTGCATTCCCTGTATCTGTACATACAACTAAATCTCGGTCTGTATAGAGCCCTCCGCATAAGTTCTTCTCTTTCAGTACACGGCTTCGTTGTTTCTTCAGTATATGGATATCATGTTCTGATAAGTCGATGGTGCGTGTGCTTGTCGATGATTTTCCACCGTATTTTGTTTGGCCGCCAGAGTGTTCTAATGTTTGAACAATTCTCAAAACACCATTATTGAAGTCTATATCCTTAAAACGTAAACCTAAAATTTCACCTTGTCTAAGCCCGAAAGAAATCGCTAACCAAAATGCGATATAGTAACGACTGTTTTTAGTGTGATCCAGGAATAAAGACATCTGTTCCGCTGACCAAACTTCAACTTCTTTACGCTTAACTGATGGCTTCCTAACTTTTTCAACTGGGTTCTTTTTAATAAACTCATCTTGGACAGCTGTTTTCATTACATTGTTGAGTACGTGATATATCTTCTTTATTGTGGCAGCTGATAAGCCGGCATTAACTAACCTTGTTATAAATGCTTGTACCTTTTGAGTTGTTATATCGCTTAGTTTCATGCTTCCAAAGGCGGGGAGTATATGATTTTTCAAATTATAATGATAAACCTTTAGAGTTTGGTTGCTTACATCTGGAGTTTTGATGTTAAGCCAATACTCAACCAATTCCTTGAAGGTTGAATCATTATCTTTAAGAAGATCCCCAGAGTGATATAACTGGAGATCTTCTCTTAATGCTTCTTCTGCATCTTTCTTTAACTTGAACCCACTTCGTTTACGCTGCTTCCGTCTGCCGTTCTCGTCTTTCCCTATATCAAACACATAGTACCAATTGCCGTTTCTCTTATCTTTTTTTACTGATGCCATTAATCGTTCTCCTTTTTATTTTTACCAGCTAGGGCGCTCTCCCCACCCGGTATTGCTTTTTTCGTAACCTTCTTTTAATGCACTGATAACATGTTCCTTAGCGTCTTTATTGAACTTTGTTATATCTTTACGGAATAAAGAAACTAGAAATCGGAAGTTATCAGGGGAATCTCCCATTGATAACATCAGCTTATGAAGATTTTCGATGACTGTGCCGAATTCACTAGGATTTATCGTATAGTACCAATCAAGGTCGTTTTTAATCTCATTTATTTTTTTATTTATCATTTCATCATAGCTTGCATGTTGCTCTTGGATTCGTATAGCTTCAGCTTGTTCAAGTAAGTGTTTTTGGTACTCAGGATCATTCATTAACTCAATTTCCCGTTCGATCCAGGCTTCTTCTGCTGCCTTTTCAGCTGCTATTTTTTCAGGAGACTTAAAACCAAGAGCTTCTAAGTACATTTCTAAATTCTCTTCTGCGATTCCGAGCTTTCTAAATAGTTCTAATAATGTGTTGTAATCCGGATTCTTGTTGTGTCCATTTTCAATTTGACTAATGTACGCTCCGGACTTACCTAACGATTTTGATAGCTCTTGAGAATTGATCTTCTTTTTCTTCCTATAGTATTTGACCACTGATCCTAACTTGTTTTCTTCATCAATCTTAATATTATTATCCATGATTATAATGTCACCTCAAAAATAATCATAACATATGGTGAATAAAAAGAATATATTTATTATTTTCTTATGGATTACGATAAAACTTTAATAAAAATAAAAAAACTTTCATGAAAAGTATTGAAATATTAATGAGTGTGGTTTATGATTGGATTAACCCGAAAAGGAAAGGGTTAAACAGGAAACAGAAGAGAGGTGGACGGATGAACCAAGAGGAACTAAACCAAGAGCAACTGGAAGAAATCTTCAAAAAGGTTGCGCTTGATGTTCAAGATATTCGCAAAATTACTGGGGCTGGAAGAGATACAGCATATGCCCTTTGTAAGAGTGGGAAATTTCACGCAGTGCGGGTAGGGAAAAACAGAATCAAAGTACCAACAGAAGGTTTCAAAAAATGGTGGTACGGTGAGCAACAAATCGCTCAATAGGACATAACAGCAACACCGCAATACATAATCGCAATACATAACTTGTTCCATAAAACTGGAGGATGAACTATAATGAGATCATATGTTCTGTGTGAACTAAAAGAGATCCTATATTCAGATTCGGGTTAGTGGTGACATCGCCACTGTCTGTTGCTCTGAATTAGTGACACACTACAGGGGGTTATTCGGATGATAGCAAAAGAGAGAGAAGCTAAGAAACCAGAAGTAGATGCAAAGGTACGTCTTGAAATGTCAGATATTAATGAACAGTATGAACAAACTGACGCATTAATTGATCAATTAATCAACAGTAGCTGTTCGATTGAACGTGAATGGGCAGCAATGTATCAGATCAAACGTAAGCAAGACAGAGGCGAAATAAACGCACATCAGGCGCTTAAAGCAATTGGGAAGCTTGATCCCAAGTCTCAAGAAATGCGTGTATTCACTTACATAATCCCGTTGTATTACTACATTAGAATGGCTGAATACTCAAATCTTGCAGAAATGTCGATGATTGTAGATCTTGATTTTATTGAAAACAATGAACAGATTAAAAGCTCGTTTTATAACCGTCTGATGGCTTTGTTGGGCGCTTCAGCATTCAGTCAGAATAAAATGACTCAAGCTCGTTTTTATTGCTCATACGGCATTAATGTAACGAATATTGATAGGCTTGTCGCTTATAGCTATCTAACTTTGGGTAACACTTATTTGCTTGATGATTATGAAAAAGCAAAAGAATATTACCTGGCCGGTTTAAAACATACTGAGAATAACCCCTTGGCAAAATTACAGCTAACTAGAAGCCTTTGTTTCTTGGAAAACCATTGGAATCAAGAGAACTTTTGGCTAAACCCTGATTCAAATGAAGTTACAGATATCCAAGAAATTGCACATTATCACATCAAAAAAAACAACTTGCAACAGGCTAAAGAAATATTGGAGAACTTAGAGCAGCAACCAAATATTCATAATGACTTTGGCATTCATTTTTATCTAAAAGGAATAGCTTATGAAGATAAGAGATTCTTTTATGAGTCTATAAAACACTTTAAGCTGTCCGGTGATCTATACAGCGTACGATTGCCTTTAGATAAATTAAGGGAAATGGGTGAGGACGAGCAGATTTTAGATTTACTTGCCCTTTAAATGTCGCGACATATCACTTGAAAGGAGGTGAACATAATATGAAAAAAGTATTTATCGGTCTTACAATCGTAGCTTCATTGGCTGTTGGTTTCGTTGCAGGTCAACAAACTACAATTCACAGCGCATCAGGGGAAGAAACATTCCATGTAGCAGGTTTTGGACGTGGTGCGTAAGCATTACATATCCATTTGAAGGGGTGAACGATTCGTTCACTCCTTCTCATTACATATTTTTAGGATAAAAATAAAATAAAAGGAGAATGAAAATGAAGAAAATCATAATCGCATCAATTTTATTGTTAACAGGAGTATTTGGATTCAACTTAAACGCATCAGCAGCATGGTCAGGTTGGCAAAAGGAATCACTGGGACATACGGCTAGGGTGTATACAGACGCGTCAAATTACTCATCTAGCGCATCTACAGTTGATTGGAAAATTGAGAAGAAGGGATCCGGTACTCTTTATTACACAGCCGGTGTCTATAAAAAACGCTCAGGTGGTGGCTACACTGACACTAACCTGGTTCAACGTGGAAGCTTCAAAACAGTGACACCTATGAAATCATTTAACGTGAAGTCAATTCGAAATAAAACAGGAAAAGGTTCTTACGTCATTCAAGTGGATTGTTACACTGATTCAGCCAAAAATCACTATGTAGGTACGTTTCAATCGGCAGCATTTAACATTAAGTGAGTAAAAATAAAATAGGGGTATGATAATGATGAATCATCTACTTAAAGTCATGTTAATAACAGTCTCAGTTCTACCTGCCTTTATAGTAGCAGACACTTTTTTGATTAATATATGTCATGCTGCTTACTATCATCCTTTATTAATCGTAGGATTGATTTTAACTGGTTATCTGTCTTATAAGTGGTGGGCAAATGATAAGGAGGGGACAAGTGTATAGAGACAGACCTATTGTATCAGGAGAGGACGCTAAACGGTTTCTGAGGAATGTTAGACGTGTTAACGAGAAGATTGCACGTAGGCGCAAAATAAGGGAGATTAATCGTAAAAGACAGAGTTAAGATAAAACTTTAATTTTAAACAGATCAAAGGGAGAAGGAGTATGAAAAAACAAAAGTATTTTTTCTGTTACACAAAGGAACTGCATCAAGAATTAAAAGCAGCCGGGGCACCTTTCATTTGCTTTGCTTACTCTTCTGAATACAAGCCCTTTTGGCTTTACGAGAAAAGTAGACTGGTTGATCAAATTTTAAACAAATAATACCCATTGTAATCAAATTATTGTAATCAAGGAGAATGCTTATTGAACAAGTTGTTTGTTAAAGTACCTTCCAATATCATACGAAACGAGGATTTTTACATATCGAATCAAGAATTCAATTTGTACGCCAACCTTTGTTTTAAACACTTTAGGAACGGCGGCCAAGATGAAATAGTATTAGACCACAAGAAGCTGATGAATGAGCTTAAAATCAATGATACGAGGACATTAAAGAAGCGATTTAATGCATTACATAAGTACGGGTTAATTGACAACAAAATCGAGAAGCTCCCCACCAAAGGGTATCTATCAATATTCTTTAATTCAAAAGCAAAGAATGAGGGTAGATTCTGCAAAATGAATCCATCCATCTTTACATACTTCAAAAATGATCAAATAGATGAAAACGGGGTGCGATTGGCATTCTATTATAAGAGCCACATTAACCCAAAGGACAAAAGAGGGATTGATTATTGCTATGTTGGTTTTGATGTATTAAAAAGTCGGTTGAAAATGGGAAACACGACAATCATTGAAGCTAATAAGGCATTGAGGAAAGCAAAGCTATTGAAAATCGTAAAACATAAGCTTGAGGATACAGGAAATTACGATGAAAATGATGCTCTGATCTTTGATAAATGGAACAATCATTACCATATTTTAAGCCCGCTATATTAGGCTTTTCACCTAACTCCTGAACATGCAGAGATAGCTTCTGAGCATGCAGAGCTAAACTCCTCAGTGTGCTGCACTGTGGGGAGTGTATATAGAAGAGTATTTAAGATATTAGATACATTTTAGATACAGTATATGCAAATCGCAAAAACAAGTTTTGCAATTTCCAGTTTTGTGTTTCTTTTCATCATTCTTAAACAATTGGAGGAATTTTATTGACAAATAAGCAAACAGATAAACAATTACAGTATTCTATTTTTTCCTTGGAAACATCAGATTTCTATAATGATCATGAATTAAAGATTGAACAGGAACTGATGAAGCTGAGTGGTCGTTTGAAAAGGTTTAAGGCGTATCAGTTCAAATTGCAGAATCGAGAAGAATGTAGTAAACGACTTGAATTTATAGTTACTGAGATTCCTAAAATGAACAAATCAATTGGTGTATTTAAAAAGAAAATAAAAGACCTGGTTAAATCAAACAATGACAAAAGGGAGTTAAGACAAGACGCAATTCAAAAAGTAACTAAAAACGGAGAAGTAGTCACTAATCTGAAGAAAGTAATTAAAGTCTTTGATTCATCGTTTACAAGAAGCATCAAGATTCAAACTGAACTGATTAATGGCATCGAGCTTTCAGAAGACATAATTCAAATTAAAGTATATAGATATGAAGTATTAGAGAAACTTTTGAAAAATGGCTTTACATACAAAGGACATAAGTACATTTATCTTACCAGTAGTGCTGGAATGATTAGAAATAAGAAGACGATGTGGATCAAAGAAAGTAAGTGGAAGATGCACCAGGACACTTTAACTTGCGGATTGAGTATCGAAGAGATTAACAGACTTGGCGGTTGCAACATCAACAAATACCAAAGTTATTTAGCATTGAATTTTAGTGCAACTAAGCCATGGCAAAGATTCAATATTGATAAAGCGATTGTTGTAGACGATTTAGAAACAGACGTAACAAGTGAAGTTGACTACATTGATAAAAACACTTTTGACATACATACCAAACAAATGAACATTCCCATTGAGCATACAGATGGCTGCGGAATGATACTCCCCAAGAGATTGAGAAAAGGTGAGACTCATAAAGCGTTTATTTGTCGCTTACCGTGGATCAAAGGTTTGCTTGTTCCTTTTGACTTTAAAAAGTTTGCTGGAGATAATTCGAAAATCAAAGATATATACGGCAAGGAATGGGACGTGATGAAAGATGATGTTCAAATTATCTTCACTAAAAGCCAGTTTAAAATGTGGAAGTATTATTCCTCGTGGGATTCTTATAAGGACAACTTTAAAAAATACAATTGTGAAGCTGCCAAAATGGGGGAGGATACCCCACCTGAAGATGTTCGTCTTACATATCAGATACTGCAAACTTTAACCGATGTAACGGATAAGGAATTAAAACAATTGGTTACTAAGTCAATGGATGAAATCGAAAACATCGGTAGCAGCAGGGGCTTAATGCTAAATTTGCTTGGGGCAACAAAAAGCAATCAGAATAAAAACTATTTCCAAGAAGCCTTATACATATACCCTGAGCTCTTAACAGATCCTCATGCAAAGCAAGCAATAAAAGATAAACAGAAATCAATGGTCAATGATGCTAAGAAGGGTAAGTTAAAAACCAACGGAACATTTACATACATAATTCCTGATTTGTACGCTTTCTGTGAAAAATTATTTCTCAATCAGACCCCAATTGGATTAATAAAAAATAACGAATGTTATTGCAGCCGGTTTGGAAAACAGAAACTTGATGTTCTAAGATCACCCCATTTGTACATGGAGCATTGTATTAGACAAAATGTGATAGATGAACAGAGAAAAGAATGGTTTTTAACAGAAGGAATCTATACGAGTATCCAGGATCCGATATCTAAAATTCTTCAGTTTGACAATGACGGAGATAAAGGAGTTGTATCAGCCGATCCGTTGTTGATTGAGATAGCTGAACGAAATGTAAAAAGATTGAATGTAAGACCGTTGTATTATGAAATGGATAAAGCTGAACCGGCTGAAATTAACAGCGATAGCATTTTCACCAGCTTGAAGTATGCTTACAAAGCCAATATAGGGGTAATTTCAAACGATATCTCTAAAATCTGGAACAGAAAAGCAAATCAAGATGAAACTGAAGAGAAATTAAAAGTAATCAAATGGCTTTGTATGGTCAATAACTTTGAAATTGATGCAGCAAAAACATTAATCAAATTAAGACCACCTAAGCATATCAGAAAGACTATGGCTAAATATATTGGTGAAAAAGGCGGGCATAAAAAGGGGAAAGAGCCAATAAAGGTTAAACTTCCTTACTTCTTCACATATGCCAAAGACAAGGAGCTTCACGAGGTTGAGGAAAAGAACAATAGTACAGTAAACCGAATTGAAGACTTTGTATATGCCCCAACCATTAGATACAGGAAGGCTGCAGGAAAATTCAACTTTCGGTATCTTCAATACAGGCCTTATTCTGAAAACCAAGCTGATGAAGAAGATGTGAAATTGATTAAGGCTAAATATGATGAATTAAACAAGAAAAAGAGACACTCTCTAAGCCAGGAGCTTGAGAGTAAGGATGAAGCAGTTTTTCATCAATATTTGAGAAACACTCTATTAAGTTCCAAACTTAATAAGCCAACCAAAAAGAAAGAACAATACATATCTGATATTCTCATTGAGTATCTGTACAGAGAAAAAGAAAGCAGACATAAAACAAGTCTCTGGGGTGCATTTGGGGAAGAAATCCTCAAAAACTTAAAGAAGAATGTCGAAGGAACAATTCAATGCGTTGATTGTGGTAATCGTATTAAGAAGGTGACTACAAAGAAATATTGCGAAAAGTGTGCTAAGAAGGCTATAAAAAATAGGGTAACAAAGTTGAAACAAACTGCAAGTTAAAAAAACGTTGATTTTTCGGGCTTTTTTAATAGAGTTGAAAAGCACTTGAAACAACAAATAGCCCAATCCCTTTATTGACAAGGGGTTTGGGTGCATTTCTAGGAATTTGTTCATGAGCCTTTAAGGGAAGAGAGTAAGAGCTTTACTAACTAACCACAAGAAAGGGTGAACTCTAAAGGTATTAAATTAGATTCTCCACTAATATATCATAATACTTTTTTCCCTACAGTTATTGTTTATTTTTCAATACAATTTCTCCTCATGACAGCGTACTGGTCAATAGATCGGTACGCTAATCCTTTTTCAATTGGGTAGTTGCATACCACTAAAGGTGTTCAGGTGCACATGAGCATTGGAGGAAAGGAACGTTTCAGTGGGAAGGGAAACCTTTAAACAGTCTTAATCCCACTCGTTTATTCTAAATTTAAGCATACTTACGCTATTTTTAATTATAATTGTAACTTATAATGATCATTTTTACAATTCTAATCTGCATTGACTCATTAATTTTTAATGGGTGAATGGAAATTGGAACTATGAGCATGTCGTGATGGCACCTCTCCAATTGAATTTTAGTTGAGATGATGCGAGAGATTAAGCCCGCCTTTATAGGTTGAAGGGCTTTTTCTGCTTGCACGCCCAAATAATATTATTGGAGGAAAACGAATTTGAATCATATTGAACAAATTTTTAACTTTGAGGGACAGGAAGTAAGAACAGTTAGTGTTAAAGGTGATGTATATTTTGTTGCTAAGGATGTAAGTGACGTTTTAGGTTTTAGAGACGCTTATACTGCAACTAGAGGACTTGATGAGGATGAAAAGCTAATACACAAAATGTGTGTAGCAGGTCAATTTAGAGAAGTTACCTTAATCAATGAGTCTGGACTATATGAATTAATCTTTTCGAGTCGTAAAAAGACAGCGAAGGATTTCAAACGATGGGTTAAGCGTGATGTGCTGCCTTCAATTAGAAAGAATAAAGTCTATATTGATCCTACAGCTACAGATCAGGAAATTGACCATGCTGTTAGATTCGCAACACCTCAGAAGAGAAGAAACCTATTAATGTCAGCAACTATTGATGGAGAAAACAGTGTATTTGCTGTGTATGGGGCTATTAAAGAATACATTAGCAAATGGACTGCTGAAGATAAGATTAAGGCTTTAAACCATGTAGAACGCACATTATTAGATAAAAAGGATACATACGGAAGCGATATTGCATTTGTACATAAGATTGAAGAATTATTACGTCATGTGGCCAAGGATTTAGACAAAATCAAAAACTGGAAGAATGGTGCTGAGAAGCGTGAGCTAGGTAAAGAAAACAAGCAGCTTCAAGACCAAGTAAGCGAACTTTTGCATATTGGAAACTTTAAAGAAGTTCATCTTACATTTAAACAGTGAGGGAGAATGAGTCTATGAATGATACTCTTGAAGAACTGAATGAAGATTTACGGAACGCAAGAACATCACTACTCTTCATTAACGGACGTTTGAGCGAACTTGATTATTATGTTAATCGGCGGATGGAAGTGCTGGACGAGATTAAGGAGTTAGAACGCCTAATAAAAAAGCACGGTGATACATAATGTTTAAATCGTTGTATGAATCGCTTGATGCCGTATCTAAGGAAAGTATTCAGCTATTTAGGGAGTATTTAATCAAAAATGAGCAGTTGGCTGATTTTGAGAAGTTTATGTCAGGTAGACAAGATACGAGGGAAGTAAATCTCTATCTCTACATGAAAAATATATGGAGGATGTTTGACAATGAATAGGTTAATTGCTGAATCACTTGCTTGTATTATTATAGCTGCATTGTTCTTTATGTGTGGTTTTCTATTAGGAGGCGTAAGGCTTGGGGTGTTCTGTGCCACTCTATCATTAAGCTCGTCTTTAGGTTATTGCCACGGAATGCGTGATGGTGAGAAGAATGAACGGAATAAGCAACGTATTAAATAAAGTCGATTCGCGAGCGACTATAAATATCTAAACAAGGACAGAAAACAACATACATAACAGTAGTGGTTAATCAGCCTGATTGGTGTTCGATCTCAATCTATTCCCTTTAAAAGTCCATCCTGTTACAATTTAAGTAATAATAGGAATAGGGGGATAATTATGAAAAGTTTCAGTAAAATGGTTATTAATAATGGGAATGTAGTTAATGGTGAAGGTTATTATGAGAGGTACGATGATGAATTAATTATTAAAGCTGATTCAGGCAATATAGAACAAACATTTGACTCTTTGCTTGAACAGAGGGTAATTATCACTAGTATTAAGTTTGAAGACACAAATGGGGCGTCAGGTGCTTTTAATGGCCCTTACTTAATACGACGTATTAGTGATAATGAAATCACATTACAAAAATAAATTAGCAAACTAGGAAGATGCCATTTTGGTATCTTCTTTTTTATTTTAGGGGGAGATTGAATGGATAATGAAAAGCAAGAAGACGTATTAAAGAAAAATTTAGAGTCAACGATTGAAGCCTTTTTGGAAAAGAACTCTCGGTGTGGCAGCAAAGCAGGCAGAGAAGATTATTGGACTGATGTTTCGTGTAAAGACATTTGGGATCTTAGAGAAGCCTATAGAGCTTATAAAGGGGAAAAGTGAATGGATAACGGGGAATTTACATATGTAGAAGGTTTATCAATGCTCATTCATAGCTGTGAAGACAGAATGAAGCAGGATGCACGTGAAATGGCTGGATTATGGGCTACTCAATTTGAGGAAGGATTATTACCACTCATTCAGTTTATTGACAAGATGGGCTTGCTAAATGCACTGAAAGAAGACATTGAGGACAGTAATAAAAATGAAAAAATTGAGTACGGCTTATACATCTTCCTTACTGAGTTTCTTGAGGAATATGAGAAGGAAAAGGCAAAATGAAGGCACTAAAATCACCTTTTAAATTTATCTTAGTCTTATTGTTTTTCTTGAACAATAAGAAGAAATACATTTTATTCCGTCAGATCGCAAATGGGAAACATTTTTATGAATGGCAATGGACGCTGCTAGACAAAATTTATCGTGTGCAAAAAGGGGAGAAGTGAGTGGTAAGAACAAAACGAACTCCAAGATATCGTACTAAAAGTGAGCCAAAGACATTATTTGAGCAAGTTGAGATGATGCTGCAAAACATTAAATGGATTAACAGTCAATATGAAAAAAAGGAGAGAAAAAGTGAATGAGCAACGGGGAATTTGTTTTAGGTAAGGTATTCCCTATTTTTGAAACACTTCATAAAGATGGTGAAATTGATAAAACATTTATTACTGGATATGAGATTGAATACTCAACAATGTCATTAAAGGATAATGATAAGCCTGATTTTAAAGTTGATGGACGTATACCTTTTCCAGCTTCAATGCTTGGTAAAACCTATAAGGAAACAGTAAAGAATGTGACAGCAATGTTAAATGCTAATAAACAACAATACGCATATGAAGTTTTCGGCATGGAGATTTAATGCCTCTTAAACGCTGTAATGCTCCTGGCTGCCGATCTCTGATTGATTGGTCATTGTCTTATTGTGATAAGCATAAGGGACACTCAGATAAGGAATACAATAAGAATGTCCGGTACAACAAAGATAATACAGAGTTGT
>DAHVSZ010000061.1 GCA_027328625.1 Candidatus Paracaedibacteraceae bacterium | reverse complement strand
CTTTAAAGTCAGTAAAGTCTTCTTTGGCATAAAACAATTGTACATCATCCCTATGTCTTGTCATGGAGGCATACAGTCCTATGGCATCCATGGTGCGACTAGCCGCTACAAGGGTAAAGTCAATGGTTTGTCCCTGTGATTTATGAGTGGTGAGGGCATAGCCATGGTTTAACGCGTCATAGTCTTTGACGTTGAAGTGGGCTGTTGTTTCTTTGTCAATCCTAACAACAACTATCTTACCATTTTGCGTGACGCTTTCAAGTGTTCCGGTTGTGCCGTTAGTTATAAAACGATCTTTAATCTTTTCACCTTCAGCGTTTAATAATTGGATTTTCTCTTCATCATTCTGCAAAAAGACAACTTTATCCCCTAAGGCAAATCCTTTCTCTTTGATCATTAAAACATCTGTTTTGGATAAAACATGACCTGATATATCATGTTGCCTCAGTTTCTGACGAATGATGTAATTCAGCCTCTCTGTTTGTTGATTGGTAAACGCCAGAACAAGTCCTTTTTTTCCAGTGCCTGACCCATCGTTTAATTTGTTTATATAGGCGTTTGCAATATCGTGTTCAAGATGATTCAAATCAGTTTGGTGAATATGACCCTGTTGCTCGTATAGAGAGAGACCTTCTTGGATGTTGAGCTCTGCCAAGTGATGAGAAGCTTGCCGCATCCACTCTATTCTTTGCCGACGAATAGTATTGAGATAAAATAAGTGGCCGCACTCAGATGAGCGCTCTTTAAGTTCTCTAAAGAAGTCTCCTGCTTCAATGGCTTTAAACTGATGATCATCACCAACGGCAATCACTTTAGCACCCGCCCGATGGGCATGTGCAAGTAAATCATGCCACTGACTGGTACCAACCATCCCTGCTTCATCGATAATCAACACTGTTTTTGGAGTGAGTTGGTATCGCTCCAATTGTTTCAGGTCTTGATACCACTCTAACTGTTCAAGAACACCTTTATCAACCATACGATCAAAAGACAAAAACTTCTCTTGAGCGTCTTTATAGGTATTCCAGCAGGTGAGCCAACTCTTAATTGTCTTTGCTTTAATGCCAGCTTCTCTTCCTAAATTTTGAGAAGCAAGAGCGGATAAAGAGGTACCAATAACCGTAAATCCAGACTGTTGATACATCTCAGAGACGGCTTTGACGGTTGTGGTAGTTTTGCCCGATCCAGCTCGTCCAACCAACACAGAAAATTGATTGTCTTGGATAAGGCCAATTGTTGCTGTGTGTTGTTCTTCGGACATATGTCCATACTGTTCAGAAAGATAAGCGTCAACACGGAAATTCTTAATACCATGGTGTCCCGTTGTCTTTAAAATCTCCTCTAAATAGTGCAGTGCCGCTTCTTCCTTTTCTTTGTAAGATTCTGTGGTGTAGCGAACGTGTCCATCTATACCAATTCCAACCGTCAGTGATTTCTGCAAAGCACTTTCAAACACTTGTGCTACTAAGGATGCATCATCACCGATGCGCTTTTGCACCGCTTTTAGCAATTGGATTTGGGTAAATGTCGCTTGCATTGTGGTGAGTTCAACCAAGATAAGCTCTGGTTTTTCTAACAATCGTTGTTGATTGGTTTTAAATGTTTCTTCGTTTTCTTGAACAATGCGAGAAGTAACGCCCATTTCTTTGAGTTTATCTGCAACCCATCCACGATGCTGTGTGGGGATCAGTTGAATTCCTAAATCAGCAAAGCTTTTTTCCGTGATACGGGCCTCAATACCGTCTCTTTCTAAATAAGAGTTGGTTAAATCTGCCCAAAATGTACGGGTTTCAAGAAGGGCTCTTTTTGTACACATGTCTCGATTTTTAGCCCATGACAATTGACCTTTCTCATCAACAGAACGTCTTGAAATCTGAAAATGGGCATGCGGATTTCCTTCATCTCCGTGCATGGCATAGGTAACAATAAGTCCTTGAGAGACATATCGTGTTTTAGAGAATTCTTCGACCAACTCTTTGGCACTTTCTACAGATAATTCTTTGGGAATAGCCACGACAATCGTCATAGCTGTTCTGGCAGAATCTTGGTATTTATCCCGCGCATCTAAGTCGTTCGGATATCTCTCTTTAGCATATTCATCTTCAAAAGATTCAAGCTTATCCCAAATAGATAATTCTCTGAATTCATCAGAGGCATATTCTGGAGCAAGTGTATCAGAAGAAAGAATATCACTGTATCTGTTTTCATAATTGGTTGTTAGATCACGACGAGATTCATACAAACAAGAACCGGTGATATAGGCGGCACTTTGCACAGAACTTCGTCCTGTACTTCTGCTTACATGTCCAATGCTTAAATGATATATCGCCATACCTTATACTAACGCCGTAGGCATCTTTGCGCAAGAGCGCGTAAGTGCGCATTTGAAAATATTTCCAAATGACTGTAGAATTCGGCTAAAGACTCATTCATTTATTTTTTCCCTGCGGGGCGAAACTTTTGTAGATCTTTATGCGAATATGATCTATTTTAAAAAAATAATTTTTAATAATGATTGGGTAAATTTATTCAGAAGATAGAGTTTTTTTGTGAAAAATTACCCTACAAAAAATAAAACTGAGAGTACGCAAAGGAGTTTTCTATGACACAAGGTACCATCACAAAAATCGATAAAATTACCAATAAAATTAAAGCGCTTGAGGTTGAGAGAAAACGACTACAAAATAGTCTTTCTCAAAATATTCTTGATCTCCTAACACAAAACAATGCGCTCAGTTATGATTTTGAAACTTTAACAGGAGGATTATTACAAATTCTGAACACGCTTTCTAAAAATGATGACGTGTCAAGAATTCAACAAGATCTTTGGAAAAAAGAAGGGGCTTTTTATCCAATGAGACAAAAAAAGATGCAAAGTAATAAACTAACAAATGCGCCAGGAGGCACTTAGCATTCTGCATATTTTGAGAGAAATGATATAGATAATAATAGACAAGAGGTTACGGTAAAATGACTGTATCAGAATCAACAAAACTATCTGCCCTCGAGAGTCAATTAAATCGATTAAAAGCAAAAAGAGTCGCTCTAGAACGTGAGCAAATAGCAGCAACAAAGCAGGAGCGTAAACGACGAACACGAACAAAAATTCAACTAGGGGGGCTTCTTGAAATGGTTGGGTTAACGGAGCGATTTGATATCGTGATGGGAGATGATTTACAACTCAACCAAGAAGATCAAGACAAATCGGCAACTTTATTAGGTCTTCTTGTGTCGTTAATTGAGCAATTGCCCCCTAATCTTGATAAAGTTGCCCTTAAAAACAAAGGAATTTTGTTTTTGAAAATGCGCAGTGCCGCAAAGCATTATTAAAAATAGACATTGGCACAATATTTTTTTAAATTGACTTGACCTGGACTGGTGTTAACAAAGATGCGTTTTTTGGCCGTAATTTTGGAAAATGCAGATAAAATTTAGAGATCTAGACTTCTTTTTAATTTTTTGAAAAGGATACAAGTCGGTACATTTTTGATAATTTTATGCTTTTGAAAACGATAAAAATAAGCGTTGTAACTCAACAAGATCTCTATGTTTACTAACAGAAAATAGAAAACGACATTTTAAAATCTGATGTTATGGGCGAAAAATGTATTTTTGTTAGTGCCAGTCCAGTAACGTGCCTCTAGCAGCTAAAATGACAGTTGCTCAGAAGAAGGAATAAGGTGAGCTCATTCCTTCTGGCTTCAATTGAGAAAATTAGGAGAGATCTTGCACGATGTCTTGTATAACCGAATCATGAACAAGGGCCTGTCCGGTGCAAGTCCTTCCCCACCAAATACCATATTCATTCTTTAATACAGGTTCCCCTTTTTCAATGAATTTTTGAGAAAGCCAGTCCGTAATAAGATACCAATTAAAAATCTCTCGGGTTTCTTCTCTGCAGTTGTCGTAAAAATTATCTTTGTTCATGGCATCCTTTAAGTCTTTTCCTAAAAGACGTTCATCGTCTTGGTCATAATAAGCAAATAGGTTAACAATCTCTTCTATGTCAAAAACTCCCTTAACAAAACAGGTGTTGACAAGTTGATCCTGTAAAGAAAGAATGTTTTTATCAACAAAGGATTGGGCTTTTCTTAGGAGGTCGTTTTGTGTGATTCTGTTTAAACTCTGTAACGGGGAAGCGAGAGTACGGGTGCTGTGCAAGGTTTCTGTGCTCTCACTAAAATCGATACTTTCTGAACTTTTAAGGCGCTTATAAAGATCGCTAATTGTATGCCCTTGGGCAGAAAACCAACAATCATTTTCAATTTCCAATCCACAAGTCTCTTTTAAAGAAGCGAGTTCTTCTAAGCAAACATAACCAAGCTCAACTTCTTGTAGGTGACAAATACCAAAGCCTATATTATTCGGTGACAATTCCGTTAAATACCAAGTTCCTATGCCTGTTGGGTTAAAGAACTTAACGACAACTTCAAAGTCTATTGTATTTTGATCATTTTGAATGAGAGCGTCATTAGTTTCATAATTTTTTCTTAATGTTTCCAACTGCTCTTTTGTCAAAGAATTCAAAAGTTTATAGGTTGATTTTATTTGCATCTTATTTTCTCCTTGTTTTTATAATGATTAAAGGGTGCCAGCGCCAAAAAGCGCGTGTGCACCCTTGCCCCTCGGCGAGAGTGGGGTAGTAAGTGCAAGGCCGAGAGAGGAGAGGGGGATCACCCAAATTGCAGGTCTGCAGATCGCAAATCTGCGAGACCGAAATTTGGGGACACTCCTCTCGAGAGCATAGCGATGTCTTGCGCGCGCGAGGGTGAAACCCTTAGAAAAATAAAGAAGAAAACAGAAAGATAGTGATTGGCGAAAAAGATGAGAGAAAGACTAAGAGAAGCGATAGGGGGACGAATTTATTGACTTTTTTAAACAATAACTTTGTTCTATTGTGTTCTTGCTTATGGTATAGGGAGAGTAAAGTTGCTTCAGAGATTTGTTTATGCGAAGAAAAGAAAGTGTAAGAGCTGAGCGTCTTTACCAGTTCTCCCTATAGTTCTGATAACTTGTTCCCAAATTGTTAAGGCATATAATGATCGATCATTACCCTATGATTTCTGCGGAAAGAAAACGTGAACTAGCAGAAAAAGTAAAGGGCTTAAACTTTCCTCTCCCTTCAACCGTTTCCATGAGAAAGGAGATTTTAGAAAATGGACACATAGTCTATCTCTTTCGTCATGAAGATTTAGGAGATTTTGGGAGGATGTTTATTGTTCCCAACGAAGGAGAGAGTCAATATGTGTTTGAGGTCATCGGAAATGAAGACGACCTATGATCCCTCAAAGAAAAGCTATTTTTGAACCCATTGCTCATGCCATATCTGATCAAATGGAGGCTATTTTTGGAAAAGGGAAGGGGACGGTTAAACCCTATGACAGTCCTCAGCAAAGACACACGTTTGAAGCCGAATGTATTCCTTGCCCAAAATGTGATGCCATGGTTGCTTTTCTTGTTTATGCTCCTGAGGCTGACACAGCGGCTTCTTTGGAAGATTATGCAAGACTGGGGTTTGCCAAAGCCAAAGAATTTGACGTTCCTGCTTGGGTGCTTGGCAAAGAACAGGATGTTCTGGTCAACAATCAGTATGAGGGGCGATTTTTAAGTTTAAAGATCTGGCCAGAAAGAGGATTGGTCAAGTACATACTCGGCACTGAAATGGATGATCTTCTTTGTCCTTTGGTCGAAAATCATTGTTCAAAAGAGAAGTGACCCAAAATGCCACGTACGTGGCATTTTTCTTGTAATGTTGAAGAAGAAAAACAGAATGGAAGTTGTTACCGTTGATCCGAAGAAGTGTAGCCGTTGGAAATTAGGGGATCGTTCGGGGTTTGAGTTTGGCGATATTCATACTCTTGCTCAAGATATCCTTAAAAACGGACAAATCGAACCAGTTATTTTAAGAAAATCTACTGATAAAGAAGATCACTTTGACGTGATTGCCGGCAGTCGACGGTGGAGAGCTTGTTTTGAGGAGGATATCCCCTTAAAGGCATTATCCAAAAACTTACCGATTCTCAAGCCGCGATTGATAAAAGTAAGCGTTGTAACTCAACAAGATCTCTATGTTTACTAGGGCGTGTGATCAATTAAGCCAAATGACGATAGAAGCCAATATAAATAGCCCCAAAAAAATTTAGAGCTGTTTTATCATATCGCGTTGCAATCGCTCTGTACTGTTTAAGTTTGGCAAAGAAATTCTCAATCAAGTGTCACCCTTTGTAAAATATTTTTATCGTAGCTTGAAGGGTTTTTACGGTTTGATTTTGATGGAATAACAGCCATACATCCTTTCTCTGCAAGTTTATACCTTACTCGTTCATCAGCATCGTAGGCCTTATCTGCCAAAAGGCCTAGTACTAACGAAGACACATTTTTGGGCCACAAGACCATTTGAAGAAATACTGGTTTTTATTATGTGTTAGGAAAATATAAGTATTTTGCGGGTTTGCCGCGTTTGTTCCTGTTCTTCAAAGCTTGTAAATTCCCTCTAAAATTACCGACATTGGTCATTCTAGGAAAATTAGAAAATATCAACTAGTCCTTATAAAACCTACAGTTATGAGAAGATATGGCCGGAAAATTCGATTTGTTGATACCAGGCCTGGCTGGAACAGATGGAGTAGAAGTCAGCTATATGAGATGAGGTTATATAAAAACTACCAGATCAGGTATTATAGCCCTTCGAAAGCAAGATCAGCACAATAGGGCATAGGCTTTGATATGAAGGTATCAGGAAAGCGTAGTGCGGGAAATCCGCACGCTACGTTTGACGTGGCGGGTGATGGAAACGAAGCTAGCAAGAAACCGCGCCATTACTCGACTCTACCCTCGAGGAGCCCTGCTCAGTAATGAGTGGAGCTTACTCTACTACTAGTTAAAAAGCAAAAAAATTTTAGATTAATAGGGTTAAAGAACGCCTTAATAGGCCCGAACCTCGGAACAATAGAAAAGTTACAAGGAGGGCTGAGAAGTCTTAATTTATAAAGGTTGAAACCTAAACATAAATTTCAGAGAATTTTTTTAAATCATTTATTTTTCAACTTTTTTCAACAAAATCGATATCATTTTGCTATCCCATTCCCGTAGGTAGTTTTAAAAAGTTATCTCATCACAGTATATTTTTTCTAACTTTCTTAAAAAATTCAACATTCACGGGGGCTCATAGGAAAATTACGCTTGTAAGGTTCTAAAAATTGAACAGAATTTCTAATAATATTCATTGTCAATCTTTTAAGCGGATTTTTATGAGTGATCATATATATTCCGAATAAATCTTCTGACTTATCAATTTGTTCTAATGTAAATGTATTGTTTGCATTCATTATTTTTGCAATTGGTTCTGGGTATATCAAAATACCTTCTCCTTGCAAAGCTAATTGAAAAGAAAGCTGAGTTGGCTCTTTATAGAGAGGCGTCAAATTATAGGAAGGAAGTTTTGTTAAAAGATGTTGGTTGTATGGCTTATCTAGTTTATTTTCATTTAGGATTAAGTGATACGCTCTTTTTTCCTTAAAACAACATATTTGATCAGAAAACAGAGCCATTGCTTTACATGTTTTTATTGGATGAGATTGGATTGACTTAAAATCTGGAATAAAATGCATTATACCTATATCAAGCTCATGATTTTGCAATTTCTCACATAAATCTTGCGACCAAAACTCATCTAAAAAAATTTCTGAGGCTTGCTTTGATAAGTTATCAATTAGTTCATAAAATCCTGGAATTTGAGAAGAAAGCGCAGTAAATCCAATCTTTAAATCAGAAGAAGCAGGATTTCTTATTACTTCTAATCGATACATAGAATCATCATATTCGCTTACAATCTGCTTTGCTTCTTCTAAGAATTGCTCTCCTAGATAAGTTAACTTGAATGAACTTTGAGAGCGATCAATTAACCCACCCATCATATCAGCTTCAAGCTTCTGAATAATACGACTAAAGGGGGGCTGAGAGATACACATCTTATTAGCCGCTTTAGTAAAGCTTTTATGAGTACACAAAGCTATAAAGCAACGTAAGTCGAATATTTTAAGATTAATACCCATCTAGCATAACCTATTCCAAAAAAGCATTTTTCACTCTTTCCACCTTCCTATTAGATTGCTCTATTAAAAACCTTCAAAAGGAAGAGGCCCGAGTATGCCCCATTATTATAAAATAATTAAGGAGAAAATCATGTACAAATGTTTGGGTTTTATTAGTCATTTGAAAAACAGGAGATTGGATGGAAAATTAATATCAGTTTTATCCTTTATGCTTTTGTTTTCCTTTAATGTATCGAAGGGTTACGGAATGACTGAAGAACAATTAAAAACTCAAGTTAGAACAACTCATGCAACTAATATCGCAGCAAAAGAAGAGATCAATGATGAGAAAAAAAATATTAAAAATCACAGAGAAAATCTCAAAAAACATAAGAGCTTTAAAAATACAGCACGGCAAAGAGACGAAACCATAAAATCTTATATCCTTCATGAAATGTGTCGAAAGTGTCTTATTGTTGCTTCTGCTGTCGTTTCTGCTTTTTTCACTCAGACTTTATACTCTTACCTATTTGAAAAATAAAAAGACTTGAAACTTTTCAATATAAGAAAAAATTAAATCAAAAAAATTTCAAAATCCATACCTACACAGCATAATCTATTCCAAAAAAGTATTTACTATTCTTTGCACTTCCCTGTTAGATTGCCCACATTGAAACGTTTCATAAATAATTAGGAGAAAATCATGTACAAAAATGAATGTTTTAGTACTGTCAGTGAGCATCTAAAAGAAAGAAAATCCTGTGGAAAATTAATATCAGTTTTATCCTTTATGCTTTTGTTTTCCTTTAATATATCGAAGAGTTACGGAATGACTGAAGAAGAATTAAGAACTCAGGTTAGAACAGCTTATGCGGCAATTGCAAAAGAAGAAAAACCATGTTTTTCCTGTAGCGCAGGAGGTTGTGGTGGAGATATGTCTGCAAAAGACTATGGAATGTCTCTTGGATATACAGAAGCAGAATTGGAAGAAGGGGCAATCGGAGCTGATTTGGGACTCGGGTGTGGTAATCCAGGAGCCATTGCTACCTTACAACCAGGAGAAGTAGTCGTTGATCTGGGCTCAGGAGGAGGATTTGATTGTTTCTTGGCAGCAAAAAAAGTAGGAGAAACAGGGAAAGTTATTGGTATCGACATGACACCAGAGATGCTTGAACTTGCTACAAAAAATGCTGAAAAGAAGGGATACAAAAACGTTGAGTTTCGTTTTGGACAAATTGAACGTCTGCCTGTAGAAGATGCAAGTGTTGACGTTATTATATCGAATTGCGTTGTCAACCTTTCACCTAACAAAGAAGCCGTTTTTAGAGAAGCTGCAAGAATCTTAAAAACTGGGGGAAGATTGGCTATTTCAGATATTGTAACAACATCTGATCTACCAGAAGAAATTAAAGGCAATATGGATTTATACACAGGTTGCATCACAGGAGCTATGAAAATCGATACGTTAAAATCCATACTAGGAAATACCGGATTTGGAGACATCAGAATAGAAGTGAAAGAGGCTAGCCGTAGCTTTATCAGTAAATGGGCACCAGGAAGTAATGCCCAAGATTTTGTAGCGTCTGCTTATATTCATGCAAAAAAAGTAGTGTAAAAATGAGTTTGAAAATACAACTAGCTTTCATAAGTTAATGTGATTGAAGCAAAAATAGTTCTTACCATTTGCTGTTTTTGTGTATGAGAAATTATTCCATTCTCAAATTGTTGAAGGAAGGATGGACAAGTCATTTTTGATGACTAAGACCGCAGAAAACTAGGTCAGAAATTGTAAAAAAATGACTTATGCAATATAAGTTTTTAAAGCACAATCTATAGCTAATTAAGTATAAAATGAGTGCAAACTTACCGTCTTTGCGAAGAGCGAAGCAGCCGGGGCAATCCGGGAAATACACTCAATCACCATGGGCCCCTTACGGGGCTCGTGATAACAGCGGTTGTTATCATTTTATATTAAGTTTGGCTACTACAGGTATAGAAACTAACATGTTAGATACTCTCCTTCAATTTTACACATGGAGATATCAAACTTGTATATAGCTTGCTTAATATTATTCCCCTAATGGGGCATGAATCATGAGAACGACCGGTTGTATCTATTATTCCAAACTTCAGGATGACATAAACTAAGGAAGGTTACCAAAAAATGCACATATCATATTAAGCACACAGAGCTATAAATCAACACATATCAAAAATTCTAAGACTCATAAACCATACCCAAACAGCATAGCCCATTCCAAAAAAGTATTTACCATTCTTTGCACTCCCCTGTTAGATTTCCGTCATTAGAACCTTTTAAACGGATAGAGATTTAGATATGCCTTGTTTCATTAAGATAATTAAGGAGAAAATCATGTACAAAAACGAATGTTTCAATCTCTCTAACAGTCACCTAAAAAAGAAAAAAATGTATAGAAAATCCATAATGGCTTTGTCTTTCATGCTTTTATTTTCTTTCAACACATCTAATGTTTTTGCGGCATCCACTATGAATGAAGAAGAATTAAAAACTCAGGTTAGAACAGCTTATGCAGCAATTGCAAAAGAAGAAAAACCATGTTTTTCTTGTAATGCAGGAGGCTGTGGTGAAACTACAGGAAAACCATCCGCAAAGGAATACGGGCTGTCTCTTGGATATTCAGAAGAAGAATTGCAAGAAGGAGCAATCGGAGCAGACTTAGGATTAGGTTGTGGTAATCCAGGAGCCATTGCTGCTTTACAACCAGGAGAGGTAGTTGTTGATTTAGGTTCTGGAGCTGGCTTTGATTGTTTTCTGGCAGCAAAAAAAGTAGGAGAAACTGGAAGAGTTATTGGTATCGACATGACACCACAGATGCTTGAACTTGCTACAAAAAATGCTGAAAAGAAGGGATACAAAAACGTTGAGTTTCGTTTTGGAGAAATTGAGCACCTGCCTGTAGAAGATGCAAGTGTTGATGTTATCATATCTAACTGTGTTGTCAATCTTTCAACCAATAAAGAAGCCGTTTTTAAAGAAGCTGCAAGAGTCCTAAAAATTGGAGGTAGATTAGCTATTTCAGATATTGTAACAACATCTGAACTACCAGAAGAGGTTAAAAATAATGTCTATCTATATACTGGCTGTATAACAGGAGCAACAAAGATTGACACGCTAGAATCGATATTAAGAGGTGCTGGATTTGGAGAGATAAGAATAGATGTGAAAGATGATAGCCGTAGCTTTATCAGCAAATGGGCCCCAGGAAGCAGGGCGGAGGATTTTATTGCATCTGCTTATATTTTTGCTAGGAAGATAGTATAAAAATGAGGTTAGAGAGAGGAATTATTTTGTTTTTCTCTCTTTTTCAATCTGATTATTTTATTTACTATTCGATGTTTTTTTGATGATTTAGTAAGTTTTTATGAAAAATAAGATATATGGGTAAGATCTATACAAATCTATTGCTTAGAAAGATAAAAAAACGGGAGCAACTAAATGATCAGTAAAATAACAATCAAGTCGTTGATTGCTCTCAATCTTGTTATAGGGATAAGCATCCAAAAGGGATATGCAGCAGATAGAGAAGAAAGAGAGCTTGAAGTAATTACTACTTCGGCTTTTCCAAATATAGAACATTTGCCGCCACCGCAAGAAAATTTTGATCTCCAAAAAAAGTCTTCTTGCTTGCAAGTACTAAACAAAAAATAGGATTAGGGTTAGTAGGAGTGGTTGGTACAGGCCTAACATTTACTTTAGAAGTTTTTGGTGCTACTGGAGCGTTTTGGGGAGCTACTGATGTTTTTAAATTAAGAGATACAACAAACAATGCACAATTTCAGATTGCAGCTATGGCGATTGGAGGAGTAGCTTGCGTAAGATATCTAAGCATACATGCTTTCAATAGTCAGAAGTATAAAGATTATCTTGCTGGTATTAATCAAACGAGTGGGTTTGGTAAGGTTATTAAAGCTTTTGAGATGCCTATTCCTGCTATTAAAACTGCCATAGAAGGAATTTTCTGTTGCAATAGTACTAAAGATGATTTCGATAAACACTCTCAAGATGCTCAACAGGATGATATTGATGCTGATGATGCAATTTTACTAAAATGTGCTGGTTCTAAAGTGCCATCAGGCAACGGTTGTGATGATTTTTGTGAAAATCCACAATTAAGAGACCGAAGTTCTAAAAAGAAACTCTACGAATGTCAATTAACTCGTTTAACTTCAACACCAGGTACTACGGAAGTGAATATTGGAGATAATTGACGGTCATATGTTTAAAGTATTGAATTTAAAATTAAAACAAAGGAGAACCATTATGATTTTTAGATGTTGTACTATTGTTTTTTATTTACTATTAATGGTTTCAAATTTGACGGATATTTCAGCGGCTACGAGTGAATTGGAAAGTTCTGTAGGAGAAAAAGAGCCTTTCCGTTTGCTATTTTTGTGTA
>DAHVSZ010000060.1 GCA_027328625.1 Candidatus Paracaedibacteraceae bacterium | reverse complement strand
CGCGCTTCGCGCGCAATCGCTCGGAGCAGTTCGAAGCGCGGCTGGCCATGGTCGAGGTCGTGGATTCGCCGTCGCTGTTATTTGCGGGTATGGCGGGCACTTACGCGCCCATCGTTATCGCCCACGGCGAAGGGCGGGCGCACTTCGCCGGGGATCAGCCGGTGGTGGCGCCCGTTACCATGCGCTTTGTGGATGCCCAGGGACAGCCTGCAGTGCAGTATCCAGCCAATCCCAACGGCTCCCCGCAAGGCGTTACCGGCCTCTGCAATGAGGACGGCCGGGTGTCCATCCTCATGCCGCACCCGGAGCGGGTCGTGCGCAGTTTGCAGATGAGCTGGCGGCCGCCGGAGTGGGGTGAGGCTACACCATGGATGCAGATTTTTGTGAACGCACGGAAGGCGTTGGGGTAATGTTTGGAGCAAAATAAGATATTAATAAAAAAGGCCCGGGCTATAAGCCCGGGCCTTTTTATCTGGTGGAGCGGAGGAGGATCGAACTCCCGACCTTCGCATTGCGAACGCGTTTTGACCCCTTTTTCCTGCTGTACCCATGATCTTTAACCTCTTGTTTTTCATCATTTTACCACACTTGCTTACACGTCTTTAAACATCCCTCAATAGTTTTCAGTGTCCCCAAATTTGACCCCAATGTCAACGCCTCACCTGTGCGAAGGTCGGAACCCCACCCGCCTTACCCACAAACTACACAGCCTTGTGGACGGCTGACCTACGGCCATCAGTCAGCGCAAGCGCTCACTTGCCGACCACAACCCAGACGGCCAACCGACCCCTTGCAGGGAATCTTTGTTGTCTGGGCAAGGGCTATGTATTTTATGGATAAGGCAAAAAATACTTGAAATTTTGAGCCTAGATAGTGTTAAGCCTTTGAAATATTTCTTCACAACAAGGATCTGTAGAGTTTGGCATCAGAACATTTTTGTTACCTAATGCTTTACGAATTATATTTGGATCTGACTCTGGATATTCAAAAAATACGGATAGTTCTGTCCAGACACCACTTATCTTGCGGCTATGATCAAGGTGTATTAACTTTTTGCCTTCTAATAATATAAAACATTCTAATAAGTCATTATTTAATCCATAGGAAATAGATTGTCCAACCGTTCTCGCAGGATTGGATAGTATCCATCGCATGACGCAGATCTGCGTCCCCGTAAGTTCAAGTGTGTTATTATATAATAGTTTCCGCTGTGGGCGTTGAGTTGAAAAATAGTAAATAGTGTTGCTGCACTTTTTAAATAGCCAGTCTTTTATCTTTATTAAGTATTCACAAAAGACGCTTAGCAATTTATCCAGACCTTCAAGCGAGAACGAAAAGTTAAACACAGATCTACCCCCAATATCATTTGCTACGATAAGATTCTCTTGCATAAGGATTCTAAATGCGGCAGATCATCATGGTGCAACAATAGGACTTTTGCTGCGCGCGCTATGTCCTGTGCACCCGGCGTATATTTTGCCGGCGTCACCACGGCGGCGAAGTCAGCCTGCATAAATTTTTGCCCGCTTATGATTTCCTGAACTGCTTTGTTGCCAACAGCGGCGTTCGTCAACTTGCATTGAAGCACAACCGATATTCCGTTTTTCTCAGCATATACATCAGCGCCTTGGTCACCACTCTTTTTTGTTGCTTGGGCCACCCACCCATTTTCGTTTAGCATGCTTGCGCAAAGTTCTTCATAGTCATACGGTGATATGTTGGGTGTATCCGGCGTATTATAATTCTTACTTTTATCATTCAGATATGGGTCATCGATTGTGCTGTCTATTAGTTCTGTTAAATATATCACGCATGGTTCTACTACATGAACCTCGAATATTGCATCAATATTTTCGTTAAACCAGGTAGCAAAATGTACGTTAATAAATGGAACTATTTTATGGTTCCGGATTTTCACCGGAGTTTCTGGAGGAAATAACTTGTCTTCCTTTATTTCCCATAAGCCTTCCGAAATAAAATTCTTAACCTCTGCTTCCGCGGAAATTAACAAAGGAAGGGTGACCTTCGTAAAAAAATACTCCTTTTCTTCTAGCCACTTGGAGTAATCTACTAATCCATACCGGTCTTTTCTGCAAAGTGTTCGATGTCGTTCATTAAGGCTTTCTACATGCTCGTTTATTACGGGAACAATATCTTCCTCGATCTTGCCTTTTACACCATTTGTGGCAAAGTCAATTATCTTAAAATATCTATATGTATATACCTGCCACAATTCCTCACCGAGCTTTGAGCCTTCTGGCTGCCCAAATCTTAAGGCTTCATCATCGGTTTCAGCAAATCCTTTCCAGTAATTAAACCACGCTGCTGCTCTATCTTGCGAGTCATCAAACGGCCACATAACATCTCCTGATCTTTAGTTAATAAGTAGAAAGGCAGAATAATTATCAATCCAGGCGGAGATTTGGAGTCAAAATTCTAGACACTCTTCGGTATCGGCCACGAAGTCAACCCCAGGTTTTGTGCCTATGACAGTGATACCGATCATGTATCTCCCTCTCTTTTCATTGCCGCATTAAAGGTGATTGCTTATCAAGTCAGAAATCTAATATCCAAGGGCCTTTTGTGCAATATAATACCCCTGATTGGCCGACTTCCTGAACCAATAGAGCGCTTTATGATGATCCCTGGGTACTCCTTGACCTTTCTCATAGGCTATACCCATGTCATATTCGGCGGTTGCAGACCCCTGTGCTGCCGCCTTGCGAGTCCATTTAATCGCCTTAGCATAATTTTTCTGGACGCCATCACCATTGGCGTACATATACGACAGCGATATCTCCGCGTGTGCATCACCCTGATGAGCGGCCTTCCTATACCAATAAAGTGCTTTATGATAACTCTTGGGGACGCCCTGGCCCATAGCATAGGCAAACGCTTTATTATCTTCAGCCGCTGGTGAAAGGGCAGCATGGCAGACGGGAGACAAGACTACGAGCACAACGAACATTATCCATCGTTTTGATGGCGTTACCGCTATGTTGCATTTTAGGGCTATCCATTTCTGTCTACAGCCGCATAAGGTTTCTTTGTTATAATTGTCCATAACATCCTCTTTACTGATTTGTTTATATTAAAAGCTCCGATATGGAATGGAAATTCCCAACAACATAGAGCCTGCCCTATCCTCTTCGCCAGATCCTCAGCCCGCAAGTGAATGCACCGCATTGACAGCTTATTTCTTCTGAAACTAGTTATATTATTACAACTCCATTTGGGTCAACAAAAGAACGCCCACTTTGCGCAGCCAGTTCAAGTGCAATCGTCTTTGCATCATCATACGTGTCGTATTCATTTCCGTCATTCATGAATTCTATTATTTCAAAAGATTGTAAATGATATTGGTCTGGTATACCCTTTACAATTACAAATTTTTCGCCTTTTTTTGTTACTGCTATTTGTTCTTGCCCCATGACATTCTCCTTTGTAATCATATGAATCACCCCATCCACTTCGCCAGGTCCTCCGCCCTCAAGTGAGTATATCGTTTCAACATCTGCAATGTCTTGTGGCCGGTAATCGTGGAGACTTCCATGGGGTTGAAGCCTTTCTTGAACAGGCGGCTGGTGGCTTCGTGGCGGAGGTCGTGGAAACGTAAGTCCTCGATGGCGGCACGCTTGCAGGCTCTATCAAAGGCTTGTGTGATGCTGTATCTGACTTGGTATCAAACGTCCCGGCTTTGTTCCGGCCAGCCCTTGCGCCGGATCATCGCCCGCCCTTACTTGTTCCCGCGTAGCTGAAATGTGGCCATTTTCGAATATCCGCAACGACACTGTGCCGAAGCGCCTACTGTGCCAAGATTGTGCCAAAAATTCAAATGTGCCAAAGAAAAGGGGCTAGACTTTCGCCTAACCTTTTTTTTCTGCTATACACATGATGTTTAACCAATTGTTTTAATTATTTTTCTACACTTGCCTGCACGACTTTAAACATCCTTCAATAGTCCCCAGAATGGTCCCCAAAGTCAAACGCCTCACCAGTGCGAAGGTCGGAACCCCACCCGCCTTACCCACAGACCCCACAGCCTTGTGGACGGCTGACCTACGGCCACCAGTCAGCGCAAGCGCTCACTTGCCGACCACAACCCAGACGGCCAACCGACCCCTTGCGGGGGTCTCCGTTGTCTGTGCAAGGGCTGTGGATTCTGTGGATAAGGCTTAGTTTTCCGTGTACATTTTTCTGGAAATAAAAAACAAGTATTGTTATTCGGTAATTAGATATTTCTTTGATATTAATTTGTATTGTTCAAAATCATATTCTATAACTATCCATATACATAGTTATATGGAGATGATGACATGAGTTTAGACCCGGTATTAAAAAAGAAGATAAAAGATCAAGAACTTAAAAAGAAAGAGATAGAAGATTACAGAAATAAATGCATAGAAGAAATTAAAGAACGAGAATTCGCTGCTTTTGTAGAGTACGTAACGTGTGATACACTTCCGCATAAAAAAGAAAATAACATTATCGAATTAAGTACGAGTGAATATAACGAATCTGGTGAAAATAAAAAAATTTGTACATCTGAAAGTTTTTATTGCCCAGACTGGGCAGCAGCGATGCCACCAGAATTAATTAGAAGCGCACTTTTTGCTCTACTTGGAAATAAAGAGAAAATTCTAGTTAACAACAAATTGATTCCTTCAAGAAGTGATGTCAAACTTTTTTTAACAGGCGAAGAGTTATCTGTTCATGATGAAACAATTTATTTAGCGCTATTAAGATTGGCGCGCAATAAAAATATTGGAGAAAAAAACTATTTTCAAATTTCAACATTATGCAATGAATTAGAAATAAAGCCGACAGGCGGGAAAAACGGAAACATAAAAGTTATAATTTCAAGCATCGAAAGGCTTGCGAAAGCCGCTATAAAAATCGAGTTTACGAGAAAAGAGAAAAAATCAGTAGTTTCAATGCATCTGTTAAATTTTGGAATTGAAAATATAAATGATGTAAAGCTAATGTACGTAAGATTAGACCCGGACGGCGCTGAGCTTTTTAAAGCTGTGGCTTATCAAAATTGGGAAACTCGGTTAGCATTGAAAAGCGATATGGCAAAAAAGTTATTTACATATATATCAAGTCATCAATCAAAAACGAAATATAACCATAAATTAGAAGATTTAAAAAGTTGGTTCGGTTTTACAAGAGAAATATACAGATTTAGACCTGTACTATATTCTGCATTAAAAGAAATTCAAGAGCTTGGTGTAATTTCAAATCTTGAATGCGAAAAAAATTATGTTTCGTGGTTTAGAAATTGAGATCATGTAAAACATAGACCGGCTTCGAGCCGGTTTTTTTACGCATATGGCCTACGGTTTTACGCATATAGCCTACGTGAAGGCTACGCATATAGGCTACGTGCTCTACGCATACAGCCTACGCTCTTACGCATATAGCCTACGTACTCACGCATATAGCCTACGTAAACGCCTTGTAACATATTGTTTATAATTAAGTTTTCGAGCGATAAAAGCTTTTAAAAAGACTATAATATATACATAAAAACCCGCTGAGCGCTTCGCTTCGCTTCACGCCTCACCGGGAGGCAAGAGGTTTTATATATTTTTTTTTGGAAATTGATTATCGGAATTAGAAAAAAACAACCATGGAAACTTGTTGTGAAATTTTTTCAAATCAACTTAATCTCAGCGCAATAAAAATTAGCAAGACAAAAATGGTGCGATACAATATTTTTACTGCTCTTTACCAAATAAAAAGAAATCTGTTAATGATTTTGGTCCCAACCATACAAGTGAACGTCCAAAGCCTTTAACGCCCCTTCCTATCCATCCTCGCCGCTCTGGGAGCTATTCCCGACACTCGCATGGTTGTTATACCGCACCCTCAAGCACCCGGATACGCTATATTAGCGCAAGCTGATACAACCGCCCATGTGAAATTATTTTGCTAATATACCAAGAAAACAGTGTAAACCGCCTTTGTCAAAAAAATATTTTATTTAACGCATATAGACTATGTATATGAGCAGTTAAAAAAGATACTCAACTAACTCACTGAAAAAGGAATTTTATTTATGGCTAGTCATCAAAGCATTTGCAATATGATAATAAAAGATGGGTACAGAATTAAAGCTAAAGAATTCGATATTGATATCGACAAGCCTTTATGTTTAAAAGACACTAAAAAAGTAGTAAAATTTTATAAGTATGAAACTGATGACAATATAATTGTTAGCAGTAAAGAAGTTATAG
This sequence comes from Candidatus Paracaedibacteraceae bacterium, assembly GCA_027328625.1. GTDB lineage: Bacteria > Pseudomonadota > Alphaproteobacteria > Paracaedibacterales > CAIULA01 > CANJLN01. The sequence goes on along the minus strand of DAHVSZ010000060.1, from coordinate 6,350 downwards.
TAATGCGTTATGTATATAAGTGGGACAATGATCGCGTTGAAGAAGTTTCAAAAAAGAAAACAATTTATAAAGCTTGTAAATTTTCAGATATCGAAAATTTCTAAAATCATCCACCCCCGCGCAAGCGGGGGACTTTTAAAATTGAATATTTCACGACCAAAAAATAACAAATAAAAGTAAACTGTCATACTCAAAAAAACATCATTAAAACGACATGTTATAGTGTGTATATAAGAGATTAAAGAAAGGTGCTATCAAATTCACTTGCTAAAGAGGATTTAAACATGGCTGGATATAATTATGGAATGGGAATGAGTAATAACGCGGTAGATGCGTACAATACTGGCTTAGTGCCTGCAAGTAAAATTAAAGGCATTCCAGTTTCTTTAATTAGAAAACATTGCAACGCAGCCGAATGGCATCACAGCAGTAAGTTTTATAATGAAATTGATTTCTTTGATAAAGAAGAAGTTTTAGCGACTTTTGGAAAAATCAAAAGCGATGAATATGAAGCAGATGAAAATGCGATTTTAGATTTAAATGATTATAAATCAAATCTAAAAAATCTAAAGGTAAAAAAATATACTAATTGCGAAGTAAAATGGTTAGAATGGTATGGAACAAGAAACCATCCTAAATGCTCGGAACGATCTGAAAAAAATTGCACTGTTGTGGTTAAAAACTTAACTGCAACAATAACATTGGTTTCAGGAGTAACATTCAAAAAAAGACTAACAACAAATGGATTTAATTTTACTGTGTTCGACGAGTAATTAGTTGTACAGAAGCTACCCCCGCAAAAGCGGGGTTTTTTTTTCGTCTAGAATTCACGATTAAAAAATAACAAATAAAAGTAAACTATCATACTCAAAAAAACATCGTTTAAACGATATATTATAGTATCTATATAAGAGATTAAGAAACGTGTAAGCATTTATCTTAACAAAAAAGAAAATATTATTAAAACAATTAAAGCTTTTTAATAGTAAATAAATACATGTAAACTTATATATTCTATATAAAGAAAATTAAATATAAATACTTGCATTCTACAAAAAATATTCTACAGTATGTAGCAGATGTTGAGATTAATTAATTATATTCAAAAAGGAAATAAATCATGAAAGATGAAGAAAGAATTGACAAGTTATTAGTGTTTAACGCTGAAGAAGTCGCCCAAATTTTTGGAATGTCGAAAATGAGCTTTTTGAATCGTTTTCACAGAGATCCAAAAAGTTTGCCAACCGCCATTAAAATTAAAGGTTTCCCGCCAAAATGGCGAGCGAAAGACATTGACGAGTTTTTTGACAAGGTTGTTTCACAACAGGAGAAATGAGATGAACGCTAAAATAGTGTATGCATTAATTTTTGTTGCGATTTTAAGCATCAGTAGTCATTTCTTTTTTGGTGCTAACAGCGCTAAAGTTTTAAAAATGGAGACGCATCAACAAAATGTTAACTTCTGTATGAACAATCCGTTATCTAATCGCTGTAGTAATTAAAGGAGAATATCATGAAAAAATCATTATTGGCTGCTTCTGTTTTATTTTTAGGCGGGTGTGCAACAGTTTCAGCAATTCCGCATCTTAATAAAAGCAATATCTCTACAAAGATAATAACTGGAAAAGTTGTTCTTGAAAAAGAACGGGTGAATCATAGTTATTGTTTTTTAATCGGTACAGTGATATGTGACGCGGCAGACAATTTGATCAACAAAGATAATTTAAAGATTTTAGTTGATTCAAAATCAGGTGTTTTTTACATAAATACGCATCAAAAGTTCAAGGTTGGCGAAAAAGTTCTAATCAGAAAACTGAATAATAAATTAATAATCGTAGGAGCAAAAAAATGAACAACATTCAACGTTTTTTAATCGCGGGTGCCGTTGGCGCTTCCCTGACGGGTTGCGCCGCCCTACAACCGCAACAAGGGCCAGCTAGCTATGCTGGCGGCGCTGCCATGCAGGTGCAGCAGGTGTACCTGGCTAATGTCGTCGCCGTGAGGCGCGTACATATCATGAACCGCTCGCAAGGTCAGACGGTCGGCGGCCTTGGCGGCGCAGGCATTGGGGCAGGCGTAGGGGCGCTACTTGGCGGCAATCTCGGCGCAGTCATAGGTGGCGTTGTCGGAGGCGTCGGAGGCAGCGCGATAGGCGCGAACGCTGACGCAAGTAAAGGTTTTTTAATTACCGTCGAATTAAAAAATAAAAAGATTTTAGCAATTACACAGAAAACTACTTATCGCTTCAAAATTGGTGAAAAAGTGGAAGTTGTTATTTCTGGAAGCAATGCAGGAGCAAATGGATTTTTTGGTCAACAAACGGTTCAAAAAGTTCGCGTAGTTCCTTTTAATTAAAGAGGTGACTTATGAAAAAATTAATAGTTATTGCATCAGTTCTTTTTTCAAGTGCTGCTTCTGCTCACACAGAAGTAATTTTAAATAGCGGTGTTATTCAAAGTGTAAATGCGAATGTGTTTACAGTTGAATCAAGTCACAAGCTTATCAGCGTAAAGAAAGCTGACGTTTTGAAATCGTTTAATTTCAAGAAAGGCAGTAAAGTCTATCTTGTAAAATATGTGATGACAAAAGGGTTTAACGATGAACCTTTTTACTCACAAGTAAAAGTTATAAAACATTCACTTTTACCAGCAAAAATAATTAACAGAGATTTGGAGTTAATAAAATGAAAATATTAACTAACACTTTAAAAGTTGTAGATGTAAATACAGGTAAAGCATTAAATTATTTAAATGCTTTACGTGCGACAGAAAAGGGAAAGAGATTTGAACGTAAATTCTGGGAGACGATAAAAGAAGTTTGTGAAAAGAGATTAATTGAAAAATGAATTCGTATGATATTTACTCTCGCGCAGTCAGATTTTGGCATATAGTTATTGCTTTTATTATGATCTTGCTGTGCGAGATATATTTACAAGGATATATTGAAAAGCATTTTCATATTTTAGACGTAAATTATTTCTCGTGGTTAAAGTGGATATTTTTTCATTTAACAAATAAATTCTGGCAGCACAATTTAGTTAATAGAATTGTTGAAGAATATAATATTTTATATGTTGCTTTTTTAAAGTTGAATAAAGAAGATAAAACAGCACTGGTTGTTATGTTTTTAATTGCTTTTGTAAGTTCAAATTTAATTGATCGGTTCTTAATGTTTCTTAAAAGGGGGAAATTATCATGAGCATTTATCTTGAAGTTTTTATATTATTGTGGTGCAGTTTCACAATATCAGAAACTTTTGTCTTAATCGTTCATCACTTTAAAAAGGGGAAATGATATGCTTTTATTAGGCTTAATAATGTTTGTTAGCGCTTTAACTTTATTTAGTGTCGCAGCTAAAGAAATTTTTATTAAAGCAGTTGATCAATTTTTCTCTGGGAGAAATTTATGAAAGAACGAATTCTTGACGTTTTAGCTTTTTCAATTGCAGTTGGCGTTATTGTCGTTGCGAATTGTATGCCAATTTATAGCAGCGCTGCTGTAAAAAATAAAGATTGCATACAAGTAAAATCTAGTTTACCAGCAGTTTTACAAAAAGGATTTTGTCATGATTCCAATAAATCTTGAATATAACGACATTCAAATTATAAAAGTCGTGGCGATTAAAACGCGACTCCCGCCGCGACTTTTAGAATCTGTGATGCAGGTCGAATCCGGCGGGAGAATGAATATTGTTTCAAACGCTGGCGCAATAGGTGCAATGCAAATATTAAAAAGCACGGCGGTAATATGGAATTTAAATCCCCATGTTAGATATCAGAATATATTATGCGGGGCGTTATGGCTTAAAGATATTTTGAATATGTTTCACGGAAATCTGAAATTAGCTCTTGCAGGATATAACGCGGGACCAACTGCGGTTAAAAACTTTGGCTACAAAATTCCACCATACGCTGAAACTATTAATTACGTTCATAACGTTTTAACCTTGTTTGGTCGTGATTCTATTTATAAACAGAAAAAGCAAACGCATTTAAAAATAAGTGAAGTTGCTTTTTCTAACAAAATAAGTTTTAAAAATAATAGTGGTGCCGGTGGAAAATTTTTACAGGATGTGGGCTACGCCCACCCCCATTGAGGCGAGCACACAAGTTGCACCCCTTCGGGGGTGCGAAAAGCTCTGTAACACAATGAATACAATGGAAAAAAACGGTTAAACGGTGCTTTTAACGATCATGAAAAAAAGCGTTAGGAATATGAGCAAAATCATTAGGTTAAGCGGTTAAACGGCAATGAAGACGGGAGGGCTTAAAATGGCAAGGGAAAAATTCTTGGGATTGAAACTTAGTTTATCTGAAAGTAATCAGATTGAGAAAGAAGCGATAGCATTAGAATTAACAAAGACTGACTATGTGAAACTTTTGATGAAAAAAGGCAGAGATCATTTAAATGATGATTATAGAAATTTGCAACTAAAAAAAATGACTGGAGAACTGGATTTATTAAAACAGCAAATGGCTGGAATAGTTACAACATTTAATGTTTTTGTTGCGGATATCAATAAGAGAGACAAAGTTACTAAAGAAATAATGTATGAAACGATGATGGCCGGTTTTGAAATTCGTGCGATTACTAGGAAGGTTGGCGCGAATACTGAAAATGTTGGTGCGGAAGATGTTCAAAAATCAATTGATTTTATTAAGGAATACTTTAGAAATACGCTTTATTCAAAATTCTTTGGAGGTGAAAAATGAAAATTAAATTGCATTTATGGGCTTACTACATAATCTATGTAGTAAGTATTTTGGCTGTTTATCAATCAAAAACGAAATATACAGGACTAACAATTATATTTTTTGGCATAATCTGGACAAGTATGATTTGGAATCAACACACAGAAAATAAAAATGATGATATCACTTTACAATCACACTGGCGTCATTATGTGGGCGGAATTTCACTTTTAATAATCGGTGGAATTTCAAATGTAATTCCATTTTTAGGAATGCTGTTATCATTTGCGTTTATCTATTGGTTATTTTTTTGGAAAACAAGAAGATCGTCAACTGATGAATATCATAAAATAATACGAGGAACTAATGTTGAAGATAAGACAAAATCAAAGAAAAGTAACAATGATTTAATTCATATTGGTGCCGTAGAAATTCCGAGAGAAATAGAACCAAGTCATTTTTTAATCGCTGGCGGTGTCGGTTCTGGTAAATCCGTAGCAATTTCTGAATTTTTAGATGCAGCGAGAAAACGTAAACAACGCGCAATTGTTTACGACACAAAAGGCGAGTTTGTTGCAAGATATTACAAAAAAGGAGATATAATCCTTAATCCTTTTGACAAAAGAAATTCTTATTGGACTCCATTTTGTGACGTAAAAAGCGCAATTCAAATAGAAAGTTTTGCTTCGTCTTTAATCCCGGAGGGGAATAGTGGCACCGACCCATTTTGGCACTTAGCACCACGCGCTATTTTAAGCGCTGTTTTATCAAAAGTTACAACGATGCGAGAATTAAATTATTTGATTTTTAGCGCTGACGAGAAAATTCTAATCGATGTAATAAAATCGGCTGGAAAAATCGGGCAAGTCGGAAGTAGCGAAACTTTTAAAAACGTGCGCGCACAACTCAGCGCCGTTTGCTCTTCGCTTCGCTATATTAAAGATCAAGAAGACGCAGAACCTATTTCTTTATCAGAATTCATTAAAGAGGATTCTGACTCATGGATTTTTATAAGTTCCCAAGCTGATTACAGGGATGAGTTAAAACCGTTGATAAGTACATGGCTGGACATTTTAATTAAAAAATCTTTATCTTTGCCAGTGAAAAGAGAAAGAAGAATTTGGTATGTTATTGATGAATTTGCATCATTACAAAAAATTTCTGCGATCCAAACAGGAATGGCACAGGGCCGAGCGTATGGTTTAAGTTTTATTTTGGGTTTACAAACGGTTTCGCAAGCACAAGAAACTTACGGACGTTACGGCGGAGAAACCATGTTAGATTTGCCACAAACTAAAATAATCATGCGCCTAACTAATCCAGAAACCGCGAAATGGGCAAGCGATTTAATAGGCTCAAGACATATTTTAAGGAGACCTGAAAGTGAAAGTACAGGAAAACAAACCTCGACTACAATTTCTGATCAACACGCAACAGAACAGGCTGTTTTACCATCTCAAATTCAGAAATTACCTGATTTAACAGGTTATATCAGGATGCCCGGAAAAGATGTTTACAAATTTGAACAGAAGTATAGAGAAAGAGAAGAAATTGCAAAGGATTTTATTTCTAATGATTTAACGCCTTTCGTTCATGTTTCTAAAGTTGACGATGAAGATAAATCAAACGATAAAAAACCGAAGAAGCAGGCTAATTCGAT
>DAHVSZ010000005.1 GCA_027328625.1 Candidatus Paracaedibacteraceae bacterium | reverse complement strand
AAGAAGCTTTCGTTTTATCAGAATTGATTTCAAAAGGAAGAGAAAGAGAACGTGAAAAACTCCCATAAGAAATCTCTTTCACCCAATAAGCTCCTTCTTTATCCTTATCTTCGCTTTCACTTTTCTTCTCACCTCTTATTGTGAGCTGGTTTTTATTAACATCAATCTTGATATCTTTTTCTTCTATCCCCGGTAATTCAGCTTTAATACTGACCTCTTTATCTGTTTCAGAAACATTAAGAGAAGGGAAACGATCGACGCTTTGAAGCGAAGGAAAAACTTCCCAATCGTTAAGAAATTGATCAAACATTTGATTGATTTGTCGTTGGATGCCAACAACAGGACTTAGAACAGAACCTGTTCTTTTTCTGAAAGGGATGATATCTCTAAAAACCATTGTTTTTCTCCTATCGTTAAAAAATTACGAATAACTCATAACTAGCTTCTTCTTAACCTATCTTCATCTACAAGGTCTACTCTTAAAGCTGTTTCAAACTCAGCACCTCTAAAATTTGCGTAAAGTATGATCTAATTATCATTGAGGCTCGGTATTAATGTTTTAACAGCCCACAACGCTGGAAGAGTAAAAATAAGTAAATAAATAGCGCCACCCATTTGTCCGAATAGATGATTAAAAGCAATCAATAAATAGCCACCAATAACATATCCAATAACACGCCCTAATGAAACACCAAAGGCTAACCCCATAAAGCGACCAACCACAGGAAATAAATAGGCGCGAAGAGGATCTGTAGAAACACAAAATGTACTCCCACAAGCAATGATAAACATTTGTGTCAGCAAGATGGAGAAATACGCATAATTTATGAACTCAATGAAAAGCAACAAAGGAATAATAGATACGATAATCAAATAAACGGATCGTAAAGCTATCTTAACTCCCCCTAATCTTAAAGACAATTTTGCAGCGATAAATCCCATCATAATTTCGAAAATCATAACCGCACCGTTATGAAGAACGACATATTGAGAACCAAGGCCAAGATGTTTGCTCAATAAACCTGTCAGAAAGACATACGTCATCCAGAATGTCGCGGCATCAAACAAAGAGAAACTTCCCACCCTAAAAATACTTTTTAGATTCTCTTTTTCTAATAAAACCTGTCTCAGCTTTAAAGCTTTGCTTTTTTCTTTTTGAGCTTTAAACTCTTTTGTTTCAGCTAAGTTGTATCTCATCAAAAGTCCAAGACACCCCACAAAAGCTGCTATTTGAAAAGGATAACGCCAAGCACTTTCTTCATTCAAAAAACTTAAGCTAAAAGTGATGACAAACGCAGCAATAACTCCACCCCCTGTAATGGTAGCGTTATATAAAGCACTATAAAAATACCGTTTCTTCTTGGGGATACTTTCCATCACATAAATTAAGGCTCCTGAGGCTTCACCACTACAAGAAAGTCCTTGAAGAAAACGCAAAATAAGTAAGCCGGCCGAAGCATAAATTCCTGTTTGCGCATAGGTAGGGAGTACCCCAATAAAACCTGTTGCTAAAAACATAAGAGTTATTGAAATATAAAGGGAAATGCGTCTTCCTATTTTATCCCCTATATAACCAAATAAAAGGGCTCCAAAAGGCCTTGCAACATAATTAATAGAAAACCCTGTTGCCGCTAGAATACTCAAAGCTAGAGGATCACTTGTTGGAAAAAATAAAGGAGTAATAATAACCAACATATGGACATAAACTAGGTTGTCAAAATACTCCATTGTGTTGCCCCAAAGAACAGCCGCAATCTTCTCTTTCTCGACGGGTTTAGATCGACTCGAAGAATCAGGTTGTGCATAAGAACTTACCGGCTGCTTTTTCATGATCACAATTAAGAAATCTCTTTTGGTATCCGCTTCTTAAGCTTTTGTAATGAACACCACATATTCCTACAAGTTGAAAAAACCCAGAAAACAAGTCTATAAGAATAGGTTGGATCTAACGGTATGACCTGATCGACTTTATTAGCAGAGTCAAAAACATTGGGTTGTCGGATCTGAGTCAGTGATGGTTGTGGTGGTAGTTCAACAACTATCATTCTTGGACAGTCCTAGCCGTTTTTCCTAATAAACCCAAATCTATAACAAATCCATCAGCCCATCCCAAGGGATTACGCCAAATCAAAAGAGTTATCCCTATCAACACAACGAAAAGACCGATAATAAAATAAAATTCTCTGCTCATAAAAACTTTCTGATTTAAGCAGCAGCCAGTGAAGAAGAGGGTTTCAAAGCAGGAAGAGCTCCTGATTTTCTCTCAAGGCCTTCAAAATGCCGAAGTCCCCATAAAAAACTAACCGTAACGGGAAGCGTAATTGCCCAAAGACCGTAGTATCCAAACCATTCTGTTAAATAAACAAGACCAAATGAGGTCATAACATAGATAAGAGCACGAGAAACAGCATAAATAAAGCTTGCTGCTGTAAACCTCTGTAAGACAGGAAAGTGTGTCAAAAAAACAGAATCGGCTGGATGAGCCCCCACTGCGGCTATCAATAACAAGGATTGTAACAAAAATATATGAGAAGAATGGGCTGAAAACAAAATTAAAAAAGGAAGCAAGACAACCAACATCAGAAAAACTGTCACCCTGGCTTTTAATATTTTTAAAGGGTGAATTTTATAGCTGAGAAAACCAAGAGCCGTATTAATAACACAAAGAAGGATCGATAAAAGAAAATTGTGATACAAAATATCTTCTGCTGAATAACCATACGTTTCTTTTAAAAGCGGATTAAAATACATATAAGCTAAATAGAAAGACAAAGGCCATCCACACTGAACAATAATGTAGGCCCCTATGGTCTCCTTATTGATTGTTTCTTTTCCACATTGCTTGATCTGTTCTTTGATTTTGGTAATCTCAACGTAGTCCCTTTTTTGATCTAACTTTAACTTGGCTCTCTCGTGGTAGAGTTTTCTTTTCATATCAACAAATTCAGGAGTTTCTCTAAGCCTTGTTCTGGCAACTGACCCCACAATGGCAACGACCGCCCCTACTAGAAAGGCAATGCGCCAACTCATTCCCGTCTTTATAATGAGAGACGATACACCTAGAGCAGCAACAGCTCCCATAGAAGAAGCAACACTAATTAAACAAACAGCTGGATACTGAACAGGGGGTTTAGTCATCTCTGTCACATAAATCTCTGCCCCTATAATTTCTCCCATAGAAGAAAGCCCTTGAAAAATTCTACAAATCGTCACAAGCCAAGCCGCTGAAATTCCAATCTGAGCGTAAGTGGGTAAAAAAGACATCATCAAGCAAGAGATTGCCATCATGACCGTTGTCGTAATCACCGTCGATTTACGCCCCATAGTATCGCCTATATGCCCAAAAATAAGAGCGCCAAAAGGTCTCAGCACATAGGTAGAACAAAAAGCAAAGGCAGAAAGAAGAGCAGCTGTATGAGGATCTGTTTTTGGAAAAAAAAGCTCATTCAGCAACACAGCCATATGAACATAAAGCATGAGGTCAAAGTATTCTAAAAAAGTTCCAATTTGGAGAAGACCTATGGCTTCTTTTTGGTCGCGTTTGAGTTGTGAAAATAGGCTCAATCTATTCTCTAAACCATGTTTCATTATGGTTTGTTATTATCTCTTTTGGATAAACTTAGCCAGTAGAAAATATCAAGATAATGAAACTTCATAACATGATAACAAAAGGTTAGTAAGCAAACTCTGGCTTGAGGAGCTCTTTTTCCTCTGAAAGCGAGACAGGCCACTGTATCATAAAATCATTTTAGCTGTAACATTTTATCATCAAAATACCCCCAATCAAGAGAGCCAACCCCAGCCAAAATAAGGTACTATTAAAAAGAGGAGGTTTTTGAGAAATAAGAGGATAAATAACGTCTTCTCTCTTTCTTCTTTTTCTTCTCACGTTTTCCAACCCTCCCCTACTCTGTTGTCAAAGACAATTTACTTTGCTTTATTAACGGACTCTTTTAATTCTTTACCTGCTCTAAACACAGGACGCTGACTGGCCTTAATCTTGATTTTCTCTCCCGTTCTTGGATTCCTGCCTTCTCTCGCTGCTGACTGTTGAACCGCAAAGGTGCCAAATCCAATCAATCTCACTTCTTCTCCTTTTTGTAGAGAAGAGCTTATTCCAGCCAGAACAGCCTCTAAAGCTCGTTGAGAATCAACTTTTGTTAGTTTGGTTTCTGAAGCTACGTAATTCACAAGTTCTGTTTTACCAGCTGTCATAAAGTTTTATCCTTTTCTAAAATGTGTTACTTTTTTAAAGCCCTTAAGCTCTTTACATCCTACTGTAGAATATAACAACAAAAAAGCCCTCTTTTCCTCAAAAGCTCATCACAGCCTAGAAAAATCTTTATGGACAAATAAACTGTATTGACGTTTATGGAGCACCTCTGAAAAAGACAAGTGATTCAACTCTCCAATCTTGTGAATTTTAAGAAAGCCCTTCCTTCTCCTCTCCTTTAAACCGGGATTCCCCCCAGAAAATAGCTGGGAGAGACTCGATAAAGATTGGCTAACCTCGAAAGTTCTTCCTTTGTCATCAGCTTACAACCATATTCATATTGCTCTAAATCTTTAATTGGAATATCAACCACTTTTGATACATAAGACAAAGCCAATCCAAGACGGCGACGATGTTCTCTTAATCTCCGACTTAAATATTCAGTTCCATAATGAATATGAGTTTGCATCGTATTTTCTTTCACTTTCCCTCAACTCAAATAATTCCAGAAAATATGGCTCAGTTATGAACCAAGAATCCTTTCGGCTACAAGTTTATAGACTCTTCCAATTTCAACTTATAAACATAGCTGTCATCATTGCTCCGGGATATCCTCAACATCTGACAAAAGACCCTGAACTTTGTAAACCGTATCTAAAATAGCTTCAGCACGAGTAGCGACTCGATAAAGATCTTCTTCAAGAATAGTTAAATGTCTCCATAGCTGCTCTTTATCTGTCCTTTCAAGATGCCCTTCTTGGATAATAGTTCTAATCAACTGATAGAGCCCTAAAAGAGCTTCTTTTGCTTGACAAGGATATTCCTCTGAAGTTTCTACAACCAAACTTCTAATTTGATCAAAAGCATCGATAGCTTCTAATAAGGCTAAACTTTCATAATTGTCTTTTAGCTTTTCCCGTAAGGTTTTTAATGGCAATTTAACGTCTTTTCTCTCTCTTGGCTTGATACATGGCTTTTATTTGCTCTTTACTCTCTAAGACAACCTTGGCATAGTCTTGATGGTATGATTCTATCTCTTCTACAGCAACACCAGCCAGGTTAAATCGATGTGAATTTTCAACTATAGCAAAAGCACTGTAAAATGATTACAATCTCTTAGTTTTCCTCCAGCTTGACCAGATTACGGTGTTATGGTTGCCATGATTGGGGAGTTAAAGGACGAACTAATGTGATTGGTGCTTTGTTAGGAGGAGTTCTTCTAACAATAAGCTTGTTTCAAACAACAATTAACACGATCACTTTTACACGATGGATAGAATTAGATCTGGTTCCTGTATTACCTCCTCAGAGTGTTGTTATTATGGACAATGCCACTTTTCATAAAGGCGTTGAGATGAGAGAAATTCTTCATAAAGCGGGGCATACTCTTCTCTATCTTCCTCCTTATTCTCCTGATCTTAATCCTTACTTTTACCCACAAGTTCTAGAAAGGATGTAAAATACCTTGAGGTTAAGTTTGTTCCATAAAGAGGTAGAAGCATGCAGAACTTATGCAATATTTCAAACTGTAATGATTTAGGAAATCAATGGTTAGAAAAAGAACTAAGGCACGTTGATTGTGGAGATAAAAGGCTTATAAAGAGGCTATTTACGACAAGTATTCTGATAGAGGGAAAAGCTTCCGGCTCGATAAATCAAAGCTGTAAAACATGGAAAGAAGCTAAAGGAGCTTATCGATTGTTTGGCAATAGCAAACTTGATGCAAAGGAAATTTACTCCTCTCACTATAAAGAAACGCGAGAAAGGATTAAAGGAGAAGGATTCGTATTTGCCGTTCAAGATACTACCTATTTAGATTTTGATACCCATATCAAAATCCAAGGTCTCGGCAGTATCTCAAAAGCTTATACGAAACATAAGAAAGGGCTTATTCTTCACAGCACATTAATCTTATCTCAAGAAGGATTACCATTGGGATTAACCTCTCAACAATGCTGGGCACGTATTGCAAGAGACGAAGGAGCAGAAGAGAAAGCAAGGGGGCACTCATACTTCTATTCAAAATAAAGAAAGTTACAAATGGGTAACAGCACTTAAAGAAACAATGAGAGTAGTTCCCGAAGATACGAAGGTTATAACTCTTGGTGACGGAGAATGTTGTAAATTTTCTATTTTTCAGCCATATTACTTATCCATAATATGTGTTTTTTGTTTCCTTTTGGTTCTCAAACCCCTAAGCAAAGGAGAAAGCACCACCCCACCAAAAACAAAAATTCAAAATAGTTTTATTTTTTTAATACAAAAGGAGATATCATCATGACCTTTAATATATTACCTTTCAGGAAAAGACCAAGTTCTAACTTGGCTCCCATTATGAACATTCAACACCAAATGAATGAGATGTTTGACCACTTCCTTACTGATTGGAATGTTTTTCCTACTTTTCAAGGTATAGATCGATTCCCTTCTTTAAATTTGTCTGAAACAGATAAAGAAGTTAGCATTCAAGCTGAGCTGCCTGGCATAGAAGAAAAAGATATAAAAATAGAAGTCAATAAAAATCAGCTCACTATAAAGGGTTTCTCAAAGCAAAACCATACCCATTACAAACAAATAAGTACATTTATTTATAGGAATAATATAGCAACTACAGTTAAGCTTATGAGAATGGCCTTAAATTTCCAGAAAAGAAGTTACTAAATAAGAATTAGAGACCAAGATAATGCAAAAATTCTTTATTGCATTAGGCATCGTTTTTATTACATTAGGAATGGTCTCACCTTATTTAATGAGGCTTGGTATTGGAAGATTACCTGGGGATTTTCTACTCTCTGGGAAGAACTATATAGTCTACTTTCCATTTGCGTCCTCCCTTCTTATAAGCTTACTCCTTACTCTTCTTTTTAATCTTTTTAAGAGATAGATGCTGTGATCTTAATCTTTTTCCCCCTATCCACCCTATTGGATTCAATTTTTAAAGAACTTTCTTTTTATGTTTGACAGTTCCAATTTAATGGATGAATGGAACAAGCCTCTTGAGTCCTTCTTATTAAGATTTTTTTAGGCTTTACCAGCTGTTTGTTTCTCTTCTGTATTTGAAGGATAGATAAAACGTTGGGCTGATGTATCAAGCGCTCGATTCGCAATCGACTGAACCTGCTCTGTGGCAGAATCTGCTTTTTGAGTCAGCGTTTTGATCAGTTGATCTTGTTCCTTTATTTTAGCTTCTAGATAAGAAACCTTTTGCTCATTTAACTTTTGAAAAGCGATGTTTTCTTTTGATTGAAGTTCTAAAGCATGATGATGGTCTTTTTCCAACTGATGGCGAAGAACTTGTTCGGCGTCAGCAATAGCTTTCTTTATAACATTCGGAAAGTCTTCGACTTTTAAGGTCAAATCTTTTAAAAAAGTTTCTTGCTCACTTATTTTTGCTTCTCTTTGATCTAGATCAGTCCTTTGTTCTTCTAATTCCTTTTCTAACTGGATTTTACGTTGATTATAGTCATCCAATTCTTTCCGACGTGTTATTTCTAAATTGTATTGATAGTCTTCTTCATCTCGTTTCTTTTGTTTTTCTAGAAGATCTTTACGGTCTTTATAATTGCTTTCTAATTCAGCTAACTGTTTTTGCCAAGTCGCTTGGTTTTCTTTCATTTCTTCAGAAAATTTCTGCAGCTTAAGGGTACTTTCCTTCTCAAAAGCTTCTTTTTCTTCGGCTTGGGATTGAATCAAAGCCGCTAATGTATTTGCTGTTTCCTTAATTTGATATAAATCATTGAGATGTTGCTGCTCAGCTTCAATAGCTCGACGTACTGTTGTCAATTTGGTAAATTCGCTGAGAAGATTTTCTGATAAATCATCAATGTGTTGAATAGATCTGAGTTTAAGGTTACTGAGATCTTTAAAAATCGACTCACTGGTTAATTTTGCAGCTGTTTCAACAAGCAAGGCTTTTTCTTCTCGTTGCTTCTTGACTTCAGGATTATCGCTTTGTTTTTCATTTAGTTTTGAAATAACCTGATTATAGGCTGCTAATATCTGATCCTTGGTACTTTTAAGAGAAACTTCTGGCAAAATTTCTTTTGGCATTGCTTTTGGCTCCTTTGAAAATATATGTAGCGAACTCCAGCCTCACTGATCGAAAAATCAGTCAAACCCCATAGAACTTGGCTGTAAGCTCATCACAAAACAAGCATCTTTAAGTTCTTTGAACTTATTATCTACTCCAAAACGAGTTTATTTTCTAGAGGAGGAAATTTTAAAAGTTCTCCTTCTTAATGAATCAGAGCTGGGCATCTCTCATTGAATATTTTTGCAACACTCCCTTTACTCTTGGTTTGTCAGAATAAGGTAAGATGGGGCTTATCTTTTTTATGTGTATATTTTTCATCAAACTTGTTTTACCTATTTTTTGTGCAATAAGTTTTTATAAATAATCTTGCACAAAAATTATATATATTGTATTTTGTGAAAAATAGTAAAACAAAGAGTCATCTTCATGTTTTTAGGACGTCAATATGAATTAAAACGACTCAATGATTTGTGGACCCGAAAAGCCGCAAGCTTTGTTGTGATCAAAGGAAGACGCCGTATAGGCAAAAGTCGTTTAGTCGAAGAATTTGCTAAAAAAGGATGTTTTATTTCTTTGTCAGGACTTCCCCCCTCCGAAACTATTAAAGCTCAAGCTCAACGTGATGAGTTTGCGCGCCAGCTGGCACGGGCGTTTCAAATTCCTATCCCTTATAGTAAAGACTGGGGAGATTTATTCTGGCATTTAGCCCATCATACGCAAAGTGGGCAAGTTGTGGTTTTGTTAGATGAGATTTCTTGGATGGGTATGAAAGACCCTACCTTCCTTGGAAAACTTAAAAATGCTTGGGATTTACATTTAAAGAAGAATCCTAACTTGATTTTAATTGTCTGTGGCTCTGTTTCCTCCTGGATTGAACGGAATATCTTAAGTAGCACAGGATTTGTCGGACGTGTTGATCTGGTTTTCAACTTAGAGGAGCTTAGCTTAGCTGACTGCAATGATTTTTGGGGACCGCAAGGTAAACATATTTCAGCATTAGAAAAATTTAAAGTATTGTCAGTTACTGGAGGAATTCCAAAATATTTAGAAGGTATTACACCCAGTCTCAGTGCCGATGAATTCATCAGGCAATCTTATTTTACGCCAGAAGGTTTCTTATTTAGAGAATTTGATCTGATTTTTAATGATTTATTCTCAAGACGCAGTGATATTTATCGTCGGATTCTGAGATGTTTAGCTGACCGCTCCATGGCCTCTTTAGATACTATATTGCAAGACCTTCATTTAAGAAAAAGTGGGGTTTATAGCCATTACTTAAGTGATCTTCAAGCAGCTGGTTTTATTAGTTGTCATCATACTTGGCATTTAAAAAATGCTAAGGCCTCTAAGATAGTACAATTTCGACTTATTGATAATTATGTGAGATTCTACCTTAAGTACATTGAACCAAATAGGGATAAGATACAAAAGGGAGTCTTTCAAGATCGTTCTCTGACAACGCTACCTGGCTTTGATCAAATCATGGGGTTACAGTTTGAAAATCTCGTCATCAAAAACAGAAAGAGCTTGTTCAAAATTCTCAACATTCACAATAGTGAAATTTTAAATGATGGTCCTTATTTTAGAAGGGCAGGAAAAAGGAAAACAGGGTGCCAAGTTGATTACATGATTCAGTCTAAATTTAACTCTCTCTATCTTTGTGAAATTAAATTTTCCAAAAATCCTATTAGTGTATCTGTGATCGATGACGTCAATTCTAAAATAAAGGCTTTGAATATTGCAAAATCCATGTCTGTTCGGCCTGTTCTTATTCACGTGGGTGGTGTTGATGATGCGGTTTATGGAGAAGAGTTTTTTGCTAACATCGTTGATTTTAGCCAATTTCTAGAAAAATAAGGTGCTACACAATAAACCCAGGTGTTAGAAAACTCATAAACAAAAATGTTCAAAAGTATTTTTTGCATTAAACTCCTAAAGCTTGGTGATACAAATCCAAAAGCTCTTCCTGCTTAGCAAGATCCTCTGTTTTTATTCGACGGAATTTGAGCAACTCACCTATCATTGCAAAAGCTCTAAACTACTCCATTTAGTACCTAGAGAAATCAACTGCATAGCCCAGAAAGTTAATACAATCCCATACCTTAATTTACTGTTCAAGTTCAGACTCTTCTGGTAGAGAGGTTTCTAAACTGAAGTGCCTTGAACTTTTTCTCTCTTTTTGAAAAAGCAAAGATTTCCTATCTGGCTCATCCCCACCTGCAAGAAGTTCTCTCTGTACTTTTACAGCATTTAAAATTTGTCCCTGATTCTCAACAAGGGCGTGAATAGTGTTTCCTATATGTTTTTCATCTTGGCTGATTTCCCTTGGAATATATCCTAGGGTTTGTTTGTTCATAGTCAGATAATCAAAAGTAATTTTGGTTATGGGATAATTACCTGGTAATTGCAGATAGGCTTGAAGATTATTAAGGCTTAACAGATGGGTATAAGAAACCGTTGGCTGAAGATGTCTATGCTCTGCTAAATTAACCCCATCCCGCATCTGGTGAGCTCCAAAGGAAATACTTTCTGCTGGTTCTAAAATCTCTTGTTCCCCAAAGAATTCAGATAATTTTTTTGCTGTTGGGGCATCCGATGTTCGAAACACCACTTTCGTTCCACATAAGCCAACAATAGACCGTGTAGGGTTAATGCCATAGATTTGCTCAAGCTGAGGTAAGTTTTGAAGCCCTATCACAAAACAACCGCCATATTTGCGAATTTCCGCTAAGGCTTTGGGTAAGTTTGGCAGAACATTTAAGGAAGGTAGCTCATCAATAATAAACCAAAGGCGCCTTATATAGGATTCTTCTAGACCCATAAGCGCTTTATAAGCAATGCTCAGCCAGGTGGATAAAAGAGGTGCTAATAATTCTCGTTGTTCTGTTGTACTGCTTAGAAAGAGCCAATCTTTACTTTTATGTTTGCCTTCTTCTTGGTCATCTTCAGTTTCATATTCCTTTTGTATCCACTCTCTAATGGAAAAAGGCTTTTTCTCTGATTTGAAATAAGCAAATGCTTCTAGAGATATTCCTAGAGTTGAACGAATGCTTAAAGCCGTTTTATCAGCTGTTGCGTTCATAAAACTGGCCACTTGGGTCTCTTTGTAAAAAGAAGACACTTTAGCGATAGGAAATATTAAAGAAAGTTCTAATAACTTTTGAATAGATGGCTTGTGTACCTTCTTTAACTCTTGTGCTGTTGTAGAAAAGAGTTTGCGAGCCGAAGTCCACCAAATAGGATCAGAACCACTTTCCGGAATAAGGCTTTGGGCTAATTCGGTATAATGATAGGGTTCCTTGCACTCACTCCATAAATCCCAATTAGAACTTCTTTCATCAAGAGGATTGAGAAGTTTATCATGATCTTCTTTATAAAACTTTGAAACAAGAGAGCCTGTTGTATCAATAATAATAGCTCTATCCCCTCGAGCTCGTATTTGTTGAAGCAGATGATGAAGGCAGTTGCTTTTACCTGTCCCTGTTGTCCCTACAATCATCATATGTTCTGTTTCTCTGTTTTTAAGCAAAGGCACACCTCCTAAAGATAAGTCTGATCGATCTTTTCTTTTGATAAGTTTCTGAAGCGCACGAGGTTTGACAACCGTTGTCCCTTGAAGAATTTTCTTTTGCTGACGATACCTTCCCCTTGCCATCCAAAACCATGATAAAGAAGAAAAGGAAAGAACCATCACCAAGAAAGCATAAAACAGTTTTTCTAAAAGCATCCCTTGAAAATATGATACAAAGTGACTTATTGCAGAATCTCTTACCAACCAAGAACAACTCACATTGTGAAACTGTCCGTCTTGAAAGGGAAAATCAACTCGATCTAAGAATCCATAAGGCAAGAAGGAAAAATGTTCTCTGATACAAGCCCCATAATAAAGGGTTAAGGCATAAAATTCCTTCCAACCAAAATTTTTATAGATCAAAAAACAGAACCATAAAATGCCAATAAACAAAGACGTTTTAAAAGTAGCCCACAGCACTTGGCGAATCATATGAAACTTATGAAGTTGGGTTTGTCCGCCTTGCGTGAAGTTTCCTGAGAGTTTCATTATGGTTTCCTTAATAACTCAGTTAGAAAATTATTCTTATTAAGAGGTTCAGATATTCATAGTTGCTAAAGCAAGTTACTGATATAATGTCTTTTAAGGAGAAAAAAGTGACCAAAGCAAAACAAGTCAAGTATCTTGCATATTCATCAAGAATAGCGTGGGCATTTAAAACCGGGCTTAGCTTTTTTCTAACCGCAATTCTGGTTCTAATCGTTTGGGATGAAAAAACGTCCTCTGCCTTTTTTCCTCTTTTCACAATCATTGGTATCGTTACAGACATTGTGTTACACATTCGTCGCCATAAAATTTTTTCATCTTTTGACATCCAAGATGAAGATGTTCCAGAAGAATATGGCCTTACAGCTGAAGAACTTATATTATACGCCAAAAATATCTCTAAGATCCGTCTTTGTCGTATCCCTACAAGCATGCTCTTATTCCCTCTTCTTTTGTTTTCAATAAAAGATTCTCTTCTTTTTGCATTTATCGTTTCTCTCCTAATAAACTATTATCCGGCAGCTCTCGCTGATGTCTTTTGGGCTAAAAGATTTGGTATAAAGTTACCTTCTACTTACAAGCTAATTTTCAAATCCCATTTTCCAGGTGATATTGTTCAAGGAACTGTAATAACACCTTTTGAAGACACAGAAAGAACCAAGCATATGTATGGGCAAATCAGCGCCTATGGTTGTAGAAATTCGATTCTTAATCCTTTAAATAATTTTATAACCCCCATATCCTCTCCACCTATTCCTTCTTGCCTTTCTAATAATTATTAAGGTTTCTTTTGTGATTCTCCTGTTAATTTTTTGGCAAAATTCCCTACACCTTCAAAAGGAGAAGCAACTGTATCTCCTAAATTCTTTAGCTCAGCTTTAGTTGCCACTCTCAGTAAGTTTTTATTTGCCTTTTTATGAAACTCTTTCTCAATCCCTTGTCTTTGTTGTTCCTGTTGTTTTTCTGCTTTTTTTATAGCTTCTGAACTTGTGCTTTGCATGGTTTGTACTTTTTCTTCTAATGCTTTTATTTTTTGAGCATACCTGTTACCAGATTTCTGGGGTAAGGAAAAACTTTCATCTATCACACCCATGGGATCGTTTATTAATGGTTTGCCAATTGTTTGATGACTACCTTTTCCATGCGATGTTTCAGAGCGTTTTTCTTGCAGTTGGTCTGTTTTTTGTTGGTATAGCACCTTTTCTTTAACATTCTCTTTCATTGTTTGCCCTAGGACAGAATTCCCTTGCGGTAAAGAAACCATACCATCTACATAGCTTTGATCCTGCATGTAAGTCTTCTGCATGTCAGCAACATTATCAATATGTTTTAATTCGGAGGGTACGGAAGCACTAGGGCCATGTTGTGCTGCCCACCTACCAACATACTTTTGCAACAACTCAGGATTATGAGCCGCCATATAAGCAACTCCCTGCATTCCTATTTTACCTTTTGCATTGTCAGCCGGCATGTTAGCCACCCCTTCAATCGCTTGTTGGGTAAAATTCGCATTAATGGTTGAAGCATTGCTTTTAATCCAAGAGGCTTGCCGTTGTAGATCTTCCGCTTCTCTAAAACTTT
This sequence comes from Candidatus Paracaedibacteraceae bacterium, assembly GCA_027328625.1. GTDB lineage: Bacteria > Pseudomonadota > Alphaproteobacteria > Paracaedibacterales > CAIULA01 > CANJLN01. The sequence goes on along the minus strand of DAHVSZ010000005.1, from coordinate 18,840 downwards.
TCATGGATTCCACTCTCTGGCTCTGAGCATTTTCCCAAGAATTACTAATGCTTTCACTTAATCGTCTTGATTGTTCATCATTTTGGCTATGGCTTTGATTCTGGACAGCTTGTACAGCCTCTTTCGTCATTTGTTGGAACTGCTCGTCTTGTCCAATTCTATAAGCTTCATTCATTGTTTTTTGATCTGTCGCCTTTCCATCAATGGAAGCTGTCATTGTGCCACCTATACCAAAGACTTTTCCACCTATAGAAGCTTGCCCAATAAGACTGGCCGCTTGTTCTTCTGATACATTATGGTTCTTGGCAAAATCTCTAACAATTTGACCAACTTTAGAAACCGATGTGCTTTGATCTATGGATTTTCCATGACTGGTCTGTTCTGAATAATTCTGCGTATGTCCTTCTTGATAAGACGCTTCTGTTAATCCTCTTAAGGTTTTTCCCATACTGATTCCAGCCGATTCACTTTGCTGCAATGCTTTTTGATAAGATCGACTGGATTGCTCTGTTAAGACAGCACTTTGTGTTTCTGCTTTGTTTATGGAAACTGGAACGTTAGAGCTGCCAACATTAACAATCTGTTGACCATCCGCCGTTGTCATCATATCGGTTCGACCATCACTTTGACTAAACATCCCGGATCGATAACTCGCGGCTGTACTGTGACTCAGCATATTGGTATTGGCTATTTGACGATTTCCTTCTGATATATTCCCAAAACTATAGTTGCCAGACACCGCTTCTCCCGCTGCCATGCTGGCAGCTCCTTGACTAACATTTCCTAAGTGAGAGGCCATATGCACAAATGAACCAACGCCTTTCACAAGCGCTACTGCTAAAAAGGGTATACTCATTGCTAAATATCCAGCCATAGCCGCAAGATCAGCATTGGCATTCACAAAGCCAACTGAGCTTGCAATCGTGACACCAGTTTCACTGGAGATAGAAAGAGCCGCTAAAGATTTTGATCTTGCCGTCATCGATATCAGGTAATGTAAAATGGCATAAAGCGGTGCCCACATTTGTAACCAAAGAAGCGTTTGTATCCAGGAAGACAAAAACCGCCAACCAAAAGGTAAAACAGATAAAGGAACGATAAATAGAAATGCGGAATAAACAATGGCTTCAAGAACTGCCTTCATTGTAGGCAAAGTTTCTCCGGCCATGGCTCCTAAAGTTTCATAAGTGGAGCGTTGTTGAAGATACGCTCGACGTGCAGCAAAGTTTGGTGTATTGCCAAGCGCAACGGATTTTTGTTCAATCCCATCCACAACCGCATAAATCATCATTTGCTGTTTTAAGATTTCAAGAGCTGATTTAGAGGAATTGACCAAAAAGGTATAAGAACTCTGCATATGTTGAAGGAGGGCAATTTTTGGATTAATCAAAGCATTTTTGCCAAAGATCTTTTGGCCAAAAAGCGTTGCTGTCCGGTCAAGCTCTACTCCCCACAAACGATTAAAACGGGTTACTCCTTCTCGGCAGGTAATAATTTCTGGTCGAGCACTTGGATCACCTGGATTATGTGGTTCCCTCCAAACAAAAGAGCGAACTGGAGAAGCGTTGGTAGACACCAGTCCCCAAATATTATCTGTGTTTCTTAAATCTTCTATCGTGTATTTGCGGCCAAGCATAGCATCATAAACCACGCAATGTCCCACAAACTCTCGCATATTAGAAGCTAGATCTTCATTCGTAATATGAAAGGTTTTGGCTTGCTGGACTAAATTTGAAGCAAAGAGAAAACCTGTTTTGTGATATTTTAAATCATCCACCGTTGTAAAGATCATTTCTATATTTTCGGTAATACTGTGACCAATTCGACTAATCAAACTGGCTGACATGGCCAAGCCAAAGGGAACATGATCCACTTGGTGGGAAGTCACAAAAGCTGGATTGTTAATAAACACACGAGTTTGAGGAACCAGTAAAAGGCAGATAATCATAAATAAAGGGATAAGCCATCCGGATAGGGCTTTCATATAATCGCCCCAGATGGAATAGGCCAAGGCCCAAAGACTACCCACACCCAGACCTAAACGCATTAAAGGCTTAAAGAGGCTTCCTGTATGTGAATTCAGACACATGGCAATAGAATCAAAGACTCCTTTTAAGATTTCTGGATCGCCATAAGTAATTACTTGATAAGCCATGTTTTGTTCCCTCTACCTATATAGCTAAGCCACTTAAAATAAATTGACAGAACTTTTTGATTTTTGTATTCTTTTTCGACCATTTCTTGCTCCAAAAAGAGTGTACTAAGCTACATCCAATTCGTTTCATTGGCGACATTTCCGAGCATCACATGCAGTTGCTTTTCAATAATTTGCGTGGCTTGAATAAATGAGAGAACACTATCCATATGTTGGAACGCACTGTTACGACGGATGGTGATCCGTTCTCTGGCTAACCTTAGATAAGTTAAGAAACGTTCGAGATTACTATCATCCACTTGTACAGCTTTGAGTTGAGCCACACTATCGTGAACAATATCAATGACTTCAAGGATGTATTTGTAGAGAATATCAAGAGCTATCAGATCCGCATATTGGTGCACATCAATCGGGGCATAACCTTTTCGATAAGCTGTGGTCACATTGAGAATCTTATAAACAGGAAGTCTTGTTGAGTTCAGAAAATCTTTTTCCTCAAGGGTTGGTTCGATATCTTCATAAATTTTTTGAATCAATGACTCTAAAACTTTATGAACTTTCTTTAAAAAAGCATGGGCATCCGGTAAAGCAACTTTTCGAAGAATTGGATTTAAGCATTGATCACTATCACAAGTGTAAATGGGTGTATCCCCTCCATTTAAAAGCCCATTGATGACATCATCGCTATCAGCATGTCCTGCAAGGGTAATCACTTCATAGGCTTCGCCATTTCGGCGTGCAATAATAGAACCTACAAGGGTTAAAAATAGTTGAGCTAGGTCACGATCAGAACTTAAGAAGGCATTCGTTTGAATCGCTTTCCAAGCCAAATTAAATTCACCTACAAACATATCTTTATATCTTGGATCAGAGCCTTTTGAACCAAGAACACGCTCTCTATCTCCTTTAGCCCCACATCCTTGTCTTGCTGCTGCCCAATCCGAAAACGATCCTAAATTAGAGCCCATAGCCTGGCATAAGTGTTTGCTCGCCTGATCACTTTTAGGCCATAACCCTCCAAGCATGGTCGCTGCCGCTTCACAACTGTTAATGTTGGTTTGATTGATTTTAGTCGCGAGCGCATTAAGCTCATTTAAGATGTTATAAATCTGGGGACTGACAGTTTGCACAGCTAACATAAAGGCATACGAAGCCGCACTGGAGCCTATGTTTCGAAGCATCTCAATAATTTGACTGGCACTGATATGAGAAAACCCACCCGTCCAAAGATCAATGCCGCCACATCCCGCTCTAAATCCAGGCATTTGCACTGTGGCTGGCTGAGCGTTTCTCACAGCGTTACGTGTGACAAGGCTGCCCCCTGAATAATAACCAGCCGTTTGATCTTTATAATAAGCCGGTGTTGTCACATTGCTTGCCATACCCGCATCTTTAAAAAAGCGCATCATGTCCTCCCCAATACCGGCATGGCAGGAAGAGGATAAAAAAATTAATATGATTAACTTGTTAAACATGTTTAATATGTTATATTTAACTTTATAGAATATTCGATAATACAAAGGAGGCTCCCATGGCTGGCGTCCGTCTACCAGAAAATTTAGAGGAGCGGTTAAAAGATTTGGCAACAAAAACCCATCGACCCAAAAGTTACTATCTAAAAGAAGCTTTAGAAGCTTATTTAGATGAATATGAAGAAGACCTAAAAGCTGTGGCAGAGTATGAAGAACAGGTAAAGAAAGGAACTTTAGAATCCATTCCCTTAAAAGATCTCTTAAAAAAGTATGGTTTGAATGAAAAAGACCTGGACTCTGAAGTTCTCTAAAGTTGTTGAAAAAAAGCTTGATACTCTTGATCCAACAGTTAGAAAAAGAATTTTGGCATTTTTTTATCAACGTGTTTTGAAACAGAATGATCCTAAGCTTTTTGGAAAACCACTGACAGCTGGGTTGAGTGGTTATTGGTCTTATCGCATTGGTGATTACCGTGTTCTTGCTGATATTCAGGAAGAAAAATTGATCATTTTTGCTTTCGATATAGGGCATCGCAGTACAATTTACCATTGAGTGTATCATTAATCCCATTGCTTCTCCTTAACCAAGGTCATAATCCTCTCTTCCATTTGATCCAGTGAAGTCAGGCCAAAAGCGATAGGTAAGACGTGTCCTGTATTGGGGTTAACAGCATAAAGAGAGGGCAAAACTTCAACTTGCCAAGCAGCAAATAAACCATTATCTGGTTGTACATCTGGAAAATCCTCTAAAGGCTTTCCATCTTGACTAATAGGCATAACTTCCCAGCCATAAGTTTCTGAAAACTTCTTCACAATGGTGGCAAACTGGTGACAGTAAGGACAATCACCACTAAAGAAGAAAAACAATCCGTAACTTTGTGACAAAGCCTTTATCGTTCGCAGGGTATGCTTTTTTTCTTCATCAAGATAAACATGACGGGCTTTTTGATTGACGGGAGCAATTAGGGTGTGATCAAGAGAGGGGTTTTCATAAACAACTTGCATCCACGTATTGGAAAACCTTTGAGAGCGCGACATCATATCTTTTTGCATGTCTTGATAGGTTTTTAAGTTGTGAGGTGTAGGATGTATCCAAGCTTGATGCAGTCTTCTTTCAAGTTCTTGCCTGTATTCTTTCACCAGTTCTGTTGAGGTTTTTTGTTTGCGTTGTTGCTGGGAATTTAATAACGGCTGTTCTTCTCCTGGCTCCTGAATCCTGGGTCCCGGTTCCTGTGAGTACCAATGCCAACCTTCGGCGTGTTGATCAAAGAAACCTGCTTGAGTGGAGTCCACCAGAAAACCTAACATTACACCCAGTTTGACAATTTTGTAACCTATGTAGTACAATGTATTACATAAATAGTGAAAGGAAACTTGCCATGACTTCTGTTCGTTTGTCGAAAAATCTTGAAGAACGCTTAAATCTTCTTTCCGAACGCACACAACGAAGTAAAAGTTTTTATGTAAAAAAGGCTTTAGAAAAATTCTTGGAAGATGAAGAAGAATATCAAGCTGCCTTAGAGGCTTATGAAACTTACTTAAGATCTGGCAAGAAAAGCTCTTCATTTGAAGACGTGATGAAAAAACACGGTCTTGATCATGATTAAATGGAGGTTTCGCTTCTCTCAAGAGGCAGAAAAGCAATTTGATAAATTGGCCAAACCTATTCAAAAAAAGATTCGAGATTTTTTTAACAATCGCGTTTTGACACAACCAAATCCTAGGCTCTACGGCAAACAACTGAATGGCCCCCTTAAAACCTTTTGGTCTTATCGTATTGGAGACTATCGGGTTATTAGCTATCTTCAAGATAAAGAGTTCGTTATTCTGGCCGTTAAAATAGCCCATAGACGAGAAGTCTATAAGAATTAAAGCCTTTTTGTTGGTATAAAATTCTTTAAAAACATGCTGATTTTTCTTAGACACCATCCCCTCCTTCCCCAGTACTCAGAGGTTGCTTTTTAAGGCTTGCCTGTACCTGCCGTACGTTTTCTTTTAGATTTTCAGCAGCTCTGATTTGAAGACGCGTGGTATCTGGCTGTCTGATGGATGACAGAATATCTTCAAAGATCTCACTAAAATCAATTCTACTAAAATCGATACGGCCTAATTCTTCAGGCTTTAATCCGCGACAGCATGGATTCGAAGCTTCTCCCCAACCTATCCCAAGTTGTGCCCTTCCTTGCTCTTGGATAAGTCTTAAGAGCTTATTGCCAAAACAACAGTAAGTGGTCTTTTTAGAAACACAAATTCCAAGTACCTTTTTGGCACAGTAAGTTCCCACTTGATGACAAAGATTCTTCGATTTGAGTTGAGCCAATAATCTTTCTTCTTCAGAACAGGAGGCCAAATGAAGAGACGTTCCCCAGCCTTTCATATTTTGGCAGCAATCCTTAAAGTCGATACAATTGCGGCTGCATCTTTTATCTGTTCCTTTAAAGATTTCAAAGCTGCCAGAGCGAATATCATTTTGCATCTCTTTAAAAACGGAGAGTTTAGCCATCACTTCCAGCATTTCGCCATTGGCTTGATAGCTCGAATCCACACAATTGCCAGTAATACAAAAAGGAGACCCAACACCGGCTCTAATATTTTTGAGGGATTTTTTTGTAGATGGACACTCATACGTTTGCTCCCAAACCACACAAGTACCCCCTGCCCGCTCTTTGCAGCGAGAGGCTTTTTGCACACATCCTTGAGCCCGTAAAGCAGAACAAGTATTTTTGCTTGGATATTTACAATTGTATGTTTGTTTATATTGCCAGCAGTCTTTGATAATAGGCCTCTCTTGAATCATTTTTGTTGAAGGGCCATCTGTACAGACTTTACTCACATACTGACAGATACCCTGATCAGTGAACGTTTCAAGATGAGCACAATCATCACCCCATTCTTCTTTTTTAATTGAGATGATTTCTGGATGATCAATTCTGACATAATCTCTAGCACATCCCCCACGTAAGCAGCCTGGATTATTCGTTGGATGTGAATGCCTATTATATCTTAAAGGTCTGCCACCACTACTATGGTTGCCTCCCCCATGATCTGAATAATAAGGCACATCATATCCACCACACCGCCAATGTTCTTCTACCCAACCCGGTGTGATCTCAATTTCAACAGTCAAATGGTGATGACAACTTTGCTCAATACTCTCTCCCGATTCTTCACAAAGAAGGGTAACAGCAGCTCCTTTCTCTTCGGCTCCGGCTTCCATTTTAACATCTAAAACAGTGTGAGGGTCTTTGAGGACTTCATTACCAATGCTAAGAAGAGGATCTGCATCAGGATCTAAGACAAACCTTTTACGATCGGATGAAGCTGAACTTAAAAATCTTCCAGCTTCAGAGCTATGAGCTTCAGACATTGCGGCTCCTTCAATTGTGGCAACATTTAAAGATGTTTGCGGAGGTGCATCTGTTACATAACCAGGAACTGTTGAGGGAGAAGTCCCTTTAGCAACGCCTTGTATGGATCCTTGCATACTTTGTGCTAAAAGTTGACCAGAACTATGAGAGCCGCTCATATCAGCGGCTAAAACAAGACTTACAGGAAACAACAGTAAGCAAAGAAAAGACAACGATCTCATTTGTCTTCTCCCTTCATTGCACCCTCTCTAAATTTTTCAAGAGCATAAGCAAGAGTGATATTACCAGCAATTTGCAGCGTGCCAGCTTTTGATTCTTGAACAAAAGTCGGTACAGCCTGAATCTTGTATTTTCTAAATAAGGTCGGATCCAAAATAACCCCTTCTCCTATCCCTTGAAGAAACTGGGCTGTTTTTACAAAACTATTATCAATAAGCCCCCTGATGACAAGAACTCCATTTTGCTTCTTAGCCTCTATGGCTAAAGCTTTAAGACTCTCTTTTGGCAGACTAAAAGAGACAAAAATATAAAGATTAGCTTGAGACTTTGTTATTGTTTTGGGTTTATAACAACTAAGTCCTTGATCAGCATAACAGCCCTTTACCGGAAAGCTTGGCTTTTGCAAAGATAAAGCATCTTGTCTAAACCTCTTGATTAACTCTTGGTTGATTAACTCTTGGCTTTTTTCTTGTTGTTGTAAGGCCCAAGCCTTATGGTCTTCTGCTCTTGCTAAGGGTAGAAGTGACAAAAAAAGAAGAAAATAAATCACATGATGCAGCATGACCTTTTTCTCCAAATCAAATAACCAAAATCTTCTCCTTGATAAGGAAATTCTTTGCCTGATGCCCATAATGTTTCGCTTCGCCCTAAAGGATGACAACCCCCTCGTCCTGTTGTAGGAACGGAATAAACCATTTGTGACTTATATTGGGTTTTTTTGATAATCGGCATAGGGTACTTTTGGCACTGGCCTTCTTTACCCATAGTGCCATGGAGCATCAGTTGACGATGTAATTTGGCCATCAGTTTCATCATGGCAAGCAAACTGGCTTGAACACCTCCGACGTGTGCTGGTATAGACCCTGAAAACGGATATAATGACCCCTGACAGCCCCCACACCAAAACAACGCATCATTGGGAAAGCCGATGGAAGCCAAGGCACAATCAGCAGCACAAGCACCCTGGGCTATCGGATTACCAAACAAAATAGCTTCTGGGTTGAGAATGAAGCCTGTTTCTTCATCATTCCATAAAAGATCAACTTCTGTAATCCAAGCCACATCAAAGCTGGCTTTTTCTAAACAAATAAAATCCGTTAAAAGCTCTAACCAATAGATAACTGGATATACATACCAATGAACTTGGTAAAAACTTCTCCTTAAACCTCCTGAATGCCCTTTGGCAGCAACGCTCCCACGCCCCTGCATACGGTTACCACCTGCCATTTGGATGCCACCCATATTGATCAAGCAATAGGGTGTTCGGGTAACATCAACAAGACGAGCCGGTTCCCAAAAAGATATAGAAACCCCAGGTGTTGGAATTTTTAAGGGCCCTTTTGGACAAAAACATAAAAAACCGGAAGAATTTGGAGTATCTTCATGATGTGTGCCGGTGACATTTATTCCGCCAATTGTGATCGGAAACAAACATGACCAACAGATATCGGTTAAAGGATTAACAAACTTGCCTTGGCAGTTAGCCAATGTCGGTTCTAGAAAAAACAACAAAAGGCTGCTATAAATAAAAAAGTATTTAACAAAGCCCTGCTTAACTTTTATGAAAGAAGTTTCTAGCTTGTTTTCGTTTTTCTCTAATCCCAAATATTTAGCTCTTGAAAATAGCTTGATTGTTATTGTTTTCGTTTTGTTATCTGCAATCAGTATTTTGAAAAAAAAGCCACGACGACCAAGACGAAACGGTTTGAGTTCATCTAATAATGATAAACCTTTAACTTTCTCACTGATTTGTAAGAGAATTCTTGGTTTTGCTTTGATCGTTTTGTTATTTGGAAAAGTTATCAATTTCTTTTCTTGAAAAACGCAGCCAATCTTAAAAGCAAAAAACTTAAACAGCATTAGCATTACTTCTCATCCACCTTTTTCAGCAAAACCTCTTCAATCAACAAACACTTGCCTTGTTGCGTTACTTTAGCGGGTACTTGTTGAATACCCAGTTTTTTGGTGAGAACTCCTTCTTGATCAAAGTAAATGGGGCGATCAAACTTCTCCATCAATTCAAAAGGCGAACCGCTGGTTAGAATAATCTGGCTGTTAGAGTTTTGTCCAATTGCACCCTGTCCCATTACATTATGTTTCATTTCCTTGTGTTCCATTGCCCAGGTCACTTGAACCTCATCATCACCATCAATAAACAAGAGGGGTTTACTGAGTGATTTAAAATCTAAGGGATTAACCTTTGTCCCTGCCTTATGAAACACTTTTCCTTGATGATCTTTTAAATCATAAGGAACAGTGATACTGGGATCATAAGTAAAAGATCTTAGCTCTTTTGTGTGTTGAATCCCTTCAACAGGCTTTGGTCTTTTGATTTTCTCTTGTGCTTGCTTTGCAATTTTCTGTTGGTGTTCTTGTAGGTTTCCATCTCCCTCTAGTTTTTTAAGCCTCTTTTCAATCATCTCTAAAAAATCTTCTTCAAGGATCTCAAACGTATTGCCAATAATTCCGTAATCTCTTATGGCATAATCTCTAATAGCATGATCTTTCATGACCTCAGCCTGAGTCATTGGTATGAAAGCTACATTCAGAAGAAAGAGATAACAGAAGCGTTGCATCCTATAATCCTCAAGATAACCGTCAAAAATCTTGCTCTATGGTGTTGGTGTTTAAGGTTTGAAGGATTTTATCTGTATAATCTGGAAGGTTGCCTCCCCAAATCGCTCCTTTGGCTATAAGCACAACTCCCTTGTCTTTGGCAAAAGTTGCAACCTTTTCTTTGATCTGATCAGCACCATGCTGCAATAAGTATTTACTAACTTTCCCTTGAGGATAGTGCTTGGCCAACATTTCTGCTTGTTTTGTAACAAGTGCTGTTGTGTCTATCGTGCCAAAGGCGTATTTGGGTCTTAAAACAATAAAGATGCTTAAAACTGTCAGCTCAACCAGAATCAATACAATCGTCATCATCTGGATAAGGGTTTTCTTCATGTAGTTTTTCTCCTATGATGATTGTCTAGATAAAAGTTTGAACTGAGTAAAATCTTCAAAGACCCAGTCATTTTTGAGAGTATAGAAAATTGTATTGAGGAACTTTCTAGCCGTTGCGATGATGGCTTTTCCACTTCCTCTTTTAGCCTTGATGTGCTGATAAAAACTGTCCAAATAAAGGCTGTATCTTTTGGCAATCAGCGTACATTGCACAAGGGTCTTTCTGGCAATTTTAGAACCCCTTTTGGTAATACGCCCTACAAGGTGCTGGTCATTTGATTGAGAAACACGAGGAACAATACCCAAGTAAGCAGCCAAATTGCCTGTTTTTTCAAAGTCTGCAATATCTCCAATGGTTGCAAGTAAGATCGCAGCCGAAAGAGCGCCAATACCTTTAATACTAATCAGATTTTTAAAGCCAGGAAGTGTCTCAGCAAAAGAAGTTATTTCTTTTTCAAGTTTTGCAAGGCTTTTTCTTAAGGATTCAAGTTGCTCTTTAATAACGTCGATTTCAATACGCTCCAAAACTTCCCAGGTATAGGCTGCCACAGAACAATTAAAGCCCTTTTGCGTTGTTAATGTTTCTTTCTTAATCTTGATGCCACGACGATTAAAAAGACCGTGCACTTTATTGATAAGAGAAACACGCAACCTCATAAGCTGTTCTCGTGTTTGGACCAAGGAAGCTAATTGATTATGTTCTGTCTTCTTTATGCGTGATTCTGGCAGCATGTCTTTACTGAGAAAAAAAGCAATGGCGCGAGCGTCATGCTTATCCGTTTTCTTCACAGAACGTCTAATTACTTCAAATTGCCATGGTGCAATCACAACAACACGAGAAACATAAGGTAAGACCTGATCTCGAAAGAAACAACTATTGCCTGTAGCTTCTAACGCTACTTCATCTTCTTCTTCAAGCGTCTCTATGAATTTTTGTAACCCCATTTCTTGTAAACGAAACGTTTCAATCTTTTCTGGTTTGCCTGCTTCCAGGTAGCATACTGTGAAGCAATTGGTATGAAGATCAATTCCAATATGTTTCATAATGTATTTCCTCTTTGAATGAATGGTTGTTTAAGAGTAAAATTTGTTCGGCTGTTCCATACTCCTATTCGAGGTCATCCTAAATTTCTTTAAAAGCCTCATGACGGCCGTTCGGTGACAGGGGCGAATAGTCTCCCTTACGAGGTCTAATCTTTCCGCTCTTGTTACTAAAAACAAAAAGGCCTCAAAAGCACATCCAACCTGCCACCTATTTACTCTTAACCCACAATGTGAGCTAAAAGTGTCAACCGAACAATCTATTCATACCGTCTCCCTTCTTGGTTCCTCTCTTCTTGGTTTTTGAGTAATTGTTCAATAGCCTCTGAAACACTGAGGCCTTGTGCTCGTAAAGTTTGAACAGCGGCATATTCTTCGGCTTTGGTGGAATAAAGAAGGCCTGAATAAGGATCTAGAATGAGTCTTCCAACAGCATAACCATTGGAGCTATAAATCATCACTTCTGCATAAGAGCCATGCTTTGTCTTAACGGAATTAAGTTGAGCTTCCATTAAAGGTGTCAATGAAATTCTCCCACTTTTTTTAAGCTGTTCAATGGATTCTTTCTTTTGTGAAAGAAGGCACATCCAATCGGAGTTATCAAAAGCCGCTTGTGCCGCTGGATTGACAAAAAAGTCATTGATACTTTGCGTACCAACCACTAAAGATCCATAGTATTTACGAAGGCGTCTTGCTAAGGTTTCAATAAAGACACCGCTTTGATTGCCGCGCAGCATATCCCAAGCTTCGTCAAAGACAATATGAAAGGGAGTCTTTCTATCTCCTAAAAACATACGGCTGGTAATATTGATAATCATCATTTGTACAACAACCGCTTGAAGATCTTGGCGTTCTTTTAATTCTTCGAGTTCAACCACAACCAAAGGGTTATCTAAGTTCACTGTCGATGGGCCATTAAAAAATCGTCCATAAACCCCATGCTTAGTATAAGGAGAAAGCATGGTTCCTAAATCTTGAGCTTTTTTATGAGCATGACCTGTTAACCAATCGGCTATATGAGTAATGGTGCATACTTCTCCATATACCTTCCAAGTTTCTCGCATGGCTTGTTCAATTAATGCAGCCCCCACATCATCAACACCTTGTGTTGGGGCTGCCATGAGCATAATGACGGACTTCAACATCGCTAGGGCATCTTGAGCCGCTTCTTCATCATGCGTCGATATTGTTGAAAAGGGATTTAAACAAAGAGGAGTTTTTGGTTTAAATTCAATAAACTGCCCTTCCAGAAGGGAACAGGTCTTTTCAAAGCTACGGCCCACATCCATAACAAATACTTTACCACCTAACCCCAAGGTTGAGGTCATCAATTCTTGCATAAAAACCGATTTGCCTGATCCTGAACGCCCCACCACACAAACGTTATAATTGCCCGCATTGTTATCAAAAGGAGAAAAAGTAAAGATTTGACCTTTTCTGCCAGCTAAGATCATTCCAGGGCTTTTGGTACCCTGCCATTCCCCTTGAAGGGGTAATAAATTGGCTGATTCCGTTGAGAGCGTTGTTTTAAGTCGTCCTAAACTCAGTAAGCTTTTAATCCCCTTTTCTCCCCACATCATGGGTAAGCAGCTTAAGAATGTTGGAAGATGTAAAAAGGTGGTGGGCTCTAACCGCCATTCCTTACTTTGATACAAGTTAAAAAGAATTTGTTCAGCTGTTGGTAAAAGATTTTCATGTGCCAATAAAATCACATTAAATTGAGTTTGGACGATACGTTCTCCTTTCCCCAATTGCGTCCTCACAAACCCAAGCTCATCGGCTTCTCTTTGAATAGAGGGAAGATATTTACCTATAGGAGAATAAGCTTGTCTTTCAACATAGGTGGATTTTGCCAAAACTTTGGTTTTAGGTTTGTCTTGTTTTGGAATGTGAATGCCATAGTGAATGATAAAAGGACAAGGAATCTGGGCAAAATCACGATCTTCATCGCCAATCAACTGCCCCATAGCATGGAGTGACCAAACATCTGGATATTGACGGACTTGATAGGCTCTGATTTGCACCTTATTTGAATTCAAAGACAAACCATCACTTGTGACCATCAGATGTGTAGTTGCGCTTGTGATTTGCTCGTTGAGATTTTGGAGTTTGTTCCAACGCAGTTTATCTAGATTGGTGTTAGAAGGATTCAGATTCAATAACCCATTCAACGTCTGCAGAAGATGATCGGGTTGCCAGATACAAACAGGAAGCCCCAACATTTCAAGGGTAGTTTGGATTTGGTTTTTGATTCGATTGATGTCCGCCAAAATAACAGAGTTAAAACTTTTACAAGCTTGAGTATAGGCTAAAAAACAACGAAAAGTGCGTAAGCTATAAGGACTTTGCTTGGAATAAAAGGCTTGCTCCTTTAAAAACGAAGATCGTTTTTGAGCGAGGTTTTCAATTATAGGAGTACGTCCTTCTCGAGCTTTTTGCCAAGCCTCACAAAAATCACCAATATGCGGATCCGCCCATAAAATGATTTGTAAACTGCTTTCTTCAGGAAGCACATGCTGAAACAGCCCACTGACCTCGCGTTGCATCTCTTCCGAAGCCCCAACTAAGGGAAGGGTTTCAATGACAAAGCCGATACTATCTTGATTGAAAAAGAGCTGCGTGGTTTCATCATAACTTTCATAGGGTAAAAACTTTGACAGGTTATAAAACTGAGACAACCCTTTTAAGGCTTCGTTGTAATAGGAGCTAACACCAGGGCTTTGGTCCTGTTCCCCAAAGAAAGAGAGAATCTTTTTTCCGAAATCACTCAGCATTTTCAAATACTCTGCCTACTTTCTTTTTTCTTTTCCATCTCATCATGTGTTCCTTTAAACAACGGCTTAAACCACTGGCGTTAATTGCCAGTAACCAGGACGAATCACGGTATGGATCACACTGCCTTCATGTAGATTCCCTTGATCATCTTGAAACGGCGCTATCCACACTCTTAAATGATCTTCTTTGATACGACTCACCGTTGTTTGATCCGATAAGACAATTTCATTCATATCAATTGGCTTACTATTCGGTATCAGGCTATCCGGTGTCAAATTGTGTTGAACAAAAACAGGCGCACCCGTTTTTAGAGATTGAGACTCATCGGTACTTTCACCCAGTTGACCTTGATCAACCATCTTGTTCACTTGACTTATGGACTTACAGCCAATCCCTTTACCAGCTTCACACTCAAACACTTCAGAAGTACTCGAACAGCCAGAAAGCAGGATTAAGAACGATAAAAAGGAGGAGAAAGTTTTGACAATAGAGAATATAGACTCAAGCAAACCGGAAAACAGGATTTTGAATTTGTTTTTAAACTTAAGAATATGCGAATTCAGCTGTCCCCCGGACATCTGAATCCGAGTTTGCTTGAGTCTATTTACGAATTGATTGCCAATGAGTTTCATTGCAGGTGACTTCATTACAAGTGGTTTTATTACCAATGTTTTCATTAAGAATCTCCATGAGAATGGCTTTGAGAAGAGTTTTGTTCAGACGGAATCCAAGTTTGAACAGAACGATGATCCTCTTCTAAGGCTTGAACTTGCTGGTGACGTTTTTGATCATTGACTTTACCAACAGCTTGTCGAATAGCACTCTCTCCAAAAGCAAGACCTTGGCTAAAGACGATATCAACCGGTCTTCCGGCGGCAACTTGTATTACGGGTTGTAGTTGTTCAGCGCGCTTTATATAAAAATCAGCATATTTTTCAAGAGCGTTACTGGCTCCCTTAGCAGCACCATGTTTCAAGATACTTTCATTGGTTAAAGGATTGGTTTGGGCCAGACCGCTCATTGGAGAAAAAGTTACTGGATTATGCGCTTGACTTAAAAAGCTACCCATGCCACTAAAGAACCCGCCAACAAGAGCATTTCTCATACTCTCTCCTGCACGGTCAACAACCGTTCCTCGAAGACCGGCTCTGCCATCTTCTCCCGCGACATAACCTTGAACATTCATTTCAACCACTTCCCCTGTTTTTCTCTCTACGCACGTGAGTTTTTCAAGACGCATAAAAACGCGTTCACTGGATATGTCTCCATAACAAGCGGCAAGCACATGGCAGCCTTTAAGGTCAGATTTAAATTTGCGGGGAAGAGTACCTGGATCTGTTAGTCTTAAAAGAACAGGTCTTGGATCACTCGAAGATTGAATCGAGGTACTGGCATCTACACCTCCTAAAAGAATGGCTTTGGCAAAAGCACCAGCTGGAATGGTGTTATCTGTTGTCTTAAGCAGGGTATTGGCCTTTGAGTGATGGAGCCTAATATTCACCTTCTGCACCGCTTTTGATTGGAATAAGGAAAGAGGAGCAAGACTATTTCCCTTACTGGTTCCCTTACCACCTCCATTTTTCCCAGATACAGAAAAATCAGGTGATTCAGAAATTGGAGGCTGAGGTAAAAGCTGATCTGGGTGATGATAAGATGGTAATTGAAGATGGCTTGTCTCATCCTTTTTCAACTGATCGAGTTCAGATCTTAATCCTTCTGTCTCTGTTTGAGAGGATTGTTGGTTTTTACCTGCCACATGACTCTCTGGATCTTTAGGTTGATAAGGTGATGCCTGATAAATGGGTAAGGAATTATTCATCTTAAAAAGCTTATCAAGCAACTGTTCCAATGCCTCTAAGCGTTTATTGGTGAGTTCTGCTTCACTTGTAAACTTATGCACCCAAACTTCTTGTGGATTGACACGGCTAGCACCGGTTGTAAGGGAGGTTTTGTGGTCAAGCTTTGCCTCAGAGGTGGTTTTTCTTGAATCTCCTTTGATAACCCACATTAAGATGACAATAATAACAACCAGAACGCCTATCACAGCCAGAAACAGAACTTGTTGTCGTCGTTTGAAAAGGTCACCAGTGTTTATGGAATTGTTCATAAGAGTCTAACCACAAAAAGTTGCGTTTTAGTCCCTGGCAGAAGAACACGCTTTTCAAAGCTTAAAGCGAGATCACCAGCTTGGTAGAAGGACTTTTCTAAAAGTTCAATTGGAGTTGGTGTGATGTTTTGAACAGAAAACACCTGAGCACTATAAGGCCCCGCTTGATAAGATTTTATAGGCTCAAGTTGGTAACCTTCAGGATTTGAACGGTTAGAATTATCTCCTTCTTTTTCAATCAATTGCCCTCCGACCAATTGTTTCATGACGAGTAAAAGCTGTTCTTGAAACGGCAGGGTTTTTTGAAGCGTTTTCCCCATTGGATTTATGGACTCTTTAAAAGCATTTGACTTTGTGGCGTTCTTAAAGACACTTGTGTTAAAGACAGTTGTGGTCGCGCTTTTGGCCGTTGGTTTAAGAGTCAGGTCTTGCGTTATTCCATTTTCTGTAATGAACGTCATTGAGAGAGGCTTAGTACCATTCTCTGGGCTGGGTTTAATAAAAAGCTGCCCGGTATTCTCATCGGCTTGGCTTACAAAAGCACCTTCATCGCCAAACACTTGAGAAATACGATCGTTTAGAACTGCTATCCGATTCATAGAATCAGCTGAGATAGCAATTTCGATTCGTTTATTTTCTGAAAGAGGTAAAATTTGGTTTGCATAAGAACAGTTCAGAGAGAGCCCTAAAATGAACACAATCATACAAAAATAAGAAAACATCTTGAGTTTATGCAGTTTCACCTGTCTTCTCCGTTTTAAGTAAAGAAAAAGATTCAATCAAAAGTCGACCTGAGCGATTTTGTAACTTGATCTGATAGGTTTCTCGAATTTGAGAGATTTTTTTAGAACCCACATAGCTGATTAAATCGCCCGTGATTTCAGCAAGCAATTGGCCGGCATCCAGCTTGAAGTTTGTTGCTTTAAAATGAAGGCTCAGTTGTTCTTTTTTAAGACGTTTTTCATCTTCTAAGATTTTAGCTTTAAGTGCGCCATAACTTTCTGGAATGACATAACGTAAGATAACAGATCCCTGCCAACCGATACTGGATTCCGTGACATCCAGCAAAAGATGCGCAAAGAAAAGGCTCATTTCTTCAATGTAAGAGGGAGAAAATTGATTGCCTTCAACCCAATAACTGTTTTTAAGCTCAGGAGGACAAATAATGATGCGCTCTTTTTTAAAAAACAAGGAAACAGAAAGTAACAAACAAATCCCCAGAAGAATGCAACTTAAACCGGAGAAAAGATTCCGTTGAAACTGGGCATGACCTAATCGTTTTGCTTGTAGTTGGAATTTCATCTCTCTCTTGCCCTACCTTATCCTATAAATTCTCGAATATGTGAGGGTGGAAAACTTGAAAGACGTTTTGGACTTTGTGGAAAAAACCAATACCGAACCGCTTGTAGCTGCCCTTTGCCAAAATAGCGTTTATAAAGACGAATGAGATAAAAGTTGGTTAAACTTGCCATTAACCCTAAAAGAACAAAATCTAGAGTGGTACCCAGCATAAAAGGAGCTAAGATCAGCAAGGCTTCTTCTTTTGTCCAGAATAAGAACCTGACCGGTGTGTCGACATGATTTAAGATGACGTGTTGTTGAATACTCATACACAACATACTCCTTTAAAGAGGAAACCATTCGGGTCTGGCTTTGTGAATCAGGTAGTAACCAATAGCAGCTCCTCCATAAACACCCAAAGGAGCAAACCCACCGGCATGAAAGGTTCGAGCGAGACTCCAAACACCTCCCCCACCCAAGATTAAACGAGCAATACCTGATTCATGTTTATCGTATTCTTCAACAGTCGGTTTCATATCGAGAGCCGCAAAAGCAGCATTGATACCAGCCCCAATGAGAAACCCCAAAGTCATTTTTTTGAACATGTTCAGTCGTTTCGTTGTTTGTGGCATTGTTTGTTTCATTAACTATTCCTTTACAAAAAACCTTTTTGAGCTACTCAGCATGCCTTCGGATTCCACTTGTATTGTTAATTTCCCTTACGAAAATGTTTTGCTAAACGCGGAACTAAGACGTTTTCTAAAGAACCTATCGACAAGATGGATAAAACTTGATTTGGGTAATGAATCACAGAAAGCAAGTAACAGGAGTCTTTTTGGATCTCAAAGTTCACTTCCCTTCCAGACTTCAACGCCATAGCTTTTGGAAAATGATTTAAAACATCCGGAAACTTGTTCCACTCGTATCTTTCAACAGTTTGCAGCCAAGCTAAAAGACTATTTCTTGTTTCTGGTTGTTCCCGGATGTGTTTGTCTAATACAAATTTGTTAATAACTTTCATTACTGGCTACACCCTAGAGAACAAAGCAAAAAATGTGAGTGAAAGGGTGTGTTGATGGTGACTTCGGAACATTGATGCGGTTGATAAATTGATTTTTTGGAAACATGCTCTTCTCCTCAAACTTAGATAATTGAACTAATTGAACTAATTGGACTTGTTATGAATGTATTATCTGGGTTCGAAATGATAAATTCACCGCAAGCATGTTTTTTCTGACCGCAAACATGCATTTTTAAAGTGAGTTTTTTCGCCGCTTTATAAACTAAAAACCGCAAGCATAAAATATTGACAGCAAACATCAAAAAGCATCTTGTGAAACAACTTAAGAATAGATTAAATTTTATCTATATTAAGTAAATATAAGAATAGTCATATAAACAATATTTTCGATATTTATTATCGCAAATTCTGTTTATTATATTTTTTCTCTAACAATCTGTATTTTTAACTTTC
>DAHVSZ010000059.1 GCA_027328625.1 Candidatus Paracaedibacteraceae bacterium | reverse complement strand
ATTGACTAAACTTGTGTAGTACCTATGCCTCTATCAAGGGCTTGTAATGACGCTAAAAGAAAATGTCGGGTGGTAAGTGAACCTATTGTGATTTGTTGAGCAAATAGGAGAAAAGGTCAAATTGTTCCATTACATACCACCCTATGTTCATAACATATGGTGTCGTGAAATCCTACTCAATCAGGAAAGATGATGCCGCTTGAGCCGTCAGATTTTGATCCTCTCGTGGCCAAAAGACCAGGTGGGCACCATAATACTGAAACCACAGCTTCAGCAGAGACAGTTCCCGAGGAAAAAAAGTGGGCCAAGGGATTCTAATCATGCAACGCACTCTGCAGCATCAATTCTTATATAGCACACAAATAGTTAAAAAACGACTACAAGAGAATTAAATTTTAAGATACTTGATAAGCTTCTTTACTTGCCTTCAAGCTTTTAGCTAGCCTATAACAATAATGTTGTAACAACTAATATTTTTAAAATGATGGATTACAAAAGCACCGTTTTTTTACCCAAAACTGATTTTGCCATGAAAGCTGGTTTAGCTCAGCGCGAACCAGAACTTCTTAAGTACTGGCAAGAAATCGACCTTTATAATAGGCTGCGCAAAAAATCCAAAGGCCGAGAGAAATTCATTCTTCACTTTGGTCCTCCTTATGCTAATGGGCATATCCATATAGGACATGCATTAAACGTCATTTTAAAAGACATCGTTAATAAAACATATCAGATGATGGGATATGATGCTCCTATGGTTCCTGGCTGGGATTCTCATGGACTGCCTATTGAATGGAAAATTGAAGAATCTTACCGAGTAAAAAACCTTAAAAAAGAAGACGTCCCCCCTTTGGAATTCATTGCTCAATGTCGTGCATTTGCATCTAAATGGATGGAGATTCAGAAAAGTGAATTTAAACGCTTGGGGGTCATTGCGGATTGGGAAAATCCATATAATACAATGGATTTCAAAACAGAATCTCAAATTGCCGGCCAATTACTAGAATTTTTAATGAATGGGCTTTTATACCGCGGTCTTAAACCTGTTATGTGGTCTGTTGTCGAAAAAACGGCTCTAGCTGAAGCTGAAGTTGAGTACCAAGAACACACTAGTGAATCCATATATGTTAAATTTGATGTAACCACCCCTTCTCTTCCCTCACTAGATGGCACTGCAATGGTTATATGGACAACGACACCTTGGACATTGCCAGGAAATCGAGCCATTGCTTTTGGGCCAGAGTATGAATACGCCATTATTGAAGTTTTAGAAGAAACAGATTTGATTAATAAAGGCCAGCAACTTGTATTGGCAAAGGACTTAGTGACAGCTTTTTGTACAAAAGCTGGTATTAATCAATATTCCATCATTGACACCATATCTGGTAATAAACTTAAAGGTACTGTTTGTGCTCATCCCTGGCGAGATCAAGGATATGACTTTGATGTTCCTCTTTTACCTGGTGAACATGTTACAACCGAAACAGGTACGGGTCTTGTTCACACGGCTCCAGGGCATGGTGTCGAAGACTTTGAGGTTGGTCAAGAATATGGCCTTGAAGTACCAGCCACAGTTCAAGGAGATGGCACATATTACCCGCATGTTCCCTTGTTCGCTGGTGAACACGTCTATAAAGTTGCGTCACATATTATCGAGGAACTTAGAAAGGTTGATGCTCTGTTGCATGCTGCTAAGATAGTTCATAGCTATCCACATTCATGGCGTTCGAAAACTCCTTTAATATATCGTGCAACATCTCAATGGTTTATAAATATTGATGATGTACGAGATAGAGCAATGGGTGCTATCGACAAAGTAGAATGGTATCCAGAACAAGGAAAAAACCGTATAGCAAGCATGGTGCAAAATCGGCCAGATTGGTGCATTTCAAGGCAAAGGACTCTTGGTGTCCCCATTACTCTTTTTGTGCATAAACAAAGTGGCGAACCTTTGAAGGATACTGATGTTAACCAAAGAATTGTAAAAGCCTTTGAAGAAAAAGGTATTGATGCTTGGCATATGTATGACTCTTCTTACTTTTTAGGTTCTAAATACTCAGCTGATGATTATGAGAAAGTTAATGATATTTTAGATGTTTGGTTTGACAGTGGTTGTAGCCATTATTATGTTCTCAAACAAAGACCAGACCTAACTTGGCCTGCAAATGTCTATTTAGAAGGCTCAGACCAGCATCGTGGATGGTTTCAATCTTCATTGATTGAATCATGTGGAACAACTAACCAAGCTCCATATAAGCAAGTTGTAACGCATGGTTTTGTCTTGGATGAAAAAGGCTATAAAATGTCAAAATCCCAAGGTAATGTTGTAGCCCCAGAAGAAGTCATTAGTACCCTTGGAGCTGATATTTTGCGCCTTTGGGTTGTTGGCTCAGACTATACACAAGACTTAAGAATTGGTAAGGAAATATTAAAACACCAAGAAGACATTTATCGCAGATTTCGTAATACATTGCGTTATCTTCTGGGAGCTTTAGCAGATTACAAACAAGAAGAAACTGTTACATATAATGAGCTACCAACTTTAGAAAAATGGGTGCTTCATCAGCTAAAGACCTTAGATAAGATTCATCTACAAGCAGTAAAAGAATATGATTTTCCTAGCTTTTACACAGCTTTACATACTTTCTGCTCTGTTGATTTGTCTGCGTTTTATTTCGACATACGGAAAGATTGTTTATATTGTGATCCTTTAAACTCTCTGAAAAGAAGAGCTACAAGGTCAGTTATGAATCAGATATTTATAGCATTGACTCATTGGCTAGCTCCAGTATTAAGCTTTACAGCAGAAGAAGCATGGCAAGCTTATTCTTTATCAAAAAATGAAAGCATTCATGAGCAACTCTTCCCTGAATTTCTAGAAGAATGGGAAAATGCAATTGTTGATAAACAATGGCAAATCATTCGTAATGTAAGGCGTGTTATGACAAATGCTTTAGAATTAGAGCGATCAGCTAAAACCATTGGTTCAAGTTTGCAAGCTCATATTGCCGTTTATGTTCCGGCTGATGTTGCAACTGTTCTTCAAACAATTGATATTTCAGAGCTTGCTATTACTTCTGCTGCTACCTTAGTGATTGCTCAGCCACCAGCTGGTGCCGTTACAATTGATGACGTCAAGGATGTTGGGGTTGTTGTAAACTTAGCAGAAGGTGAAAAATGCGCAAGATGTTGGAAAGTTTTACCAGAAGTTAATGAAATTGAAAGCAGCCGTAAGCATAATGATATCTGTAAGCGATGTGAAGATGCTGTAGAATCATAATTTTTAGATTAGCCTATATAAGCCATTGACTTATATAAGTCAATGGCTTATATATAATATATGGGAAGACAAGAAATTGAATGGCTAACAATTGTAGAAACAGCGAGTTTTATCAGGCACGCTGAAAAGGTCTTTCAACTAGAAGAATTGAATGACTTAAAGCAAACATTAGCAAATACTCCTAAATTGGGTGATATTATTCGTCATTCTGGCGGAATTCGAAAGATTAGAGTAGCCACGCAGCAAAAAGGAAAGTCAGGAGGAGCTAGGGTCATTTACTACTACCATAATGCTAAAATTCCGCTTTTTTTGTTAGATGTGTACACAAAATCTGAAAAAGTGGATTTGCGTAAAGATGAATTGACTATTCTCAGAAATTTAACAGAGCAACTTCGAAAGGCTTACGGAGGATAACATGGAAACAGCAGGGCAAAGGCTTATTAAATCACTTCAAGAAGCTTTGGAACATGCACAAGGAAATCCTAAGGCTGCCAGAATTTCTTCTGAAAAGAAATTAAAAAGGGTGAAAATTCCTGAAATCCTTAACGTTAAAGACATCAGAGAACATTTAAAAATGTCTCAAGCTGAATTTGCAGCACGATTTGGGATTAATTTAAACACTTTAAAAAATTGGGAACATGGACGCCGCGTTCCTGATATAGCAACTAAGGCTTATTTGTATGCGATTTCTAGAAATGCAGAATTGGTGGAGAAAGCATTATACTCCTGATAAGATACTGTAGAATCAATTCAAATATCATTATAAGAAACAGAGCTGAATTTTATGTCATTACAACCTGTCCGAGGGACAAGAGATCTATTAAGTGATGAGCTTCGAATTTACCATCGTATTATTAGGACTGCTGAAACTGTAGCAACGACTTATAATTATCAGCCTATTGAGACACCTATATTTGAATATACTTCTGTCTTTCAGAGAACGTTGGGGGAAACCTCAGATATTGTTGGCAAAGAAATGTATACTTTTTCAGATCGAAGCGGAGAATCTATTACTCTGAGGCCTGAAGGTACAGCTGCTGTTGTTCGAGCCATAATTAGTGAAGGATTGACACAAACTCTTCCTCAAAAACGTATTTATTCAGGACCAATGTTTCGTTATGAGCGTCCTCAAAAAGGACGTTACCGCCAATTTTATCAGCTTGGGATTGAATGTATTGGTATGGCCAATCCATTTTATGATGTTGAGTGCATTGCTTTGGCTGATCATATTTTAAAAACTTTAGGTATTAGCGATTATAAGCTTCATATTAATACCTTAGGTGACACCGATAGCCGAATGAAATTTCGCCAAGCTTTGGTTAGTTATTTTAGTAAGCACATCAATAACCTTTCTGAAGATAGCAAAATTCGACTTGAAAAAAATCCTTTACGGATTTTAGATTCAAAAGATGATGGTGATAAAAAAATCTGCTCTCAGGCACCAAAGTTTGAAAATTATTTAAATGATGAATCAAAAGAATTTTTCAAAAAGGTTACTCAAGGATTGGATGCTTTAACAGTTCCTTATATTCTTGATCCACATTTAGTTCGAGGGCTAGATTATTACTGTCATACAGCATTTGAATTTAAAACCGACAGCCTAGGTGCCCAAGATACGATATTAGCTGGTGGCCGATATGATGGTTTGATGGAGCAAATGGGAGGACCTTCTGTTCCGGGTGTAGGTTGGGCAATGGGTATTGATCGTCTGGCCTTACTTTTGTCATCTGATCTTAAAGACCATAAACTTAGAATAGCTGTTATTCCAATTGGAGAAGAATTAGAAACTGAAGCTTTAAAACTCACTCAGAATTTGCGTGAGCATAATTTTACAACTGAGTTATTTATTAATGGAAACCTGGGCAAACGTTTCAAACAGGCCGACAAAGCAGAATGCCAAATTGCGATTGTGTTTGGTAATGATGAATTTACTCAAAACCAGGTTAAAGTGCGTAATTTACAAACTGATGACAATCTTCCCAATAAAGAAATGATTGTTGACTCAAATCAACTTTTCCCTTATTTATCTTCTTTAACACTATGAGTCTGCATAATGTCATTTTCTGAAAAATTAAATCGTCTTATCCAACGTCATGAAGAGTTAAGTCAAGCCCTTGCTACACATAACATGGCTGACCCTAATGATTTTGCCAAACTATCAAAAGAGTATTCTGATTTAACCGATGTAGTTGAAGCTATCAAAATTCTTCGCAAAGCTGAAAATGATTTAAAAGAAGTACAAACTTTGATGTCTGATACTAGCTCAGATTCAGAAATGAGAGAGTTAGCTGAACTAGAATGGCTTTCCTTAAAAGAAAAAATTCCCCAAATGGAACATGATATTCAAGTTCTTTTGCTCCCTAAAGATGCTGATGATGAAAGAAACGCTATTTTAGAAGTTAGAGCTGGAACAGGTGGAGAAGAAGCAGGGCTTTTTGCTGCAAATTTGTTGCGTATGTATCAACGTTACGCAGCTCTTAAAGGTTGGAAATTTGAACTGTTAAACAGTACAGATACAGGACTTGGTGCCATTCGAGAAGCAAGCGCTTCGATCAGCGGTAAGGGAGTATTCGCACGCTTAAAGTTTGAATCAGGTGTACACCGTGTTCAGCGCGTTCCTGAAACTGAAGCCAGTGGCCGTATTCACACATCAGCTGCAACAGTTGCAGTTCTTCCAGAAGTAGAAGATGTTGATATTCAGATTGATGAAAAAGACTTACAGATCGATGTTTATCGAGCTTCAGGCGCTGGTGGACAACATGTTAACACCACAGATAGCGCGGTTAGAATCACTCACATTCCAACAGGTGTTGTCGTTACCCAGCAAGATGAACGATCACAACATAAAAATCGGGCTAAAGCCATGAAAATCTTACGAGCCCGTTTGTATGAGGCAGAACGTATGCGCCAAGATGCAGAACGCGCTGCGAGTCGTAAGAACCAAGTTGGCTCTGGTGATCGTTCTGAACGCATAAGAACCTATAATTTTCCTCAAGGGCGTGTAAGTGATCATCGTATCAATCTAACACTTTATAAAATTGATCAAATCATGGAAGGCACTGCGTTGGATGAATTAATTGATCCATTAATTTCTGAGGACCAGGCTGCTAAATTAGCTGAGGTGACTGAGTAGTTTTTACAGTGTATTCTCATTTAACTTAGTTCCATACCAAAAACTATCTTTCGTTATAACGTAAATATTACTCTATTGTGTTTTTCAACTTGCCAAAATACAAATTTCTAGTATGAACTCTCAAATTTGTCTAAAAATAGTACATGGTAAGGCAAGAATTACTAAACCTTCGAAAAGATTGCATTGAATACCAAACATGCATCAATGAGAGATTGAATGATGTAGCTTCCCCTCTTCACCATTTAAATATTCAATGGTTTGGTTATGGTAGGTTTTATCTAGATGAACAGCAGCAATGTGATACCTTTTTTTGGGCGAACACCCATCTAGAATCATTTCAATGGTACTGTCTTAATGCTTTAGACAATGGGCCAGACTTTACAGAAGCTATACGGCAAACCCAACTTGGAGAAACAAATTACTTTACAGTTTCACTTAACACTAACGACTATATAATTAATGCCTTTCAAGAACTTTATAGTTTTCTAGCGGGGATATCTGTTTATAGAAGACATCCAACCTATGTTGAGTTATGGGATTTTTCAACAACTCAAACGGATTCTCTTATTTCTGCAGCATTAAATTTTTCGAAATTACAACTTTTATCACGTTATATCAATTTTTTTAACGATAAATTGCCCGCATTAGATTTGGACGAACGAAACTCAATAAAATTTCCAACCAAATTAAATATGGCTCCTTATGAAAAGATTTATAATTTTGATAAGTTTTTAGAAGTCACAGAACTTAATAGAAAATCATTAATCGTCCAAGGTAAGCTCATTACTATTAGTAAAAGAGAATGGGAATGCTTATATATGCTTGCCGGCGGAAAAACTATGAAAGAAGCTGCTAAATCATTAAGGCTATCTCCAAGAACAGTTGAAAGTTATCTTAACAATCTAAAAATTAAAACAGGTTACAATACTAAGTCAGATCTAATCAAAATGTATTTAGATAATTCAGCTTCTTTTGATACCCCTGCTTAATCAAAAATAGTAAAAGGTCATTGGTTCTAATCTAGGCAGATTAATTTTCTCTCTTCTTCGGCCGAGTACTATCTCCTAAATGCATTTGATTACGCGCTGCTGCTATCTCAATTTGTCGTTGGCGCTCTCTTGCACGTTGTTTTCTTTCTTCGGAAACAACGTCATAGCAGTTTGGGCATGATACACCTTTTTCAAAATATGGTGAATATTTATCAGCATCAGTAATTGGCATTCGACAACCATGGCAAACATCGTAGCTTCCCTGTTCTAGACCATGTTTGATTGCTACGCGCTGATCAAAAACAAAACACTCACCTTGCCATAAACTTTTTTCTGCGGGTATGGTTTCAAGATATTTTAAAATACCACCTTTTAAGTGATAAACCTCACCAAATCCCTGAGACAGCATATAAGAAGATGCTTTTTCGCACCGTATCCCGCCTGTGCAAAACATCGCAACTTTTTTATGTTTTGTTTTATCGAGATGCTGTTTTACATAATCAGGAAATTCAGTAAAAGACTGCGTTTTTGGATCAATAGCACCTTTAAAAGTCCCAATTTTTACTTCGTAATCATTTCGTGTATCAATCAAAACAACATCTGGATCGCTTATAAGATCATTCCAATCTTTAGGGTCTACATATGTTCCTACTTTTTCGTTTGGATTGATATCAGGTTGTCCCAAAGTCACAATTTCTCTTTTAAGACGAACTTTCATCCTAAAAAATGGATGATCATCAGCAAAAGATTCTTTGTATTCAAGATTATTTAAACCAAGATCATTTGTTAAATAAGAAACTAAATTATCAATTCCTTCTCTTGTCCCTGATACTGTTCCGTTGATACCCTCAGCGGCGAGAAGTAAAGTTCCTTTTACTTTATTAGACTTACAAACATTTAGTAGTGGTTTTTGTAATTCTGTATAATTTTTAAAAGGGGTAAACTGATATAAAGCTGCAACAACTACCATTTTGGATGAATAAATAGGTGATATAATTGAGGCTATATTAACGGAAGTAGGATTAAAAATGCAACTTATTGATAACTGACTTTTTAAAAAGCCTTCATTAATAAGACAATAAACCCAATAACAAAAACTAGTGTCAATAACAATTTTCTATAAAGAAGTTCCGGCCACGGACAATCCAAATGCTCTTGCTCCAATTGTCCTTCTCTTTTGTTTTGTGAATATAACTGACTTAAAATAAAATAAGACTGAGGTGCTGTGTTCGTCTCAAAGTAATTTTTAAAAGAAAATCTGTTCATCAATTAGATCCTCGTTACTTTTCTCTAGCTACAACAATATCAGCTAGTATAGCTATTACACATCCGTAAAAAACCCCCAAGGAAAATTTATGAATATTAGCCCGTGAAGATTCACAAAGAATAAATTGCCTAAAAAACATTATTGACTGACAAGTTGACATCAAAGCCAAGAATTGGCAGAATAGCAGGATCATATCTTAACAATAAAAAATACTTTATTTAAAATTTTATTGTTTTAAGCATATATTACTTTAAGAAAATCAATAGTAGTATAATTTTTAAAGAGAGGAAAAGCAAGCTTGGCAAAACACGCACATCTTACAAGTGTTGGTTTGATGATAATAGCTTGTTTAATTTCTGCACGTGAATATTATATAGGTTATGAATTTCAAGCCAAACTTGATAAAGAAATAGAAAATGTTTCTTCTCAAAATTTTGAAACGCCTAATCCAGACTTAAACGTAAATTCCCTAAACGAAAAATTAACTTCATCTTTTTTATTTGCACAAGCCAAATTTAATTCAGATAAACAACAAATGCTCCAGGTTGGTAAAGGAGATACAATTGCTTCTCTTTTAGCAAGCATTGGCATTTCCCCAAAAGAAATAGAAGAGTCAACCAAAACATTACGACAGGCCTATAATTTTAAAGATCTGCAAATTGGACAAATAATCTTGGTAAAATACCACCAAGAAAGCGAAATGAGCCAAGCTACGTTAATCGAGTTAGAGTTTAAACCTGACGTTGAACATCAAATTATTCTCACAAATCATAAAAAGCATGGCTTTAAAGTCGATAAATTTACAGCTGTATTAACAAAAAAATTTAAAAGAGTTGAAGGTGTTATTAAATCAAGTTTTCATAGTTCAGCTCACAAACTTCATGTACCAAAAAAAGTAGTAAGTGAAGCTATTAAAGCTCTTAGTTATGCTGTCAATTTTCAACATGGCATCAGAAGCGGAGACCCTTTTGAACTTCTTTATGAAGAATTTCAAGATAGTAACGGAAAATACATTAAGCCAGGAAATTTACTATACATTGCTTTCTCAGCAAATGGGCATGTTCATAAGCTTTATCACTTTAAGTCAGCAAATGGAGCCTATGGGTACTATAATGCAAAAGGAGAAGGTGTTGCGAGAGCAATATTGCAAACCCCTATTGACCCAAGAAAAATGCGAATTACTTCAGGATATGGTATGAGAATGCATCCGATAAAGGGTTATAGACGAGATCATAAAGGTGTTGATTTTGGAGCGCCAATTGGAACTGCTGTTATGGCAGCTGGTGATGGAGTCGTGACAAAAGCAGGTTATCACGGTGATTTTGGAAATTACATCAGAATTAAACACGCCAGTGGCTATGAAACGGAATATGGCCACCTTAGTAAGATTTTTGTTAGAGTTGGTGCTCATGTCTCCCAAGGTTACCACATTGGTAATGTAGGGAGAACAGGGCTTGCAACAGGCCCCCACCTCCATTTTGGAGTCCTTTACAAAGGGCATCATGTAAACCCTATGACAATTAAACAATTACCAACAACTCACCTTGTCAAAAATGATCTTAAGAAATTTGACCATTTGAAAAGTGAAATTGAAACCCAGATTGTTGGGCTTCCCTTAAAAAAACACCTAGTGTATAAGGACAATAAAGAAAAGCCTTCAACTGGGCATCATCACCATCACAATCATCATCGCCATCATCGCCACCACGAAGCCCATCATGCAGAAAGATCATAAAGGGTCATTGTTCTGAAAATACCAACCAAATTCCTTCATTACTGAAAGATAAACATTGCGTTTGAATGGAACAATGAGAGTTGAAAGCTGATTGAAATGAACCCATTTCCAATCAGTAAATTCTGGATGATTTGTGTTTATATTTATATCCCTATCTTCACCTAAAAATTTGACTAAAAACCATTTCTGCGCTTGAGCTTTAAATCGCCCTTTCCATAATTTTGATTGTAAATAGGCAGGTAACTCATAGGTATACCATTCTATACTTTCAGCAATAATTTCACCTTTGTCACAACCTATTTCTTCTTTCATCTCTCTAAATAAAGCAGTTTGGGGAAGTTCGTTATTATCTATACCGCCTTGGGGCATTTGCCAAGCATCATAAACTGAAGAACTATCCTTAGACGAGTCAGCCCTTTGTCCAACAAAGACTTTTTTTTCTTTGTTAACAAGCATAAGCCCTATTCCTTTTCTGATATCATAGCTTTTATCCATAGCGATTTTCTTTTGTTAAATTTTTTTCAACAGGGACAAATATAAAACTCTTCTCATTTAAAGATGTCATCCAATTTTTAAGCATTGTAAACATTTGAGAACTAGATAAAAAGACAACAAGATTTGCATATCCTTGTTTTTCAGCAAGTAATTTGGTTGCTTCAAGTTTACGTTCAATTTGATCGTTAGAATCAATTGCTTGAATAACAACATCCCCTACAAAGCATTTTTCAGGATGGTTACCACAAATTGTCTGTGTGTTTTCTCCAGCTTCTGATAAGAGTATCAATAGGTTTTGCTTTTTGATGTAGTTAGTTAGAGCTGCAAAAGACCTGGTATCCTGACAAATATTTCTGTCAATTAGAAAACCTTTGAGAGTGGAACCTATTCTTTTTCCCCATTCATGTATATCAGACTCTTGCGTATATAAGTTTAATGATACTGGGCTAGAAGCATTACCTGAAATAAATTTAAAAGATGAAACTGTTAAAAAAACTGAATTTCCTTGCTCATGTGCTTTATCTATCCATTTCTTTTCAATATTGGAATAAACATCAAAAGCAAGAGCAACAGAACTTGGAAGAAATGTTAAAACTTGCTCAACAGCCATTTCAAATCCAAAATGCCCAACAATAATGCTAATCTCAGGATTGCTAATATGCAAGCCTCCTTTTAAGAAACGGGCACTTATCCCATTATTGCTTAAAGGCACAACAGTATTGTTCTGTGAAGGATACACAACAGTGCCAATACTCATCAATAGCATCATTAAAGTAATTATTTTATGAACCATACTATCCTTTCATTTGAAAGACTGATAACCCTCTTAAAAGATCAATTGCCCGCTGCATTTGGTAATCAAGAGGTGGTTCATCGGCTAAAGGAGTTTTTGATTCCTCTTTCTTTATAGAAGATTCATTCTCTTCAACAACAATATCAGGTTCAATACCTTTATTTTGAATAGCATTTCCATTAGGTGTATAGAAACTTGCAGTTGTAATTTTAAACCCACCGTATCCAGGAATACTAAAAAGGGTTTGCACAGAACCTTTACCAAAAGACTGCGTACCCATTACAATAGCACGTTTATGATCTTTTAAAGCCCCAGTCACAATTTCAGAAGCTGAAGCTGAACCTTTATTAATCAAGACAACCATTGGCACACCTTTAATTAAGTCTCGATTTATAGTACGTACGGTTTGGTTATAATTAGGATTTCGGCTCTTTATATCAACTATTATGCCTGAATCAAGGAACGAACTAGCTACCTCTACAGCTTGCTCTAATGTCCCTCCAGGATTGTTACGCAGATCCAAAATCAGCCCATTGAGATCTGGGATTGAATTTATTTTTTGAAGAACTTCATGCAATTTTTCGGTTGCATTTTCATTAAAGCAAGAGATACGAATACACGCTATATCTTGTTTAATCATAAATTTTACAGGATTCACCCTTATAATTGCACGTGTTAGCTTAACAACAAAAGGCTCTAAATCTTTACGAACAACAGTAAGAGAGATTTCTGTTCCTGTTTCTCCTTGCAATTGCTGCAGAGCATCATTTGGAGATAATTTATGAACTTCTTGACCATTGATGTGCGTAATCATATCTCCTGCTTTAAGGCCTGCTTTATAAGCAGGAGTATCATCAATTGCAGCAATAACTTTTATTATACCTTTGGCTGCAATAATCTCAAGACCTACCCCTGCAAATTCACCCTTAGTAGTATCAGTTAATAATTGGAAATCCTTTTTATTTAAATAAATAGAATATGGGTCAAGTGTTGTAAGTAATCCATTCAGCGCTCCTTCAGCAAGTTTTTGCTCATCCACTGGCTCAACATAATCTTGCCTTATTTTTTCCATAATTTCAGGCAGAAGATTTTCTATGATATGAGTAGCATTTTCATCTTTATTTTGTCCTGCATCTTGCCGACAAG
>DAHVSZ010000058.1 GCA_027328625.1 Candidatus Paracaedibacteraceae bacterium | reverse complement strand
GGTTAAAGCTGCTTCTATTGGTGATTTAGTATGCAACTCTGCAGAAGATTTACTGGAAAAATGCGATGTGATTTTCTATCTCTACCAAACTTCTTAATATCAACATGACCTAAAGCTTTTGTTTCTAAATCAGACCAATTTATTAAATCTCTTAATTGATAGAGTTTATGCTTTGGGTTTAGTTTTTTAGATAAAATTTGTTCAAAAAATCGTCCCTGATTTTGTGATGCGTTTAAATTTTCTATTGGCATTTTACTCTCAAATCCATAAGGTTTCTGCACAAAATATAGCATTTTCTTACGGATCTCGCAACTAAACTCTCCATCAAATCTCCTAGTTTACATAGCCTTGTGCCTTTCTGACGAAGAGACTAAAGAATTAAAAAATGCAGCTTAAGCAAAACTATTTATGCTCTCCCCTTGTGCCATTCTGACGGAGAGACTTAGAAGGGGTTATGCAACAACGCGTTTGAAATTATATCTCATTTTATTTTTTTCTGTCCAGTTTTTAGGGGCCATTATAGTTTTTAATTTCAATTTTTACTGGATTATTTTGAATAATAATTTTTCTGAAGCTATCACTTAATACAACCCAATCCACTACATCAACTTTATAGGGCAAGTTTGATTCACTAAAATCATCACGCAGATGTGCAAGCTTTATTAAAGAAACAGGAACACTACCTTTAATGCACAAATCAAGATCAGAAGTATTCTTTGCTTTACCATTAGCACGACTACCAAATACAAAAACCTCATAATCTGGCACATGCTTATCTAGTATAGTTTTTATTATCTGCAAGTGATCAGAACGAACATCAAGTGACATGTTTTAATATCTCCAGTAATTTTTTTGCATCAGGAAGAAATAATAATAGCTGACAGTATACCGCTTTTGCTACTTCTTGATTATATTCATGAGAAGTAGAGTTACGAGCCTCATAATGAGCAATCCATCGTTCAGCATTATCTATAAGCTTGAGTCTAAAAGCCTCACGAAATATATCTTTTTTACTTCTAATTACAGACTCTTCTACCTGTAATTCACTTTTAAGATACCTTTGCAAGAATTTCCATGATAAATCTATTGTATACTCAAAACGCTGTATTACTCCATCTCGAAGCAACTCATCATTAATATTTTGTTCAACTCGCTTAATACCTAACTCTAATTGTATAATCGCAAGCTCTAATGGATCTAGATTTATATTACTCATAACATTTACTTAATCTCCATTTTAACTATATCAATAACTATTTTATTTGGTGTCGTGTCTACTATAACAAATCTTTGAGTGATTTTAGAGTTTTATTCTGTATATCTTGCAGTATTTTTCTTTGCTCATCTTCAACCATACCTACATCTTCTATACTCTTTGGACTTACTATCCGTTTCTCAGAAATAGTTTCTTCTGATATTACATCTCCTTCTTCATCGACTGTCTCTATCTTTATTCTATGTACAAATGTCATGGTAGTCTCCTTTTATAAAAATATAAATAAAAAATAATCAATCTTTGTTCTTAGTAACTTTTTGTTGATTAAGAAAACGTTTCTGCTTCAAACGTGTTTCATGAAATTTCTTGTAGTTATTGTATTCCTCTTCTGTTACTTGTCCAACTATATCTCCTTTCAGATCATAACGATTAGCACCGACAACATGTATTTTCCTATATCCTGGATGAGCAGTATAAATGCTTAGAAAAGTTCTTAGCTTTGTTCTATTAATGTTTATCTTGTTATCTTTACAGATATCTAAATCAATACCTTTTTTTAAGACTAAAAACTCTTTCTTAGAGAATGCCCCAGGAAACCTTTCTCTAAGTAAGTCTAAAATTTGTTTTATTTTTTCTCTAGTTAACATCCTCATGCATTTCCTGACTTTATACTACACAATATCTTCTTCTAAAACTTTATCTTTGGTGCTTTCTGTTTTCTTGTTTATTTCTGCATTTGTCATATTTGTATCAAAAAATATACCAACTTGTTTTAACAAACTTAAAAGTGCTTCTTCTGATCTTACAATAGATCCAATACCTTTTTCTCTAAATAAAACAATAGGCCTTTCTAATAAAGATGGATTTTCTATAATAGCGTTAATAAAGCCTTCTTTTGATACTAACATTTCTCCAGATATATCCGGATCTACAAAAATCCGTTCTTTTTCTTGTAAAATTTCCGTTACATGACAATCAAGAAGCTCTAAAATATCATACACCTCAGCCCGCGTGATTCCTTTTGTCATATATAGCTTTATATCAACATCTATATTATGCTTTTCTAAATACTCTAAAGCAGATGTTGATTTGCTACATTTAGGATTATGATATATTCTTGCCTTCATTATTTATGACAAATTAGTTTTGTTATAACAAGAGATGTGGTAAGCTAATAGAACAAACCTATTCTTTCAAATCTTTTGTTTGCTACTAATTACTTATTACACAATTTTTTTAAGTCAGAGCCTGCTTTGAACTTTGGCGTTTTAGATGCTGCAATCTTAATAACTTCTCCTGTTCTAGGATTACGACCTTCTTTTGCTTTATTTTCTGCTATATAAAAAGAACCAAAACCAACCAGAGTTAGCTTATCTCCAGATTCTACCACAGCTTCTATACCTTTTGTAAAATACTCTACTGCTCTTGATGCTTCTGCTTTTGCTATATTAGATTTCTCAGCAATTAGATTGATAAAATCATTTTTATTTAAATTCTTAACTTCGTTCATATATCTTCTATAATTAAAATTATTAAAACAGCGGATAAAATTACCGCGCTCTAACTAATCTAATAATTTTTAGCTCAAATAACAAGGAAGAATAGCAAAATAATATTAAATAAACGTGCTTAACGTGATTCAAAACCTAAATTCCATACTAAATAGGAAGCATAATATAAACGAGAGCATGAATAGTTTTGCTTAAGCTGCATTTTTTAATTCTTTATTGTATCTAGAGACATAGAATTTATCTTTTACAGTATTCCATTCATTATCCCAATCGTTACTAACTCTTGATGTTCTAATCTGCAAGACATTATGGGCTCCTTCACGGCTCCATTGAGCCTTTTGTTTCTTTTTATGACGTTCATTTATTATACTTTCAATAGCACTCTCTATAATACTGCTACTATAAGGTAGTTGCTGTTCTTTACGTTCTACATAATTTACTAAATATTCTTTGTTGTTAGCTAAATACTTGTATAACTCATGTATTTTATCTGTATAGTCATACTTAGAGGTTACTTCATAAACTGATAGAAGTCTAGTTATTGCTTCTTCTGATTCACCATGCCATATTTTCCATTTTATAGACTCTAATTTTGATAAATAAGGATCTTCTACCTTATTAGCTAATGACTCAAACTTCTGCTTAATATGATACCAATCAAGTACATATGTAACTTGATTATTACAAAGAACACTTATTGTTTTTGCTGCATTCCAGCAGTTTTCTGCTCCATCACATAACGCCGTTACTTTTGTCTTAGCTGTTATACCTTGTTTTTTAGCTGCAAATAATACCATCTTTTTTATTGTCTGTCCTCTGTCTTTTAGGCTACTTGCAACACAAGTTTTATTTATTATTTCTCCAGATACTCTTGTCCCATTTGGTTTTTTATATCCATGATTATGATTTTTAGGATTATACACTTGTACTAATAGTGTCTCAAAGCTATTTATTTTAGGATTTTTGTCCTTTATATATCCACCATCTACCTGTATTACCAATTCCTCAGCTTCTTCTCTTACTTTAACACTCGAATAATTTGTATGTAGTTTATTCAATATTTGACCAACTTTATCTACTGTATTTTTTATTGATAAATTACTATTTACTCTCCTGACCTTACCACATTCTCTATCCAATTCTGCTTGTGATGCGCTATAAGACTTAATACTTGCTTTTTCAACTTGTATTTTAACTAAATCTGGATGCATTTTACTTCCATATTCTCCATATATAGTTTTCCTATATTCCCAATCACATTCTTTATTACTACATTTGAGACCTGACATCTTTATTTTATGATCTGTGTATATTGAATTAAATTCTGACTCCAGTGATCCGCATCTATAGGTTTTGTTTCCACATTTTGGACAGTCTTTGTTTTCTGTCATTACATGTACCATTTCTTCTAAGTACTCATCTTGTACATTTTGAAGCAATTCAACCTGCTCTTTTTGAGTATACCCTATATCATCTATTTTCTTTGGATCTATTATTGTGCGTTCTTTTATAACTGTACGCTTAATAAGTTTACAACTTTTTTTATCATATGTTTCGCTTATTATTTTTTGGATCCTTTCCATTTTTCCTCTTCATATTCTTTTTGCTCATTAACATAACACATATTTTGTTCCTAAGCAATATCATTTATGCTCTCTTCCAAGGCATTCCCTGCCATCACAGTAGGCGTATTGGTTTGGTGGGTGGTGATAGGCGGAGGTGGGCAAATATTGTGTGCACAGCCATGAAAATCTGACGGAGATAAAGGATCGTTGTGCGCATTAGCGGATAACACCCCGCCGATAATACCACCAATTATACCTGCCGTGCATATAATACCGATAGTTATTATTACAGGTTTGTAGTTTTGATCCGCTCCGGCCTCAGCAGTTTGTGTCGCGGGCACTATATTTTCTGTCGTCATAGGATCTACCTGGTTTTTATTGGGTTTTGTTTGTGAACATTGTAGTTGGCAGCCCCGTAACGGCGCTAGCAATTTTCATTCTCGTAGCTATCTTTCTTGCACATCTCTCCGCTAGCCATGTCAGTTTCTGTATTCCAGTCACAAAGTAGGCAATCCGGCGGTATTGCAGCCTTTTGTTGTCCGTTGTTACAGCTTACGAATTTAACGTTGCAATTATTCCCCGCGGATCCTTTAGCACTCACACAGGATGATATTACGGATGCAGCCGAGCCAACTATTTCGAATGGCGTTATAATACTGGAGACAGCAATAGTAACGACAGCACTGGCTATCCCAGTGCCACATCCCGCGCCTTTGGCACACCCACCCCCTATCCCTATCAGACTAGGTACGGATCCAGCCCAGATCCAAATAAGGGTACCCGTTATACTAGCTTGGCCGGCATATCGCGATAAGGCGTAAGAATGTGCGCTTATCTCCGATGAGTTAGATGAGTCGTATGCGCAATAACGTAAGCATCCGCTGTTTAAGTCGAATACATTATATAGGCGTAGAGTAGAGGTGTTAGAATTACAGGTGCTGATTTGACCGGGAGTGAGTGGTGATTGGAGGCAGCTGAAAATACTGGTTGGACATTTATACGAGAGGAGATTAGTCATATAAGTTACCTTTTATAAGTGGAAGAAAGCAGGATGTAGTTATATCACGAAGTATAATCGTAATCCGTGCGAGAAGTACGTAGTTAGCAGATAAAATAACTACAACACTACTCTAGTCCATTTTCTCCAATTGTTAAAGTAGCAACAGATACGATGGTCAGACGCATCTAGCTCATAAAGCATTGTTGCTTTGTTAATAAAATTTTCCATCGTTTTTTTCGCTAAGCATATTAAACCTAGGATATTGAAACGATAACCAAGAAAGTCAAATCCTTGTGATATTTTTCCTATATAGGTTTTATCTAGAGCAAATTTGAATTTCAATTCTTTTAGGGTTGTATGCATGAGCTTAATATATTTTCTCAAAACTACTTTTGTTTGAGTCCACATAACCCAATCATCTCTATCGCGAATATATGACACATTATTTTTTTCGGATATTTTGTTATCTAAAGACCTAAGTACGATTGCACCCATTAATGGAGAGAATATGCAGCCTGTAGAAATCTCTTGTGTAATGATCTTATATTCGCCATTTATTTGTTTTACGTTTACTGAGTCCCTGTTATAAGATCCATTTAAGAATTTTGTTTGAATTTGTTTTTTGTGGGTAGTCCATTTAGAACTTAAATGCCAAATGTCATTATTGTGGTGGTAGTGCTTTCTGTTTTTATATACTGCTTGGAAGGCATTATCTAAGTTTTGAGATGCGACGACATTACTCATTAGATTAGAACTGAATATTTTTTCATGTTATTCCCCTTCAGCCATAATTTAAGTTGCATTCTTTTGGAACATTCACAATATTTCTATGCGGTGTCCGTTTGAAGCTAACTTTAGCATCTGTCTGCTATTGTACTGATATTTTTTTTATTGTCAATATCATAATATGCAAATGTCAATAACATGCGAAAATGACCTGTTTTTGTAACAAGGCAGTTGTCCGCTTTTTGACATTTTTATTTGATCATATTTTTCCTCTTTTTTGTGGTTAATTGATATATAATCATGCAACATTCTCATTTGCTATTTTACGAGGACCATGAAAAATTGCTAAATTCCCATTAGTATACTCATGAACCATTACTTGGCATTTAACATAGTGATAGCGATGCTGATTAGCTGGAATTTGTAAAGTTTTGTTCTTATAGGATATCGTGTTATCTTTTG
The DNA here is from genome assembly GCA_027328625.1 of Candidatus Paracaedibacteraceae bacterium. GTDB lineage: Bacteria > Pseudomonadota > Alphaproteobacteria > Paracaedibacterales > CAIULA01 > CANJLN01. The sequence goes on along the minus strand of DAHVSZ010000058.1, from coordinate 6,774 downwards.
CCACAATTCTTTCTTCCTGTATGCATAATATATCATCTAAATCCCTACCCATATATGGAACAAAAGTAGTTTCATCTTCCAGAGGTTTAACACTGAATTTGGAATTATAGTCCGCAATAAATACATCCTTAAGATAACGATTTGCATCCTCTAGAGTAGTAATATTGTTTATTCTTAATTCTTGTGGTAATCGCTTCTGCCAGCTACCAAATAACCTTTCTGATCTTCCTCTTGCTTCTGGTGAGTAAGCATGTATCAACGTAATCGTCAATTTTAGTGCATCTTGGGTGGTATAAAAAAATTCTATAATTAATTTTATGTTTTAAATTAATATGGAATTAAAAATGAGTCGCAAAATATTTTCTGAAGGAGAACGTCTTGAAATTTTAAAAAAATTTACTCATCGCACGATTCCTATTCCACAATTTTGCGAAGAACACAAAGTTAGTAGGCAAACAATATATGGTTGGAAAAAATCTCGACTTAAATTTATTCCCCTCCAGGTATCACAAAAACTTCATAATGTTGCCGATACTCTCAAGACAAATGAAACATTAGCTGTTAAAGAAATTACTTCTCCACTAAAATTATACAAATCAGATTTTGTACTTGAATTTCATTCAGGCTGCAGCAGAAAAGAGGTAAAACTTATAATTGAGCTATTGAATGTTTCCAAATAATAATCAAATATTACTTTATTATAAGACCATAGATATGCGAAAGGGTATAAATGGTTTGAGTATTTTGATTGCGGATGAGATAGCAATGAATCCTTCGGATGGCTGTATTTTTTTGTTCTACAATAAAACATACGATAAGCTGAAATGTATTTATTGGGATAGGAATGGGTTTTGTTTATTTTATAAATTTCTCACAAAAGACCGTTTTAAAATTCCTAAAATGTTATCTAGTAGAACAATTTCTCATGAACAATTACGATGGTTATTCGATGGTTATTCGATGGTTTGGATATTGATAAAATATCTGGTTTTAAGGCTTTAAAATTTAGTCATTTTTTTTAAAGAAAATCATATAAAACCCAGATAAGCGCTGGCTTTATAAGACAAAGTATGCTAATATTCTTCCTATTAGAAACCGATGTCTTGTGGTCATATGTCTAGTTTAAGTTTTAATCAAAAAATAATAGATCTAGAAGCTCAAAATCAAGATCTAAGTGTGCTGATTAAAAATTTAAATTCCCTAAATCAAGATTTAAGTACCCAGAATAAAACACATCAAGAAGAGATAGTTTATTTAAAACACAATATTGCTTTAATGAAGCAGGCATTGTATGGCAAAAAATCAGAAAAGACAGAAAGTGTTGAGTCACAAATGAGCTTTTTGTTTAATGAAGCTGAAGCTTTTGTAGCAGCAGAGCCTTCTCCTGAAGAAGAAACTGAAGAAGTCTTGGTCAAGAAAAAGAAGAAAGGTGGTCGCAAGCCATTACCTAAAAATCTCGAAAGAGAAAGAATTATTCACGAACTACCAGAAGAAGAAATGCACTGTAACTGTGGTCATGAATTAACGCAAATTGGAGAAGATACTTCAGAAGAGCTGTGTCATCGACCAGCGAAATTATGGGTAAAAGAACACGTACGTCTTAAATATGCCTGTAAGGTTTGCGAAGAAACAATCAAAAGAGCACCGGCACCTTTTAGAGTTTTAGACAAATGTATTGCATCATCTGGTTTTTTAGCTGATATGTTGGTGAAGAAATATTCAGATCATTTACCTTTATATCGTCAATCACAGATTTGGCAGCGAGAATCGATTGAAATCTCACGCGCAAACCTTATCTAATTGGGTAATTGGTTGTTCCAAGATATTAGTACCGCTCGTAGGATTGATGAAAAAAGAGATGTTAAAGAGTGATTATATTTGCAGCGATGAGACCACTGTTAATGTTTTACAAGAATCAAAGAGCACTAATTACATATGGGTCCATCAGAGTGGGGAAAGACATAATAGAATAGTAATATATGAGTATAATAAATCTCGGTCACAAGACGTTATAAATGAATTTTTATTAAACTTCAGAGGCTATCATCAAAGTGATGGATATGTGGGTTACGCTGCTGTTCATTCGAAAGATTATATTATAGGAGTTGGTTGCATGGCTCATGCTAGACGTAAATTTATGTCACTCGTAAAGGTAAGTAAAACACGAGGTGTAGCTGATGAAATCGTTGATATAATGAATAATCTATATAAAATTGAAAAAAAATGCTCAGGCCTTCCTGTAGAGAACATTAAATCTATTCGTCAGTCTGAATCAGTTGTGTTCCTGAATGAACTAAAGGATAAGCTGGAATATTATAAAGATAAAGCAGTACCAAAAGGTTTTTTATATAATGCAATTAACTACTCATTGAATCAATGGCAAAAGCTCACAGCATATCTTCAAGATGGGCGCTTGCGGATAGACAATAACGATAGTGAAAGAGCTATTAAACCATTTGTTATTGGTCGTAAAAATTGGATGTTTCACAATACTGAAGGTGGAGCAGATGCAAGTTGTGTGATTTATAGCATAATTGAAACATGTAAGGCAAATAATGTGAATGCATTTAATTATTTAAAATATGTCTTAGAAAATGTTCATAAGGTTCAAAACGAAGAGCAACTCTTTGATTTGCTTCCATTTAATATAAGTCGAGATATTTTAAAAGAAAACAGACGGGCATAGAAATTGACGCTTACGTTGGACGTAAAAATTGGCTTTTTGCTGGATCAGATGGAGGAGGAAATATTGCTTCTGCTTTTTATACACTAATTGAAACAGCAAAACTAAATGATATAAATCCTGAGAAATATCTGAAGAATGTTTTATCCGTGATACAGGATTACAACTCACAAAAAATAGAAGAATTATTACCTTGGAATATAAAATTACCATGATTAAAAAATTATCACCGTACGCTTACACAAAGCCATATGCTAGGTAGTAAAGAAGGCAAAGCAGACAAAGTCTCCCTTAAGTTAGATCAGTTTGGCGTTCCAACAAAAACTAGGTATTAAAGCTGTATCAGCAGTTTTTACATAAGAAGATTAAATCAAAGCTCAAGCAGTAGGATTAGGATGAGCAAGATAACATTAAATTAGTTCAAGCAACTTCATTCCGCTGAGAATAATTCCGGTAAATGCTATCATGGTGCATATCATCCATTTAAGAATGCTTGCCTGAGTTTCAAGTACCATTGCTTTCATTTCACTTCTAAGAGAAGCAATATCACCTTCTATTTTTGCAAATTGTGTGTTAGTAGAAACTTCAAGTTTAGCAACCTGTTCTTTAGTAGCGAGATGAGATATATCAGTTTCTCTGCTGTCTAAAAGCGATTTAATGATAACAGCAGCTTGTTCTTCATTAAAACCAGCTTTCTTTAGTTCATTAATATGTATGTAGGTATCAAACATCCTGATTGATTCTCTCATAGGAGCATTTCTTTAATTTTATTATTATCTCTCAATTTCGTATTGGAAATCCATACCTTAATTAACCTTAACATTTTTAACGTTTACTGTCAATGCTAGAACAACATGTTTCAAGGAATATACAGGTCAATTTATTAGTTATATTCCTGATCTCAACCACTTGTATCTTGAATTTACATTCATTAAGGATATAGCACAAACAGAATCTTATTGCTAAAAAGCAGAAACTCTAAACATCAAGATAGAAAAAATAATAAAATACAAGACCTAGTGGATTATTTCTCCTTTTAAATAACTTGGCTTTGCAGTAGCTGTTTGGCTATTTTCGGTCTGTTGTTGCATGTATAGCCCCGCAAAATCTACTGGGTTGATCATTAACGGTTGAAAACCTGCATCTCTTGTTATATCTGCAATAATTCTTCTTGCAAATGGAAAAATTAAGTTCGGACAATATATCAGCAGAATCTGCTTCTTTTGTTCCTCATCTGTAAAATCTTTTATACCAAATAAGCCAGCATATTGTATCTCAACATTAAATACAACCTCAGAACCCTTTAATGCCTCCGCTTTGATATCAAGCGATACTTCATATTGATCTTTTTCTACATTCTTGACTCCAACATTTAAATGCAAATCAATCTTTGGAGCTTCTTTTAATTCTGAAAATATCTTCGGTACAGAAGGACTTTGAAACGATAAATCTTTGATATATTGTCCATTAATACTTACTTGTACTTGTTGTTTTGCAATATTATCTGTTGTTTCGACCATTTCTTTTCTCCAATTTTTGTTTTGGTTTATTATTTTGTGCCTTGTTGTTCTTAATGTACTTTTTCTATTGCTGTCTTTGATCAATGATACTTAGCTCTACAATATTTTGTTATCTTCTCCAACCCAACTTTTTCTAGTTGTCTTACTCTTTCTTTGCTGATGCCATATCTTGATGCTATTTTCTCTAGCGTCTCTGGCTCATCGTTAAAATGGCGACTTCTTATTATATCTACATCCCTTGCACTCAGCATCTTCAGTGCTTCTGATATTAATTCTTGCTGTCTCGTATTTATCTGCTTTGTTACTGCAATATTCTCAGTATCATCTGGCGCACCTAAATCATCAAGCAATGTCCTACCGCCTTCTTCTCCATCAATACTGCCATCTAATGATATATCATACGAAAGTCTAGCATCCATTTCTCTAACCTCCTGCGCTGTCACAGATAATTCCTGAGCTATCCCTGTATATTCCTGACCTGATAATCCTCTACCTCCGTCCAACGACAATATTCGGTCTTTTGCTTTCTTTAAATTAAAAAACAACTTCTTCTGTGCAACCGTTGTCCCAATCTTAACTAAAGACCATGACTTCATTACATATTCTTGCATATATGCTTTTATCCACCATTTTGCATATGTCGCAAATCTGTAACCCAAATTTGGATTAAACTTCTTCACTGCATTCATTAAGCCAATGCTTCCTTCACTTACCAAATCCATTAAAGCTAAACCATAACCTCGCATGGTATATGCTACTTTTATCACAAGCTTTAAATGGCTTACTACTAACTTCTCAGCTGAATCCTTGCTTTTGTTTTCGTAAACATCTCTTGCATATCTCAGCTCCTCTTCTTCGCTTAGCATTGGATATTGACGTATATATGATATATAATCTTTATAGCCAAGATTTGTGTACTGTATTACTGAATTTTGAAACATAAACCCTCTTATGCTTATTTGGTACTTCTTCAACTTATATAAAGTCTATTTCTAATATTTCAAGTAGTGATTGAATTATTATCTATAACCTATATCCCTCATGTCTCCTACATTTACTGTAATATGCAAAATCTATGTTATAATTTGCTATAATAATTATTTTAATTAATAAACTTTAATTCTTATAAAAAATACTTGACATTTTTTAATACATACATTAAATACATCTTACCCCTGCCCATGTCTGCGTATGCAAACGTGGGCTTCTTTTTTTCTCTCACTACTGATTAAACTTTATCAACTTTTATCCTTTTTAACTAGCAAATAAACTCTTCAAAATTATTTGAAGTAATGATTTTGGTTGAAGCATGAGGATAAGCCATAGTAAATGTTTTAGAAATCTTTTTCTTGACCTTAGGATTCCACGTAAATTCAAAGGCACAAATATTATTACCCTCTACCTCAATGTAATCTATCTCTTGTTGTTGCGTGGTTCTCCAAAAATAAGAATCTATTTTTGTTGTTTGACTAGAAAGGAATTTAACTCTTTCGCTAATTAAAAAATTTTCCCATAAAGCCCCTAAGTCAGTCCGTTGTTGCAAAGGATTAAAATTTCCTAAAATTGCATTGCGAATTCCATTATCATAAAAATACATTTTCTTACCTTTCCTAATTTCATTTCTTACATTCTTGCTATATGCAGATAATTGAAAAATTACAAAAGTATTTTCTAATAAATTAATATATTTTTCAACTGTTTGAGGACTGCTATTAACTAATTGTCCAAGCTCATTGTAAGAAATTTCACTGCCTATTTGCAAGGCAAGAGCTTTTAGAATTTTGTATAATAAAGCAGGTTTATGCACATCTCCCAGTAATATTATATCTTTATATAAATAACTATCACTTAAAAACGTCAGAAGTTCTTTCTCTTGCCCTATAGAGGTTACTATTTCAGGGTAATAACCATAAATTAACCGATGCTGAAGCAACCTCTTTTCCTCTAAGATACCATGGTGTAATACCATTTCTTGGAAGGAAAGAGGATACAGATAATATTCATACTTTCTCCCTGTAAGGGGTTCATTTATTGCAGAGCTTAATTCAAGTGATGAAGAGCCAGTGACAATTACTTGCACATTAGGTATTTGATCAGTAATTAATTTTATACTTACACCAATATTATTAATTCTTTGTGCTTCGTCTATAAATAGCAATCTATGACTACCGATAATATGTCTTAATTGCGTAGATGTAGTATTAGATAATAATTCCCTTACGTCTGCTTCATCTCCATTGAGATGTAAATATGGTATATTTTGTTCTTTTATAATATGACGCATCATTGTAGTTTTACCTACTTGTCTTGGCCCTAAGACGATGACAGCCTTTTTTTGGAAACATTTTTTTTTAACTAGCTCCGCAACTATTCTTTTTATATATTCTGTCATTACTAAATTATAATCAATTTATATATTTGCATATATATAATTAATATTATTTGTTAAATACGGAGAATATTAAAATGGTTAAAAAATTAATGTATTTTACGGGGATAACTTTTTTCGTCTATTTTTTCGGATTTATTTTACTGTACCTTTTTTTGAAAAGCTTTACTATAAATCACTTT
>DAHVSZ010000057.1 GCA_027328625.1 Candidatus Paracaedibacteraceae bacterium | reverse complement strand
TTTCTTCTCTACACAGACCATGATCTCTGGGAAAAATCTCTAAATCCTCTTCAATCCTCAACTTTTGCAGAGGGTTCAATCTATGAATAAGAACGCTAGTTCCATAAGTCTCAAAAGCTTTTTTTTAGAGGACGAAAAATGAGTTTATTGCTTGTTACTTTTGAAAATCAATCCAACAACAAAGTACTTTTAGAACCAGCTCAGGATGTTTCGTTTCCCTTATCTTTAGAACTTGATACTCTTGTTGATGCAATGCTTGAGAAACTTGTTGAAATTCAAGGTGCTGGACTTGCCGCACCTCAAGTAGGTTATCCTTATAAAATTATTGTTTATCAAGTTTTAGAGATTGCTAAGAATTTTAGAGCTGATTGGCAAGGTTCACTTCCACCGACTGCTTTGATTAACCCTACTTATGAACCTATTATAGAGGCAGGCTATACCGATGATTGGGAAGGTTGTTTTTCTGTTGAAACACAAATGGGAAAGATAAGACGCTATACTTCAATTAATTTTCAAGGATTTGATAGGTTGGGCAATAAGGTTGAAGGACAAGCAAGTGGTTATTTAGCTAGAATTTTACAACATGAAATCGATCATTTAAATGGTTGCTTGATTTTGAAACACTTTAGAAATGATTTACCCTTTGGCTCAATTCAGGAAATGCAAAAATTACGCCAGGAAGAAAGAGACAAAAAATAGGCTATTCATATCTCGAATTTGTAAAAATTAGGCTCTTGCAAACATTGGCGTAATTGCTCTAATAGATTCTTCATATTTTATGGGAGTTAAATTTTCTTTTGGAAAAATATTGGGTTTATACTTAAAGTGCTTTTCTTTCCATAAAGGTTTGGTACTTAAAGCCATTTGGAAGATGTACCATAAATCCGCAATTTCAGCCTCCGTCATATTACTATCAGGAAAAACGTAAACAGCAATATTGCCACGACCAACTGCGTAAGCAATTTCAGCCAGAGTTCCGTAAGCTTTGGGGGTGACGACTGCAACCATTACGTCACACTTATTGATCTGACCTTTAGTAATTTCCCAAACATCCATGGGATTTAAGTTTTTTAGAGGGGCATCAGCATATTTGCCTTCTTCTAAAACTGGCCTAAAAACCCAAGGACCATTATGAATATAGTCAGGATAAACAATTTCTTTATTGTAAAAGCTTCTCTTTAATTCAGATGCAGACATATTAGGGTCTACAGTTAAATGAGATTCTTTGCCGATTTGAATGATGCGACGCGCAAAAAAGATTTTTTCTTTTGCGGGGGTCAAGAGTTGGCCTGTTTGATATTTGTGAATGATAACAAAGGCTGAAAAAACGAGAAGAGAACTAAGTAGACTGTATTTGATCAAACGCATTCGTACCTCTATATCAAATTTTAAATAAATTTTCCTTAAAGTTTCTTTAATAATGTAAATATTAATGAGAACAATTTAATTAATTAGTTTTTTATTGTTAATATATTTAAATGAATCTGTCAAATTACTTACTTTTTTTATTAACAATCCTTGTAACAAAAATGACTTTCAGACATTTACTAATTTTTTTAAAGGTTACATACTAAACGTTAAGAGTACTTTTCTAATTTTGAATTAACGAATGCAGTTGGAAGAGATTATTACACGTTTAAGCCTTATAAAGACGCAGATTCTGGGGTGGCCAGATAATGTCACTAATGCCGACCCAATGGCTGATCCAGATGCTGTGTTTTTGAAAATTGAAGAGAATCTAAAACAGCTTTTAAATATAGTCAGTAACATGGATCAACCGATGCAGGAAAAGATGGAAGTTGTGTTGAGAGAATTTAGAGAAGAAATTGTTGTGCATTATCAAAAAACTCAGGAAAGACTTGAAGAGTTAAAATCTGAGCTAGGGCAAGGAAAACAACACATCAAAGCCATCAAAGCTTATTCAAAGTTGTGATATATGATAATGACAGTCATTTTGGCTTTGGTTGGTGTTGTTTCATTGATGGGTGGAATGACTTTCGTTTTAAAGTACTTTCAACAAAAGGGTGTTGCTCGAAAATGGTGGAATGGCAACTATTTGAAAATTATCGAAACATTACATATAAGTCCAAAGCATAAAGTCATTTTAATTTCATGTGATGGTGTTAATCATCTTTTGCTTGTTGGTTCACAAAATGATCTTTTGATTCAAAGTGGATTTTCTTTATCCGAGTCTAGGAAGAATTTGCAAGAGGTAGAGAAATAGATGCTTAGGATTATAGCGTTACTTCTGATTTTTCTAGTCTCACCAGCTATAGCTGATACTTTTAGCTTAGATCTTGGCGATTCTGGAGGGACAATGGTTGGGCGCATGATCCAAATGTTCATGCTATTGACAGTTTTGAGTCTTGCTCCTTCACTTATTATGGTCGTAACTTCATTTACTCGAATTGTTGTTGTTTTTTCATTTGTTAGAAATGCTCTTGGTACACAGCAATCGCCACCTAATATGATTCTAATTAGCCTCGCTTTGTTTTTAACAGCTTTTATTATGGGCCCAACTTTGGAGCGCGTTTATCAAGAAGGTGTTTTACCTTTAATTGAAGAGAAGATTAATGAACAAGAAGCGTTTGAGCGTTGTTCTAATCCAATTCGTGAGTTTATGTTAAAAAATGTGCGTGAAAAAGATCTTCGCTTGTTTATGGATCTTGCCAAGGTGGATTTTCTTTCTGATCCTAAAATGACGCCGTTACGTATTTTAACGCCTGCTTTTATTATTAGTGAACTTAGAAGAGCTTTCGAGATTGGTTTTTTAATTTTTATACCCTTTTTAGTAATTGATATGGTTGTGGCGTCAATCCTGATGTCTATGGGTATGATGATGCTACCACCGGTAATGATTGCTTTGCCTTTTAAAATTATTTTCTTCGTGCTTGTCGATGGCTGGCATCTTTTATGTGGCAGCTTAGTGAATAGTTTTCATTAGAGTTTCTATTCACGTAGTAATAGCTGTAATTTTTTAATTATCTATTCCTAAGCCGCTTCATTTAAGTACTGCAGAGCTAAGATTTTCCCTTCTTCAACCGCTGGCTGATCAAAAGGATCCACTTCTAATAAGTGAGCTGCTGCAATGGTTTCCAATATAAAATGCATCATCAGTGCGCCTAAGTTTGTTGCATCCAATTTTTTAATTTGCAGTTGTCTCAAAGGGCATTTTTGCTTGCGCATGGTTTCGATAGTTGCTTTTTGCTCAGCAATCATAAGATTACCCATGTTTTTACCATTCAAGCTCATAATGGCTGGATGCTCAAAACTCTCAAGAGCCAATGCTTTTATTGGATGCTGATTTTCAAGAGTGACAAAGGTAAAAAACTTATCGCGTGGGCCACCTAAGTAAAGCTGCAATTGAGAATGCTGATCAACAGCACCAAGAGCGCTTATAGGGGTTGACCCTACGCCTTTATCTTCCGGTCCTTTTTTGCCAATGCTTTCTGCCCATAATTGGCAAAACCAATTGGATAGAAGTTTTAAGCGATCGCTATAGACAAATAAAACGCTTTGATTAACTCCTTGTTTGTAAAAAGCCATTTGTAGAGCAGCACCAATGAGTGGTCCGCAATACTGTAATGTTGAAGCTCTTAACATATCAACTGTTTCTTGAGCGCCTTTACGCAAGCCTTCGGCATCAACTCCAGTGATTAAAGCTGGTAACATACCAACAACTGTAAATGCTGAAAAGCGTCCACCAATATCTTTGGGATGATCAAGGGTTGGTAAATCATATCTTTTGGCTATTTCACGGATAGCATTATCAGCATTTTCACTAACAATTAAAAAATGCTCTTTTAAGGAAAGTCCTTGCCACAGATCAATGCTGGTCAAAAGCTGCATTAAGGTTTCAGCAGTGTTGCCAGATTTGGAAATAGCAATCACACCTGTCTTTTTCTTATCAAGTTTTTTTAATGTTTTATCAAAAGTATAAGCATCAATATTATCTAAAAAATGAATGCGTGGGGTTTCTGTTTCTCTTAATGCCAATATGGCTTGTCCGCCAAGGCTAGAACCACCAGTTCCAAGAATAACAACATCATCAAACTTTTGATAACGCTTTGCATGATCTTTTATATCAGTTAAGTCACTATTTAAATCACGTAAAAGCGGCAGAGAAGAAGGCAAGCTTTTTAAGTAAGAAAAGGCAGTTTCTGCTTTTTCCCACACTTTTTTGAAATTGTTTTCCTCAAGATTAGGCATATGTGATTTGTCCATAAAGTGAAAAGTAATCATTTTTAACCGTGTGTAAAAGGACCGTTTGGTAAGCCATTAATAAACTGATGAACATATGGATTTTCGGTTTTATCCATTTCTTTAACAGTGCCAGTCCAGATCAATTTTCCTTCAAACAATAAACCAACACGATCAGCAATTTTGCGTAAACTATTGATATCATGAGTAATTGTAATAGCGCTTGCTCCTATATCTCTGACACAACGAATAATAAGATCATTAATAGTGCCACTTACAATTGGATCAAGACCGGTTGTAGGTTCATCAAAAAAGATAACTTCTGGATTTGTGGCTAAAGCACGCGCTAAAGCTACACGTTTTTGCATACCACCTGATAGTTCAGCTGGAAAAATGTCAGCAACATCTTCTGAAAGATCAACAGCCTTTAGTTTTTCAAGAGCAACTTTTCTTGCTTCTGCTTTGCTTACACCCATTCCCTGAACAAGCCCAAAGGCGATATTTTCGGCAACAGTCATGCTGTCAAAAAGAGCGCCTCCTTGAAACAACATACCGAAATGTGTCAGAAGTTTTTGACGTTCACTTGTTGACAAACCAACAAGTTCTTGTCCTTTAATGAGTATTTTTCCACTATCAATTGGCAAAAGACCAAGAATACATTTAATTAGAACAGACTTGCCCGTGCCTGAACCACCGATAATAACAAGGGATTCGCCTTTATCGAGTTCTAAGTTGAGCCCATCTAAAACTTTTTTGTCACCAAAAGATTTGCAAAGATTCTCAACTCGTATTTGAGGAACTGTATCATTCATATAAAAGCCTATTTTTCAAACAATAAAGCTGTAAGAGCATAGTTCATAAACAAGATAAGAATAGAAGCTGATACAACGGCATTTGTTGTTGCGCGTCCAACTCCTTCGGCGCCTCTTCCAGAATGATAACCATGGTAACAACCCATCAATGTAATGATGACGCCAAAGACAGAAGCTTTGATTAGTCCTGAAATGACATCATCAGATTCAAGATATTTCCAGGTTTGCTGCAGATAATTAGCCTGATTAAAGCCAAGCTTATAAACACCAACAATATAACCTCCCAAAACCCCAATAACGTCAGCAACGATAACAAGTGCAGGTAACATAGTAAGACCTGCTAAGAGTCGTGGTGCTACCAAATATTTGAATGGATTGGTTGAAAGCGTGGTAAGAGCATCGATCTGTTCGGTTACACGCATGGTACCAATTTCAGCGGCCATGGCAGCACCAACACGTCCTGCTACCATAAGGCCAGCTAAAACTGGCCCTAATTCACGTGTCATGGAAAGAACAACCACTGTGGCAACAGCACTTTCTGCAGAAAAACGGGAAAAGCCAGTGTAACTTTGAAGTGCTAATACCATCCCTGTAAAGATTGCTGTTAGACCAACCACAGGTAAAGAAAAATACCCAATTTGTACCAGTTGTATTAAAAGCTGGCGACCATACCACGGTGGTCTGATGCCATGTTTTAGGCTGCTTAAAAAGAAAATGGCAATTCGTCCACAGTTACCTAAGAACGAAAGAGTTACATGTCCGATATTGGCTAAAATACCTAACACGATACGGCCTCAATTTGATTATAACAGTCTATATTATAATTTCTTCTCATACGCTTTCCTAGTTTCAAAAGGATTTCATGGTTTATAGTACCAGCAAAATTTGCCCAGTCATCTATACTGATTACCTTATCCAATAAAGTTACCCATTCTCCAACTTGGACATCAGAAACATGAGTGATATCTATCGTCATTAAATCCATTGATATTCGTCCAACAATAGGTGCTTTTATGTTTTCTTTGATATGGACATAGACACCTTGATTGCTTATACGCCATGGTACGCCATCTGCATAACCGATGGCAAGAGTGGCAAGACGCATAGGTGACTTAGCTTGATAGCTTTCACTATAACCTACATAGTCTCCAGGTTTTATATCTTGAATTTGCACAATTCTTGATTTCAATTCTAAGGTCGGGGCGAGTTTATTTCTTTGTTCTAAAACAGAATTTAATCCATACAAACTGATTCCAGGGCGCACCATATTAAAATGATAATTTGATCCTAAAAAAATACCATTTGAATTTGCAAAACATAAAGGTGTTTTAGGAAAATCTTTCTGAATAGCTTGCATTGACTTGAGTTGTTTTACATTAGCCGGATGATTGGGTTGATCACTGCATGATAGATGGCTCATGACAAACTTCCAATCAATGAGCGGCCAGTCTTTATTTAAAAAAGCTTGGTAATCATTTAAAGGTAGTCCGTGTCTATTCATGCCTGTATTGATATGAAGAATGGCTGGAAGGCGTTGATCAATTATTTTTGCGTACGCGTGCCATTCTTCAATTTCAAATAGATTGTTTAGAACAGGAATCAAGTTGTTTTGTTTGTAAAAATCTGTCCAACCTTTTAGATAGGGGCCATTAAGTACATAAATAAAAGTCTTTTGTTGAAAGGATGAAAGAACATTTTTAAGAACAATGGCTTCATCTGTGTAAGCTGTGAAAAAATGCCGACAACCGGAATTGTAAAGGGCAGGGGCAACGGCTTCAATTCCACAACCATATGCATCTGCTTTTAAAACGGCTGCACATAAAGAGGTTCCAACCTGACTTCTAAGAAATTGATAGTTTGAAGCAATAGCATCTAAATCAACTGTTAATTGTGAATATGTGTTAAAAGCTGATGACACTATCTTTTGCCTACAAAAGTTAAGGTTTGTTCAGAAGCAGATTTCAAAATGGGTATGCCAATATGTTGGTACGCGTGATCTGTTAATGTACGACCCCGAGGCGTTCGTTGAATAAATCCTTGCTGGATAAGATAAGGTTCAATCACTTCTTCAAGTGTATCTCTTTGCTCTGAAAGAGCGGCTGCTAATGTTTCAATACCAACAGGCCCGCCTTTATAATATTCAGCAATGGTTTTTAAATAACGAATATCTTGAGCGTCTAGACCCAAGGGATCTACATCCAAACGATTTAATGCCGTTGAAGCAACGGATTCACTGACAGTTGATTCATTCATAACACTGGCAAAGTCACGCACTCGACGAAGCAAACGCCCAGCAATTCTTGGGGTGCCACGAGAACGTCTAGCAATCTCACGTGCACCATCTTCAGCTAAAGAAAGCTCTAGGATTCGAGCGGCACGTTTAACAATTAATGTTAACTCTTCTTGTTCATAGAATTGCAAACGTAAAGGGATACCAAAGCGCTCACGCAAAGGTTGTGTTAGAAGCCCAGCTCGTGTTGTGGCTCCGACAAGAGTGAAGGGAGGAAGATCGAGTCTGATCGAGCGAGCCGCTGGCCCTTCACCAATCATAATATCGAGTTTGTAATCTTCCATAGCTGGATAAAGGACTTCTTCAACGGCAGGGTTAAGCCTGTGTATTTCATCAATAAACAATACATCATGAGGTTGTAGGTTAGTTAATACGGCTGCTAAATCACCAGCTTTGGCAATCACAGGGCCAGAAGTCGCTCTAAAACCAACCCCCATTTCTTTAGCAATAATTTGAGCGAGTGTGGTTTTGCCAAGCCCAGGGGGGCCAAAAAGCAAAGCGTGATCCAACGCTTCTTTTCGGTTCTTAGCCGCTTGAATAAAAACGTGAAGATTTTCACGAACAGTCGCTTGGCCTGTGAATTCCGTCAAAGTCTGTGGTCTGAGCGCAGGTTCATACAGATCTTTGTCTTCTGCTTTTTCATCCATGTCCAAAAGTTCGTTATCCATAGGTTGTTTATCCATTGATTATCTTTGAACCTGCAAGTTTCTGCAGCGCTAAACGAATGAGTGTAGCTGCTGTTGAATCCTTATCAGAGCCGATTGATACTTTGGAAAGAGCCGCGGCTGCCTCAGATTTAGAATAGCCTAATCCAATCAATCCTGCCAGAGCATCTTGGATATGAGAGGAAGATGAAGCTTCAGCCATTTCAGTTTTAAGATTTTGGTTTTTGTCTTTTAGTTCAAGAACAATACGCCCGGCGACTTTGGCGCCAACTCCATCGGCGCGCATGAGTGCGGCCTTGTCTTGATGAAAAATGGCTTTAATCAATTCATCAGGTGTTAGAATCGAAAGAATGGCAAGAGCAACTTTGACACCAACCCCTTGAACACCAAGAAGGGAGCGAAAGCAAGTCCGTTCATTTTCATCATAAAATCCACAAAGCAATTGATTGTCTTGTCTGATAATGTGTTCAATGAAAAGAATGATTTTTTGACCTATCTGAGGAAGGCGCGCTAGTGTTTTGGTGGAGACATGCACATAGTAACCAACGCCATTAACATCGATAATCAAGTGGTCAGATAAAATACTATCCAAAGTGCCTGTGAGTTTTGCGATCATAGCGGGCGGTTGTTTTTAGGAATTAATTCTATAATGGATACCATTATACTTAAGTTCTTTAAATATTGCGCCTGTTAAGTTTGGAGACAAGGGGATTTTTTTGATAGTCGTAATCATGTTTTTAGATCCTACGGTCAAGCCGTAGGCAAACTGTGCTGCATTCGTCATTGACGGCGATTGTTACTATTTTATATAAGTTTAACTATATTTTCTGGATCTCGGGCATTGTAAGCCTCCTATTTGAGCTGAAGCTCAAAGTCGACTAAATCCCGGGATGACAGAGAAACTGACGATGATAACTACCTTAAAGCTATTTATTTAACAAACCTGGGATTATTGAATAGAAGAAAATTCTGCCTAACAGTAGCAAGAGAAAAAGAATAAACAAAATCCAGCATATCTTTCTGATAATCGATACTTTAGAAAATGAAAGGAGAAGAGACTCCACTAACTCTGCAATAAATTCTAATAATATATGTAACAATGTTACCTCTTTGACGCTTTAGTCCTCTCTCAGTAGTAAATTTAAAGTTACTACTTTTTCGTTGCAACCAAGAAAAAACCAGAGACAACCAAATCCTTTTCATCAAGGTGTTTTAATGACAAGGCGAATTTGGCCTTATACTGACGTATATAATCTAAGGCTTTGTCACGTTTCGTTTTCGAGATTTTATTAAACTCAACCTGGGGAATAATCGGGCCAACCCTAGCAAGCTGGGTCACAAACAGTTTGTATTGACAACCCAAAGAATCTAGCGTGTCACGATATTGATTGATAAGAACACGATTTGGATAACCAGATTTATAGGTCATCAATTGATATAAAAAATCAGAAATTTCAAAGAATTTCAATTCATGAAAGTGATTTGAAAACATACCATGGTCTTTTAAGTCAACTTTATGAATTAGCTTTCCTCCAGGTTTTAGGGCTTTGAACATCTCTTTTAAGACCAAAACCGGATCATCAACGTGTTCTAAAACGGATCTTGAGATAATAAAATCATATCCTGAGTTTCTTTGAAAAAAAATTTCAGCTGCAGCATTTTGGCCATAATGACGTTTAATATTTGGAAATGTGCTCTCATCACTTAGATCACACGTTTCAAGATATTTTCTTAGCTTGGACTTGCTTTTTAAAAGCTCTTGATAAATTTCTTTTTGTTGCTCTGGATTTCTAAGGCTATAGAACCGATCAGCTAAATCAATGCGAGTACATCCATCTTCGATCATACATAAAGCAACACCCGCATTATCACCTGGCCCGATTTCTGCAATTTTTCCATGGAATTTATCGATGTTGGCTATTTTTTTATAATCATCAAAAACTTCTAAAATATAATCCAATGATTCTTTTGTTGATAGCTTGCTATGAGTGGTGCCTGAGATTGTTTTAATATTGCCAACAGCTCTTTTCAAGCTAGAGTAGACGTTATAAAGGATGTAATAAAGGCAAGATAAACTGTAATTCTTTTTAAAAAGATGATGCAATTTAGAGGGCATATTATGTGCCTTAAGGTTTACTTAGAAGTTTAATTTCTTTTCCAGTTCTTATTCCAAGTTCTTCAGGGCTATCAAAATCTCCTGAGGCTTCAAACCTTATAGAAGGTAAATCTTGAAAGGGAGCATAAAAGGCTTTTAAAACAAGTTTATTTTCTGATGTTTTAATGGCATAAGCTGCAATGGGTGTTTTGCAATTACCACCTAACTCTCTTAAAAAAGCACGTTCAGCTCTGATACACATTTCAGTTTCATGGTGGTTAACCGCTTTTAACATATCTATGATGGGTTGATTGGAACATAAAGTTTCAACAGTTAAAACTCCTTGACCAACAGCTGGGATGATTTCATCTAATGTCAAAATGCAAGCTTTGAGTCTGGGATAATTTTTTAATTCACCATTTTCATTTATCAAATCTAAACGTTTTAATCCGGCATAGGCAAAAACAGAAGCATCCATATCTTCATTTTCAAGCTTTTCAAGCCTTGTTATGACATTGCCTCGCATGGGTACTATTGTCAAATCAGGCCGAATATCTAGTAATTGTGCAGCACGTCTTGGTGAGCAGGTTCCAACCTTTGCGCCTTTTTTAAAATTTAAAAGTGAAGCTTTTTCTGTATTTTTTGTAATCAAAACATCATTAATAATTTCACGCTCTAAAACACAACCCAACTTAAAAGAAGGATTTAAGTTTGCCTCTACATCTTTTAAAGAATGCACCCCAAAATCAATTTGGTTATCTAGCAAAGCTTGTTCAATCTCTTTAACAAATAAAGCTTTGCCACCAATTTCTGATAAGCTTTTATTTTGTATGTTATCTCCGCTTGTCGTGATCCCAACAGCTTGAGCATTTTGGATTTTGGTGTTATTAGGATATGTTTTTTTTAAAGCTTCAAGCACAATTTCGGTTTGCTTGAGAGCGAGTGGTGATTTACGTGTACCAATGCGGTAGAAATTTGTCATATACTCTTTATAGGTCATTGGTAAAATATTAAGAAATACTATGATAGAGGTAGACTATTAAGTCAAAAGAAGAAAGATGGTGATGCGTTTTTTTGTATTTTTAGTGTTGATTAATGGGTTGCTTGCGTTTCCTTCATTTGCTGATGAAAAAGAAACGAAGAAAAAAGAACTTCCTGAGATTGTTCTGGGATCTCCTGACGCACCTCACGAAATTATCATGTGTTTTTCTCCTACTTGCCACCATTGCGCTGAGTATGAAAAAGACTATTTGCCCAAGGTTATAAAACAGTTTGTTGATACTGGAAAAGTTAGATTTATTATAAGACTTCTCACTTTCTATGACTTAGATTTTGCTATTGGAAAGCTTTCGTGGTCAGAGGGGCAAGATAAATTTATGAAATTGACAAAGTTATTTTTAGGTAACCAAAAAGAATGGCTTTCTCCAACATTTAAAGATGAAAGCGAGAAAAAGGAGTTATTGGAAAAAAAGCTTTCAGATGTTGCAGAAAAATTAGGGGTGGATAAAGAAGAGCTTCGCCAGAAAATGAGTATAGATGTCAAAGATAGAACGTCTTTTTTAAAACTTTTTTGTTTAGAAAAAGGTTTTACGCCTGAGAAAATTCTGGAATGCTTGGCCGAAGACAAGGAAATGGAAAATGCTTTGCTCACAGTTCGTTTAAAGTGTTTAGATGAAAAAGGGGAGATGCTTAGTTACGCTCCTGCTTTTTACATGGATGGAAAATTAATTGATGGCTGGGCAGATGTTGATTCGATTAGCAAGATGTTGAAACCTGGTTATACGCCCATTCCAACCAAGACGTCAAAATCTGAAGGTCTGTCACCTCAACCGTGGGGCCAGACCAAACTCGAAGAGAAGGGGGTGCATACAGGTGATTCACCACATCAAACGCCGCTTGATGCTGCCGCAGGAGGGTAGCCATTGATTGCAGAAAATCACGCTGTGTTGTTTCTTCTTTGTCTTGAATTGTAGTTACATAAATGCATACAGATGATGGCGAAGCAATAGCTCTGGATTCTGCCATTAAGGAAAGCCAGGGCGTTCTTTCGACCCAGCTATAGATCGTCTCTGAATTCTCTTGGCATCGCTTGATTAATGCAGGTAATCCACCTATCATTTCAGCCCATTCTAAGGCCATAAGGCAATCTTCAACGCAGAGCATAGATGGAGTATTAATAGTATTTCCTTTGAAAATATTTTCGATAACTTTATCATCTTTTGTAAGACGGAAAATACGCGGAAGTGGCCAACTGGGTTTATAAGTTTCTAATCTTTCAACGGCTCTTGGGCTTAAAATTAACATACCATGAGCAGCTTCGCCCCCAAGCCCTTTTTGCCAAGAAAAAGCAGTAACATCTAATTTTTTCCAAGGAAGGTCAACACAAAATGCGGCAGAAGTTGCATCGCAAATAGTAAGGCCTACACGATTATCGGGAATCCAATCTGCATTAGGTATAGAAACACCTGAGGTAGTTCCATTCCATGTAAAAACCAAATCATTCGCTGGATTATAATTGCTAAGCTCAGGTAGAGAGCCAAAATCTGCACTTAAGGTTTGAACACCATCAAGCTTTAATTGTTCAATGATATCAATAAGCCAAAGCTTGCTGAAAACATCAAAGGTCATGACATCAACATTTTTTGAGCCAAGAAACGACCAAAGAGCAGACTCAATAGCTCCCGTTGCTGATCCTGGCATAATAGCAATTCGATAGTCATCTGGGATTTGATGAACAGAGCGCGTTAATTCTATGATTTTGCGAAGTTTTTCTTTTCCTTGAATGGATCTATGTGATCTGCCAACTAAACTTTGTGACAATTCATCCAAACACCATCCTGGGTGTTTAGCCGTTGGGCCTGAGCCAAAATTTGGGCAATGTGGTTTAATGCTTGGAATGTTCATAGTGTTCTCTAAAATTCAGTTTTCAATAGGTAAAAGATGCTGTGCATTTTAGAATTGCTTATTAATAAATTTCTTAGTGCATTCTATAACAACGCAGTGTGCAAGTTCCTCTCACTCCTAAGTTTTTCTCCGGCTTGACCGGGGGATCCATGAGACCCTATGGTCACAAGCCATAGGGACACTTAATGCCGGTGGGCCTTTTAAATAACTTGCACACTGCGTATAACAGAGATTATTTGTATCAAATACATCTTCATAATCCATTGATATGTATCGGTGGATATGGACTCATTATGCAATGTAACATAAAAAAGATTATGTTTCTATGTTAGTGAACTTACCACCCGACAGAATTTTGGAACCTAGAAAAACAGCCATTTCACATCACCTCGAGAAGGGACGTAGTCCCGATGAAGCAATCCAGAAATTAGCCGTTTTACTGGATTACCATGCCCTCTATCGCATAGGTATCTACACATCTTGAATTCATTTTAACTAAACTAAATGCCGTCATGGCGAGCAATGGAATT
>DAHVSZ010000056.1 GCA_027328625.1 Candidatus Paracaedibacteraceae bacterium | reverse complement strand
TGCATATATCCTTGTGAAAGAAAACCAGGGATAAAAAGTAAAAAAATGCCCAAAATGATCGACATCTTCATAGCTGGCATAATGATAAATTTATAAAGCCGCGCTTCCATTTTCTCAAAAGTAGCTTTCATTTCGGGAAGAGTAGCCTCGACGTGATAAACAAATAAACGAGGCAGATAAAAAAGCCCTGCCATCCAACAAATTACAAAAAAGACGTGGAATGCCTTTATCCAAAGATAGTAGGTGCTTATGAATTGGAGCATAATATTCTCTGAGGTTTCTAATTTATATGTCAAAAGTAAGATAACTTACAATAAGAATCCAAGCATTAAATTTTGAAATAAAACTTGCCAAAGAAGTATGTAACAATGTATATACAAGTCATTCCAAAGAAGGAAATGATATTATAAACTCTATACTTATTTTATTTAAAATGACCAATTGAATTGAGCAGATTAAGAATTTCAATGCAAAAAATTAAATTAACTAGGTATTCGATGTTTTTGCTCAGTACATTATTGATTTCAACAAATTTAATAGCATGTTGTTGTCCACAGTCTTGTGATGTTGCAGATCCAAATGATAGAAGACGACAATCACTTGATTCAAGACGTGGTGTATACGACGGAGACTATGGAGAAAGAAGGGAGTTTAGTGACGAAGTAGATGTATTTACTTCAACTCAGGTTAAGCAAACTGAAATACCAGGAACTGTACAAGATGATGAGCAATATACACAACAAGATTCACCAGAAATAGTTGTTACTGCTCCTGATGGAAATACTATTCCGATTTTTCCTACTCAATCAGGTAAAACTACAGGATCAGAAAAATTTGCAACAAAAAACGTGTTTTTAAGTCAACAACCAAATAATGCTTTTCTGATAGTTAGATCTAAGTAATTTTTACTAAAAAATATCGTCATCCCGAAACCTCTAGTTGAATCGTGACTTTAGCCGCGTTATGAGGCTATTTAAAACAGCCTAGATCCCTATACTGCAACCGTTTAATTTAACAAAAAGAAACCTTCACTTAGGCATGCACAAAGACTTTTTAGAATCTTTTAGAATAAAGCCCAGCATCTCTTTAACAGCTGGATCCTTTGAACTATGCTGTTGTAATGATTCCAGTCGCTCAGACAGGGGGGTATCATCATTGTTTTCAAATAACTTCTGGTAAATATTCATCAATTCATGAATTGTATCAGCTGAAAAACCACGTCTCTTTAAGCCAACTAAATTAAGTCCATTCAAATAAGCTCGATCACCTTTAACCATAGAATAAGGGATCACATCTTTTTCAACACCCGACATCCCACCAATAATAGCGTGAGCGCCGATCCTGACAAACTGTTGTATGGCAGACAACCCACCAATAATAGCAAAATCACCGATGTCGACATGACCCGCTAAAGTTGCATTATTAGCCATAATAACATTGTTACCAACAATGCAATCATGAGCTACGTGTGATCCAACCATCAAAAGACAACGATCCCCAACTTTTGTGAGCATCTTGTCACCTTCGGTGCCTGGCTGAACAGTCACATATTCACGAATGGTTGTATCGCAGCCAATTATGGTTTTTGATGGTTCGCCTTTATATTTTAAATCCTGAGGAGGGTGTCCCAATGAAGCAAAAGGATAAATTTTAGTTCTCTCACCAATAGTAATGTCACCACTAATAGACACATGAGACACAAGGTGAGCATTGGCTTTAATAACTGCTTTAGGGCCGACACAGCTATAAGGCCCTATGATGGCACCTTCTTCAATAACAGCACCCTCTTCAATAATAGCAGTTGGATGAATAGAGGCTGAATTAACCTTTTGACTTTTAGATTGCAACATAAAAAATTGTACCCTATTCAGCAATCATTGCTGTAAAAGTTGCTTCATCAGTCATTGAATCCCCAACCCAAGCTTCACCTTTAAATTTCCATACATTGCCACGACTTCTTTCTTTCGTGACTTTAAGCTTAAGCACATCACCTGGCAAAACAGGTTTTCTGAATTTTGCTTCTTCGATAGACATAAAATAAACAAGATTAGTCTGGTTCTGAGTTACAATCTCGTTCTGTCCTTGTTCAACTAAAAGACTTTTAACGACTAATGCACCAGCAGTCTGTGCCATTGCTTCAATAATTAAAACACCAGGTAAAATTGGACGATCAGGGAAGTGCCCTTGAAAATACCATTCATTCATCGACACGTTTTTAATTCCAACAGCACTATGTCCTACTTGAACGTCTTCAATGCGATCAACTAATAAAAAAGGGTAACGATGAGGAATCAGACACATAATTTCTTGAATATCAATTGTCAGATTCTTATTTGAATTTGCTTCAAAGTCATGTGAAATTATTTTCACGGCACTTGTCTGCTTATGCATGTTTCTTTCCTTTAATTAGTTTTTGTAAAACTATAGTCTGTTTATGCCAATCTCTAACCGGAATGGCTGGTGATCCTGCAATTGTTTCACCTTTTTCTACATCGCGCATCAATCCGCTTTGAGCAGCAATTTTGACACCATCACCGATGTTTAAATGCCCAGCAATTCCAACCTGCCCAGCAGCAATTACAAAATTCCCTAATTTTGTGCTACCAGCAATGCCGACCTGGGCCACTAAAACGCTATTGTCACCTATTTCAACATTATGAGCGATTTGAACCAAATTGTCGATGCGCACACCATTTCCAATTTTCGTGTTAGCGACACTTCCACGATCAATAGTGGTATTAGCACCTATATGAACATTGTTTCCAATAATAACAAGTCCCAATTGTGGGATATCAAAATGCCCCAAAGAGTCCATATGAAATCCAAAGCCCGGTTGTCCTATACGAGCACCTGGCTTGATGTAAACTTGGTTACCTATAAGAGCATGACTGATTGTTACATGAGATTCAATATAACATCTCTCACCCAAAACTGATCCTGCTTTTATAACGGTGTGAGAACCGATATAACAATTATTTCCAATAACAACATTTTCCTCAATTACTGCAAAAGGACTAATAACACAATCTTTACCAATATTAGCCTTTGCGCTAATAAATGCATTTTCTGAAATGTTATTAAAAACCTGAATGTTAGGATATAAAATCGAAGCAACTTGACCAAAACAACGATAAGGGTGATTGCTTATCAAAGCAATTGTTGATGAAGGAACTTGATCAACATATTCGCTTGTTACAAAACAAATACCTGTTTTTGTATTTTTTAGTTCCTCTAAATATTTGGCATTATGAAAATGGCTAACATCCATAGCCCCAGCTTCTGAAAGTGAAGCAACCCCTTTGAAAGTCCTGTTTGGGTCTTTATCACTTGGAATAGGAATTTTGGTTAATTCACAAATTTGGGCAAGAGTTATAGGTTTTGGTTCTTTAAAAAAACGAGGATCAATCATTATAGTGTGTTAGTTCGAAGAAGGTTTCAAATTGTAAAATTATAAAGATATGTTTACATAAGAAAAAATAATTAAGCAATTAGAACATGTGTAAAGAAATTAATTATTTACAAAATCCTTCAGAAAATTAAACGCAGGTTTTGCGCCTGTTCCCAAAGCTATTCCTGCAACAAAAATTCCATACGATGTAGCTATAAAAGTGATTTTATATAACTTAAAATGGATCAAATAAAATGTGAAAAAAGCTGCTATTAACATTATTGCTCCTAAAAAAATAAGGATGTATTTTAGTAACCGCAGATTATTTTCAGAAGTTGTATCAGTATTTGATTTTTTTCTTTTACTTTTAGGGACAGCCATTAAACAAATTTTACCTCTTTATATAAAGACTGTACTCTAACTGTCATTGCAACTGCGGAAACATAGAACTCATCCGCCATTTCTTCAATAGTTAAACCTTTTTCTGCTAATTCTCTTACTTTATTTTCAGGCATTAACATTTCAGCAGCAATCATGTTTGCTTCTGTTTCTGCATCGGATATAATATTTTCATGTCTAAAAGATATTGCATAATCTTCTATTTCGTTATTCTTAGTTAGTTGTTCATAAGAATAACTCTGATGTTTATAAGAAATATAGTGTCCTACTTCATGAGCAATAGTAAAACGTTGCCGTGCATTTGAATGCCTACGATTAACATATATTTCAAACTTATTAGTTTCTTTATTTTTTATTAACATTCCACTAATACGAAAATCATCAAAATCTGATTCAAAGCATTCAATATCTAATTTCTTGCAAATGTTGTTAAGCTGTAACTTATTGTTTTTATAACAATCGTTTGTAAGATTTTTAATTTCATTCTTTATAGAACTTAGTAGTTTCACTTTTACCTCCTTTCTTAGCTCTTAATATACGTATGATATGGAAGAAAATCAAGAATCAGTAGAGTTAGTTGATTTGTTAAAACAAATCAAAAACTATATTTTAGAAAGTGTAAAAATGACTGAATTATTTATATTACTCTTCAACTCTTAGGCAATGTAACGTTTGGCAGCTTCATATCTAAGCGCTTGATAACTTCATTTGTAATATCAAAAGCTGGGTCTGTATAAAGAATTGCCTGTGTTTCTTGTATTGTTGTGTTTAAGACAAGGTTAAAACCATATTCTTTCACAATTTCTTGGATAACATGGTGTAGCTCTGCCTCTAGCTTTTCGGCTAGTAGCGAAAATTGCTTTGTGAGTTCTTCTTGTTTTTTATGAACAGTCTGTCCTAACTCTGAACCTTTTTTGTCTAATTCTAGTTTTTTCTTTTGTTTTTCCTCAGGACTATCCTTACTCTTTTTAAAATTTTCGTATTGTTGACGAATTTGAGTTTCCTGATCAAGGATTTCCTTATGTGCTGCTGCATGTTGCTCTTCAAGAAGCTGTCGCACTCTCAAAAAAGGAATAGATTGGTTTTTGATTCTTGTGCTATCAATAACAGCAATTCGAACAGATTTTGCTTCAATTGGATAATAACTTTTAGAAAGATAAAAACCTCCCCACACCGCTAAAACAGCGATGCCAATAGAAAATATCAGAATTCTAGTTAAGCGATTGTCCAATCTGTTTCCCTAAAAAACCATTCTTTACAGAATTTAACCTGTCTCTTTAAAACCTCGTAGAAAAACCAAATAAGATACGTTGTGTTCTATCGTATTTTTTCTTCTTTATAGGAAATGCATAATCTATACGTAATGGTCCGAATGGTGATGTCCATGAAATACCAAAACCAGCAGATGCACGTGCTGCTTTCTCATCGACAACATTCGCATTTTTCTGACCCGGACGCCACGTTGAACCAATATCTGTAAATACAGCTCCTTTGATGCCGAATTCAGTTGGTAATCCTATTGGGAACATAACTTCAGCAGTCGACATCCAAAAACGTGTACCACCAAGTGAGTCTCCTGTAATTTTGTCGCGTGGTCCGATACCACCAAATTCAAAGCCTCTAAAAGAGTCGGCTCCGAGCATTATGCTATCTACAACACGAATCGTTTTTTGTACTTTGTCAATACGACCAACTGATCCTTTTAATCCAAGAATAACATCTTCTAATAATGAATAATAATAATTTGCACCTAATTCATTTCTAAGATAGTTGACACTTCCCCCAAGACCTGCGTAAGTATTGCTCATGCTAATCAAATAGCCAGAAGTTGGATTTACACGACTATCGCGACGATCATAGCCAATAGTATGAGACAAAGAAGAAGTCAGAGAGTTTCCTGCTTGCTGACGAATAATAGTCGAAGCAAATGGTGAAATATGACCGATGTGATCCTGCTTAATACCATATGTCCAGGACTGCCCCCAATAAGTACTAAGCTTATAACCTAACCCTAAATTGATACCTTTTGTGAGTTGATGATACGCACTAAAACGAGTTGAACGAACACTAAACAAGTCTGCACTTGCTGCAAGATTACGATCTAAGAAGTATGGCTCCACAATACCTAAGTCAAAATCTTGTCTTTTCTTAGCAACTGTTAAGTCTCCATGGACAATTTGTCCAGTCCCTCTAAAGTTACGTTCAACGACTTTAATATTAGCCAAAGGGCCATCAAGAGTTGAAAAACCTCCGGCCAATCCTAATTCACCCGTAGGTTGTTCTTCTACTTTTACAATCAATTGGGCTTGGTCTGGCGCACTACCTTGTACTGTTTCTATTGTAGCAGTCTTAAAATATTGAAGATCTTTTATATTTCTTTCGGATTGCTTGATTTTTGCTGCATTATAAGCATCTCCTTCATGAAGAGCAATTTCACGACGAAGCACTTCATCACGCGTACGATCATTGCCTACAATGATGATTTTCTCAATATAAACGCGTGGACCTTCTTTAATTTCAAAAGTAATATTTGCTATTCTTGTCTCATGATTTTTATCAATTTTAGGTTCAACAGCAACAAACGCAAATCCTTGAGTTCCAACAGCATCAGTAATAGCATTAACAGCTTTTTCAATCATTTTACCGCTAAACACATCACCTTCACTAAAATCGACTTTGCTTTTAAGTTCATCTGCCTTAACAGAAGGAATATGAGAAACAAAATCTATTTTGCCAAAATGATAAAGTTGCCCCTCATCAACTGTAAAGGTGAGTAAAAAATCTTTTTGATCCGGGCTAAGCTCAGCGATCGCCGAAACAATTCGGAAATCTGGGTATCCATTATCATAGTAAAACTTGCGTATAGCTTGCTGGTCACCAACGAAACGATCAGGATCATAAACGTCATCAACTGCAAAAAAGCGATACCAACGAGCCTTCTTTGTTAAAAGTTGTTCTTCTAATTTCTTACTTGAAAAATGCTTATTGCCAATGAAATTAATCTTGCGTACATAAGTCACTGCACCTTCGTTAATTTCGAATATTAAATCAACACGGTTCTCTGGCAATTTAATAATTTTCGGATCAACCTTTGCTCCAAAGCGTCCCATGCGCCTATAAATTTCTAAAATACGTTGCTGCGCTTCTTGGATCCGTGTACGAGAAAGAACCTCTCTGGGGCGAAGTTTAACTTCTTGCTCAATAACATCATCTTTTAGTTTACTATTTCCCTCATAAGCAACTCGGTTGATAATAGGATTTTCTTCAACTGTGATAATTAATGTTTGTCCATCTTGATTGACGTGAACATCTGTAAAATACCCTGTAGCGAACAAATCCTTAAGCCCTTGATCCATTTTAACAGGGTCAAAAGGTTCTCCTACTTTAAACGGCAAATAAGAATTGATTGTCTCAGATTCAATGCGCTGATTACCAACAATCTTTATCTCTTTAATAGTTGTCTCTGCAACCACACATCCTATCGAAAAAAATAGAAATAACCCTACGGTAAGTTTTTTTAACATATGTTTAGAACCAATTTATTATTACTTGAAACACTTTATATCGCATTAAGTCATTCCAGGTTGCAAACAACATAGTTCCTGCAACGATAAGAAATCCCGCTAAAAAGATATATTCTTGCATTTTCTGACTAATGACTTTTCCTCTAACACCTTCGATTGCACATAGCAAAATGTGTCCCCCATCCAAAACTGGAATAGGTAACAGATTAATCAATCCAAGATTAATTGACAAGATAGCCATAAACCACAAAATAGTGGCCATTCCACTTTTAGTACTTTGGGCGGCCATATCACCAATAGAAAGAATTCCACCCAATTCTCCAGAACCTTTTTCTCCCATAATTAAGGATCCCAAGGCCTTTAGCGTATCCACCGATAGATTCCATGTAATAGAAACTGCATGCATAATGGCTGAAAATGGATTCTGCGGCTCATATGTAGGTTCACCTGGTGCAATACCTAATTTAGCTACAGGAGTTTTTGTTCCTGTTGCTGAATCAAACTGATAAAGTGATAGATTTTTTGTAATCGTTTCATTCTGACGATTAATAACAATAGAAATGTCTTTACCAACATTTTCCTTAATCAATTTTCTTAAGTGATCAAAGTCCTTTATCTCAATGTCATTGATTTTAGCTATTTTATCACCAGCCATAATTCCAGCTTCTGCAGCTATCATGCCAGGCTCAGCTTTACCAACTGTTGCTGGAAGAGAAGGAACGCCTTTAAAAATAATAAGAAAAGCTAAAACAAGAATCGCAAAAATGTAATTAGAAGCTGGTCCTGCTATGGCAACTGCAATGCGTTGCCATGGTGTCTTTGCATGTAAGGTATGTTGCTTTTCACCATCTGATAACGTTTCAATGCTAGCGTCTGCTCGTCCACTACTGACATCTGCATCCCCCAACATTTTTACATATCCACCCAGTGGAATAAGACTAAAGCGCCAACGAGTTTCATGCTTATCTGTCCAGCCAAAAATTTCTGGTCCAAAGCCAATCGAAAAAACCGTTACCTTAACACCATTTCGACGAGCAATTGTAAAATGCCCTAATTCATGAACAAAAACCAAAACAGTCAAAATAACAATGAAAGGAATTAAATAACTAATAATCCAAGCTATCACGAAAAGTAGATCCTTTGCGCCCACATACAATTAGGAGATACGTTAGCATTTTCTTTTACGAAAGACCATAAGATATAAAAAAAATGTTATAATCTAATAATCAATTGATTAAGTAAGACTTTCAATCATCAAACCAAACATAGATTCATTTTGAAACAATCCTTAATCTAAAATTACCTCTATTTTTAAAAACTCATAAGCTGCTATAAATAGCCATCGTCACTCAACAAAGATGGCTATATGCATTCTAACCCACCCAAACTGTACCTTATAGATGGCTCAGGTTTTATATTTAGAGCCTATCATGCTCTGCCCCCATTAAAGCGCCCTGATGGTACACCGGTTGGTGCAGTCTATGGTTTTTGTAATATGCTTACGCGTCTGATTGATCGCATCGATCATGACAAAATTGCAGTTATTTTTGATTCAAGTCGTCAAACTTTTCGCCAAGAAATATATGCAGATTATAAAGCCCATCGTCCAGAAGTCCCAGCGGATCTTGTCCCACAATTTCCACTGATTCGCGAAGCTTGCCGTGCTTTGGCTATTCCTTCAATTGAAATTGCTGGATATGAAGCTGATGATCTCATCGCAAGCTATGCTGAAACAGCAAAAAGCCAAGGCTATCAAGTGATCATCGTTTCTTCAGATAAAGACTTAATGCAGCTTGTTGATGACAATGTTAGCTTATTTGATCCTATTAAAAATCGACCAATTACGAGAGTAGAAGTCTTTGAAAAGTTTGGTGTTTATCCTGATAAAGTTATTGATGTGCAAGCTTTAGCAGGTGATTCCTCAGATAATGTCCCTGGAGTTCCTAGTATTGGCATTAAAACAGCAGCTGACCTTATTAATCAATATGGTACCCTTGAATCTTTACTCTCTAATCTTAATACCATTAAACAACCCAAACGTCGCCAAGCCTTAACAGATAATATAGAAAATGCCCGTATTTCTTATAAGCTTGTAACTCTTGTACGTGATATCCCGCTCCCACTTCCTTTAACTGAATTAACAATACAACCTGTTGATCAAGCCTTGAGAGAAAGTTTCTTAAAACAACAAGGATTCAATAGTCTTCTCATTCGCTTAAGCCAAAAAGGTGACACTTCAAAACAGATTGATGAAAAAACACTTTCCCATCAAATGGTCACCTCTCTCGAGGATCTAAAAGCTTGGATTAACAAAATTAATCAAATCGGCACTGTTGCTTTTGATACGGAAACAACTTCTTTGAATATCATTCAAGCAAAGCTTGTCGGGGTTTCTATGGCCATTAAAGAAGGCGAGATAATCTCAGCCTGCTATATTCCCTTAGCTCACAAAACGGATCACTCTCAAATTCCGTTTCAACAGGCTCTTGATCTTTTAAAACCAATGCTTCTTGATCCTGGTATCCTTAAAATCGGGCACAATATTAAATACGACATGGCAGTTTTAAAAAAATATGATATTGAAATCACCCCATGGGATGACACAATGCTTATGTCTTATTGTCTTGATGCTGGGAAAAATGGGCATGGCATGGATGAATTGGCTTTACGTAATTTAAATCATAATACAATCAAATTCAGTGATGTCGCAGGGACTGGTAAAAACCAGAAAACTTTTGATGAAGTACCCTTAGACCAAGCAACAGCTTATGCAGCAGAAGATGCTGAAATCACCTTAAAGCTTTATCAATTATTTAATTTAAGATTACAACAAGAACACAAAAACTCTCTTTATCGTGATATCGAAAGACCCTTAGTCCCAGTCATTACGGCCATGGAGTTGAATGGCATTAAAGTTGATCTAAATGTTTTAAAACATTTAGAAAATGATTTTACGAAACGCTTATCTAATCTTGAGATTGAAATTTATAAGCTTGCTGGCAGAGAATTCAATATTGGATCTCCTAAACAATTAGGAGAGATTTTATTTGATGAATTATCCCTTCCTGCACCAAAGAAAACGAAGACAGGAGCTTATGAAACTGGTGCCGATGTTTTGGAAAACTTAACCATGCAAGGACACAGCTTGCCGGCACGTATTCTAGATTGGCGGGCACTAGCCAAATTAAAATCAACCTATATTGATGGTTTGATAGCAGCCATTCAACCTGACACAGGCCGAGTCCATACATCATTTGCTATGGCAGGCACAGCAACGGGAAGGCTGGCTTCATCTGACCCTAACTTGCAAAATATCCCTATTAAATCAGAAGATGGCCGTAAAATTCGCCAAGCTTTTGTGGCCGAAGATGGATATAAAATTGTCTCTTTAGACTATTCACAAATTGAATTGCGTTTACTTGCCCATATGGCACAAGTCCAGCCATTGATTGAGGCTTTTCAAAAAGGAGAAGACATTCATAAAATCACCGCTTCTCAAATCTTTGGAATACCTTTAGACCAAGTTGACTCTAACTACCGTCGCCAAGCTAAAACCATTAACTTTGGCATTATTTATGGTATTAGTCCCTTTGGTCTTGCGCAACAATTGGGAATTCCAACCAGCCAAGCTGCGCAAATTATAAAAGCATATTTTGAGAAATACCCTGGCATTGAAGCCTATATGCAACGTTATAAAATCATGGCACGTGAAAATGGCTACGTTGAAACCTTATGGGGAAGACGTTGTCACACATCAGGCATTAATGACAACAACCCAGTTGCTCGTCAGTTTGCTGAACGTCAAGCCATTAATGCTCCTTTACAAGGTAGTAACGCCGATATCATTAAAAAAGCTATGTACAAAATTCATAATTTTTTAATGTCCAGTCATTCGAAAGCTCGTCTTGTCTTACAAGTTCATGATGAACTCGTGTTTGAAATTCCAGCTGACCAAGTTGACCAACTCATTCCTCAATTAAAAGCAATGATGGAAAATGTTGTTTCTCTTTCAGTTCCTTTAATTGTTGATGCCGGCATTGGTAATAACTGGGATGAAGCTCATTAAATTGACTTCTTTTAAATTGCTTGACTATTGGAAAAGAGCAGAGACAGAATTCCCTGTATGAATACGCTTTATAACTTCAGCTAACATTGGTGCTAAGGATAGAACCTTAATCTTTCCATTAGCATCTCCTGCAACTGGAATGCTATCTGTAACAATGACATGTTTGAAAGGTGAATTAGCAATTGTCTGTAGAGCATTTTTTGAAAAGACAGGATGAGTAACACAAACATAAATTTCTTTAGCACCTTTTTTCTTTAATTCCTCAGCTGCTTTGACAAGTGTACCACCAGTATCACACATATCATCAACAATGATGGCATCTTTACCGTTAACGTCGCCAATTAGGTCCATGCTATCGATTACACCAGCTCCAGCTCTTTTTTTAGAAATCATTGCAAAAGATGTTTCTACTCCAAGTTTTTTTAAACAATTTTGCAATCTTTCCGCACGTGTAACGCCTCCAGCATCTGGTGAAACGATAACAGGAGCCTCTAATTTAAGTTCTTTAATATAAGGTGCAAAAACAAGTGAAGCATATAGATTATCGACAGGTATCCCATCAAAGAAACCTTGTGTTTGATCACTGTGTAAATCAACACAAACCACCTGATTAGCTCCGGATTCTTTTAACATGCGCGAAACCAAAGCTGCAGAAATGGAGCTTCGGTTATCTGTTCGTCGATCTTGTCTTGCATAACCATAATAAGGAATAACAACGGTAATAGAAGCAGCAGAAGATAGTCTTGCTGCATCTATCATCAAAAGTAATTCCATATAAAAATCATTAACCGTTCCAGATTTTGTAGTACAGGTTGATTGAACAATATAAACGTGTTTACCTCTTAAGCTTTCTTCACATTGAACTCGGATTTCCTGATCATTAAAACGGCCAACTTTGATCTTACCAAGATTTATTTTTAATTCATCGGCAATTTTCTTTGCTAGTTCAGGATTCGAATTCCCTGTAAATACGACAAAGTCTGAAGAGCTTTGAGATTGAACTATCGAACTTTCGGGCTTCTCGCTTAAAGAAAAACAGGAATTGAAAAACAATGTTACTAAAATTAAGCTTTGAAATATTTTTTTCATAAAACTAAAAACGCTGTTCAGAGATAAAATTTTTCTTATCATACTAATTTGCTATTTATTAGTTTTACAAGAGTCAAAAAGCTGTTTTCATTATTTTGCACATACTCAAAATCTCTCACGTTTTTATTAAAGAATTATAGAAATTTTATTCTATTTCCATAAAAATTATTTGCAAAATTAACTTAAATAAAAATATTTGCATTTATTACAAATATGCATATCTATTATCAAATAATCATATATCTTAAGTTAAAAAAATAATTAATAGGTTAATTTTATGTCAAATTTTATTATTTGTATTCTTTCATTTTTATTTATCCCTCTATTTCCTTCTCTTCATGCTATGGAGGCAGGTGAGGAATTAAGCTCTTTATCCAGAACAAGCTCTGGCGTCAGAGTTCTAAAACAACTCAGATTAGAAGATTTCTTCCCTGGGGTTGCCGGCGGTAGTGGTTCTAAAGCAGGTACCCCACCAATGCATCTAAAAACTTCATTCAAACCTGTAAGTGCTTTAGTAGTAGAAGCTGTTGCACCTAAAATCGAAGGAGCTTGGTATTTAAGTGATGCTGGAAATCTAGTTTTACCATTAAGTTATAGTGAATATGCAACAGTTGTTTGCTCTACAGGTACATTAAAATTCCGTAGTGGAGAAAACATGAGGGAATACCCTGTTCGTAGTATTGAAGATGGACAAATGCTTGCGGAACAGTTAGCAAGAAAGGCACACATCACATTTAAACTTCGCAAATAGATCTTATCTTTTGATTAATTTATTAGCATTAGTTCAGGATTAAAAAATTGTTTACCTGTTTTATCAAAGTAAATTGGATCCTCTCTAGTCAAGCCTTGTTGTACGAACGTTACCACTCGACATTTTCTTTTAGCGTCATTACAAGCCCTTGATAGAGGCATAGGTACTACACAAGTTTAGTCAATTTATCTAAAATTATTAAAGCAAACCCGCCGTCATCAACTATGTTTTTCAACTGGGTATAAATGCTACAGAAGCGAGATTTAAGCGGATTGTTCAGGAGCTGCCTC
>DAHVSZ010000055.1 GCA_027328625.1 Candidatus Paracaedibacteraceae bacterium | reverse complement strand
TAATTTTAGATAAATTGACTAAACTTGTGTAGTACCTATGCCTCTATCAAGGGCTTGTAATGACGCTAAAAGAAAATGTCGGGTGGTAAGGGTAATGCGGGCTGTTTAGTTATCCATAAAGATTTGGTTTTGGCTGTTCAAATGAAAGATACAGGAAAGTGGTGTTTACCATCGGGAAAGCCTATGGGTGATGAAACTGCTGATGAAACAGCAATTAGAGAGACGTTTGAAGAATCTGGGCTTAGAGTTTCTATTAAAAAACTGCTACACATTTTTCCAGAATCAGGCCCTTTTTATTTGTTTGAGGGCGTCCTTTTGGAGGAACCATCTTGCAATCTTGAGATCCCACTCCAGTCAAAAAATGAAATTGTAAAGGTTGCTTTTATTGATTTTAAAAGAATTCCTTTTCGTGAGTTTAGATTTCCAGAAGCTATGCCAATTATCTTGAAATTAATTAATCCTTAATTTTCAAAATCAGTTTTGCTCTTTCTTAATTCAAGATCAGATTGCACTTGTTCAAAGACTTTTTGTGCAATATTTAAATATTGTTTGCTAGCAGGTGAGGATGGAAATTTTACGACAATTGGGGTACCTTCATCACTTCCAAGTCTGACATCTAAATCGATAGGGATTTCTCCGAGAAAAGGAACGCTTAGTTTATCTGCTTCTAAATGTGCTCCACCATGGCTAAAAATTTCACTTATATGACCACAGTTTGGGCAAGAAAACTGACTCATATTTTCAATAATTCCAAGGACTGGAACAGCAACTTTTTCAAACATATGTAAGCCTTTACGGGCATCAATGAGAGCAATATCTTGTGGGGTAGAAACAATAACAGCACCACTGAGTGATGCTTGTTGAGCAAGCGTTAAATGTGCATCTCCCGTTCCAGGGGGCATATCAATGAATAAAACATCTAAATTTCCATCATGGTATCCCCAGGCAACATCTTTTAGCAATTGTTGCAAGGCTCCTTGAACCATTGGGCCACGCCAAATTAAAGGGGACTCTTCTGGTATCATTAAGCCAATCGACATACAACTGATCCCATACTGTTTAAGAGGAATCAATTTTTTATCTGCTGTAATTTTTGGTCTGTCTTTTAGATTTAACATTCTTGGTAAAGATGGGCCATAGATATCAGCATCTAACAGTCCAACTTTATATCCCAGTTGACCTAAAGCAACGGCTAAATTTACGGCAGTCGTTGATTTTCCAACTCCCCCCTTACCTGAGGCAATAGCAATTACGTTTGAAACATTTTCTAAACTTGTTTTTTGTTTCATGGCATTTTCTTTTCGGTGGTGCGTTAATGTCACATTCACTCTTTCAATTCCATTAATCTTTTCAAGTTTTTCGATTATTTGTTGCTTCATAAGATCTAGCTGATCAATTTTTAGCTCATTAGCTTCCAAAGCAATGTATACATTTTTTTCGTTTATTGCGATTCCAGAAACCAAGCCAGACGTAACAATATCCATTGTTTGTGTTGGATGGATAATCGATTTTAAAACTATTAAAATTTGTTCTTTATCTTGATAATCTGTTATTTGTTTCATTGCCATTGAGTGAATCCTTACCATAAGATATAGTGATAAGAATTATAGTGAATTAATCAATTACTCAAGGTTTTCGAAAATTAATGTCTTTGAATAATGACGATACGCCTGAAAATCCCTGGTCGGATCAATCAGGCTCTGCATCTAAAGGATCTCAACCTGAAAAACCAGGTGATAAGGATCCATCACCATTTAATAGGGTACGCTCATCTAAAGGAAGAGATAAAAACGATAATGTGTTTCAACATAGACGGCCTGGAGAAGGGAATCCTTTAGATGATTTAATTGAAAAAATTCAACTTTCTTTCAAAAATAGAGGGACAGGCGGGCCTTCATCTCCAGGTAATGGGCCAAAGATCGGTGTATTTGTTCTTGTTTTTGTTGGCTTAATTGTTTGGCTTTCTACTGGTTTTTATCGTGTTCAAGAAGGTGAGGTCGCTGTTGTTTTGCGCTTTGGTGAAATGATTAGAACAGCATCTCCCGGACTTCAATATCGTCTTCCAAGTCCGATTGAAACTGAGATTATTAAAAAAGTTGCTGTTCTTAACAAAATTGATGGTGGAATTAGATCTGATACCACAAAAAATGCTGCAGATGCTATGGAACAAAACCTTATTTTAACTGGTGATGAAAATATGGTTCATACTAATTACACAGTATTGTGGAAAATTAAGGATGTGGCTGAGTTTTTGTTTACCGCTCGTGAGCCTGAAGCTACAATTCGTGTTGCTGCAGAAAGTTCTATTCGTGAAATTCTAGGTCAAACAACAGCTCGTCTGGCTTTAACAGAAGGCCGCGAGACTATTGGTACACATGCTCAAGAACTCCTTCAAAAAATCTTAGATATGTATAAAATGGGAGTTCAGATTGTGAGTGTTCAGTTGCAACGTGTTGAACCGCCAGCGCAGGTGATTCAAGCCTTTAATGATATGCAAGCCTCGCTTGTGGACGCAGATCGTTTACGTAATGAGGCTGAAGCTTACCGAAATGATATTATTCCAAGAGCTCGAGGTGAGGCTGAAAAGATTATTCAAGATGCTGAAGCTTATCAGCAACAAGTGGTTGCTCAAGCAGAAGGTAATGCATCCAGGTTTAATGCAGTGTTAACATCATATAAGCTTCATCCTGAAGTAACTTTAAAGAGAGCTTATTTTGATACTATGCAACAAGTGTTAAAACGGGTTAATAAAACAATTGTTGATGGAAAGACAGCAGCTGGAATTGTTCCTTATTTTAATCTTCAACGTGAGAAAAAAGTCCAATCTCCAGAAAAAGGAGAAGCTCAGTAATGACCTCTAGATTTTCATTTGCCTTTGCTTTCTTTATAATTATTACTATTGGCATTTTTAGTTCATGTGTTTTCATAGTGGATCAGACGAACCAGGCTATTATTCTTCGTTTTGGTGAATTTATGAAAGTGCACACAACTCCTGGATTAAAATTTAAGCTGCCATTTATTGAGGAAGTGATTTTTTATGATAAGCGCGTTTTGGATTATGATTTGCCACCAATTCAAATTACAACAGGTGACCAAAAGCGTCTTGTGGTTGATACTTACACGCGGTATCGCATAACTGATCCTCTTTTATTTTTTCAAACTGTAAAGCCTGCTTCTGAATTAGGAGCCCAAATGCGTTTTGAAGCTTTGATTAGTAGCTCTGTTAGAAATGTTTTAGGTAAAATTCCACTTCGAAATATGTTAAGTGCTGATAGATCTTCGATTATGCGACAAATTGAAGAGGAAGTTCGTACTATGTCGGCTCCTTTAGGATTATCTATAGTTGATGTTCGTATTATTAGAACAGAGTTACCAATTGAAAACCGTAACGCAGTTTTTGCCCGTATGAATTCGGAATTAGACCGATTTGCTAAAGAAAATCGTGCAAAAGGAGCTGAGGTTGCTCAAGGAATCAAATCAAGAGCAGAAAAAGAACGTACAATTTTACTAGCTGAAGCTCAGAAAAAATCACAAATTACACGAGGTGAAGGCGATGCTCAAGCTATTAAAATTTCAACAGAAGCTTTCGGTAAAGATCCTGAGTTCTATCATTTCTATCGAACCATGGAAACCTACCGTGAGTCTTTGGGTGAAGAAACCTCTTTGGTTCTTTCAACGGATAGTGCTTTATTCAGCATGTTTTCTGCTCAACTAAAACCATTTACTAAATAAACACAATCGATGGAGTTTGTATGTCCCTTTCCAGAATTTTAAAGTCGTCTTTGTTATGTTTATGCTTAGCATCTACACTGGTTCAGGCTAATGCTGGTAAACCAGAAAAGTCAGTTGTTAAAGCATCTTCCTCGCCAGCAATATCTTCTACAAACACAACAACTGAGGCAACAACAGCGGCTGTTCCTTCTACAGCTTCTTTTGATATTTCTAAGGGTTTTACACAAGTGGCTGAAATTGCTCTTCCAGCTGTTGTCAATGTTGCAACAACACAAGTCATTGAAATGAAAGATAAAGGACAAGGTGGCGGTGATTCACCAAAATTTGCTCCAGGTTCACCTTTTGAGGAATTTTTTAAAGAGTTTTTCGACCAAATGGAGCGTCCGCGAAAGGTACAGTCTTTAGGGTCTGGTTTCATTATTCATTTTGATGCATCAAAAAATGTTGCATATATAGTGACGAATAATCATGTTATAGCTGATGCTAAAAAAATCAGCATTTTCTTGAATGACAAAACTGAATTAGAGGCGACTGTCCATGCAGTTGATGAAAGAACAGACCTTGCTGTTCTTAAGGTGAATACTGAAAGCTTGCCTGCTGATAAGCGCAATTTGCCTGTTCTTGAATGGGGTAATTCTGATGTTGCCAGGGTTGGTGAATGGGTACTTGCTATTGGCAATCCATTTGGTCTTGGTAGTACTGTGACTGCCGGTATTATTTCTACGAAAGGTCGTGAACTTGTAACGCCTACCCGTAATCGTGTGAGTGATTATGTTGATGATTTTATCCAACACAGTGCGCAGATTAACATGGGGAACTCAGGTGGCTGCCTTCTTAACATGGAAGGAAAAGTGATAGGTATTAACACAGCTATTTTTTCACCTAGTGGTGGAAATGTTGGGATTGGTTTTGCCATTCCATCTGGGGTCGCTAAAACAACAATAGATCAGTTGATTGAATTTGGTCGTACTAAACGTGGGTGGCTTGGTGTGCGTATTCAGCATTTAACTGATGATATGGCTGAAAGTTTAGGGCTTAAATCACATGGTGCGATTGTTGGCAGTGTGACACCAGATGGTCCTGCCCACAAAGCGGGTATTTTAAGTGGTGATGTCATATTAGAATTTGATGGCAAGGTTATTAACGAAACAAATCGTCTTTCAAGATTGGTTGGAGAAACACCAATTAACAAAACTTGCAAAATTAAAGTTTGGAGAAAAGGTCAAGAGATGACCTTAAGCGTTACTGTAGGTGAATTTGAAGATGCTGTACAAAAAGGAAAAATTGATGCTGGCAGTAAGAAAACCCCTATAACTCCATCTCAAAGCACAGAAATTCTAGGTATCCAATTAGTGCCTATTCCTGATGACATTAAAGCTAAATTTGGCCAAAAGGATATGAAAGGTGTCTTTATTTCCAAAATTGATCCAAATAGCTCTGCTGCAGATACGGGTATGATGCGTGGTGATATTATTGTAGAAGCCAATCAAAAAGAACTTCAGACACCTAAAGATTTTGTAGACAGTATTGAGGCCGCTAAAAAAGCAAAACGTAAACATGTTCTTCTTCTTGTGACTCGCAATGGAGAGCCACGCTTTGTGTCGTTAAAGACTGAAGAAGATAAAGATACACCTTCTAATCCTCAGGCATCGACAAGGCCTGATGCATCTACGCCAGCACCTTCTGCTTTGGGCCCAGAGGCTAATAAACCAGAAGCAAGTGGTAAGGATGTTACTCCAGCTGATCAAAACAAAGATGCGGCAAAGCAACCAGTTGCTCCTGAGCATCCAGCAAATGTTTCACCTGCCGTCCCAGCGGCTTAATAAAATTGTCATTAATCATGTTTTTTAAATCCTCCGGACTAAGCCGGAGGATATGACAGAGGGTGATATAAAAAGTTCTATGGAAGACAATTTGGGGACGTGTAAGATCTATTCTTTAAGCGACGAAGGGGAGGGGATAGGTGAATTTGAAGGTGTAACGATAAAGGTTCCCTTCACACTTCCAGGTGAACAAATCTGCTTCAGTCAATTTGGG
The DNA here is from genome assembly GCA_027328625.1 of Candidatus Paracaedibacteraceae bacterium. GTDB lineage: Bacteria > Pseudomonadota > Alphaproteobacteria > Paracaedibacterales > CAIULA01 > CANJLN01. The sequence goes on along the minus strand of DAHVSZ010000055.1, from coordinate 8,296 downwards.
ACAAAACGTCGAAAAAAATATGTTTTTCAATCTGTTCTGCAACCAAGTAGCCTAAGGATAGAACCAGTTTGTAAGCATTTTACCCATTGTGGGGGATGTATTCTTCAACATATGCAGTCATCTCTTTATCGGGAATTTAAAAAATCTCTGATTACAATACCTATGCAAGAGCAGGGACTTGACCCTTTTTCTGTTAAAGATATTATTACTCTTCCTTTTGGAGAAAGACGTCGATCAAATATTGAGGCTATTAAAAAGGGAGATACCGTTTTTTTAGGTTTTCATCGTTGGCGAGGTCATCAGATTGTTAACCTGACAGAATGTCATACATTATCACTTTCTTTGAGAAACTTATTAGATCCTTTACGAGTTGTTTTGACTGAAATATTGGAGCCTTTCCAAAAGGCTAAAATGTTTTTAACAGAAACAAAAGTTGGTGTTGATCTAAGCCTTGAAATTCAAGGGGTTCTTGAATTAAATGAAAGCCAAAAAGAAATATTAAAAAACTTTGGTTCAGCCCAAGGGTTGGCAAGGTTTATTTTTAAGCATGGCAAAAAAACTGATGTTTTGTATCTGTTAGCAGAACCAGTGATTGAATTCGATGGAGTTGAAGTCGCAACAGACGCCTATGGATTTTTACAAGCAACCGAAGAAGCAGATAAGGTTTTGTCTCAACTTGTCATGGATGCAATACCGATAGATGTAAAAAAAATTGCGGATTTATTTTGTGGGAGAGGGACGTTTAGTTTTCCTTTAAGTCGCATAGCACCAGTTGATGCTTATGAATTTGATAAAGCATCTTTAGCAGCTTTAGGGCAAGCTATTGTCCGTAGTGGGCGTGTAATCACCCCAATTCATCGGAATTTGTATGAACAGCCTTTAACAAGAACTGAATTAAATATTTATGATGCGGTTGTTATTGATCCACCAAGAGCAGGAGCACTTGAGCAAATAAAACATATCAGTAATTCTTCTGTAAAGACTATAGTTTATGTTTCGTGCGGGCCTCAAAGTTTTGTCAGAGATGCAAAAGAACTGACAAGCAGTGGTTATACACTCAAATATATAACTCCTGTTGACCAGTTCACTTGGGCAGCCCATCTAGAAGTTGTTGGAGTGTTTATAAGATAGTGCAATTCTTCTAAAGAACAACTGTTGTTGCTTGTCCAGGAAAGTTGATAGTGATCATTCCTGCCCAAAGGCACATTGCCATGGCGGTATTATCAATTGTTGGCAGACCACCTATGATAACATTTGGAATAGGCGGAACCCAAGGAATAAAGGTCATTGGTATACAAGGTGCCACCTGAACCGATCCAAGTGAGGCAATCATAATAGCAATGACCATAGGATTGGCTTTGCTTTGGCACATAACAAATGGCATCATATTTAAAAATGGTATTGTATCTGTTATCGTTGCAGCTGGCATAATAAAAGTAATTTCCATATGAATAGGAATTGTTAAATAAACAGAAGGTGCCACTCCCCATAAGCATTTTGTCATCGCTAGTCCTGTAACTTGTAACGCCATTTTAATCTCCTATTTTTATTTAACTGTTTCTGTTTTTATTTGCCGCAGGGTCCTTTAAGATTTTTCCTGATTTATCAAAATTGATAGGATAATTGAGTGCTCGTCCCCTATCATATGTTGTCGATTGAAGGGGTTCCCCTGTTGGGTAAAATACCTGCTCTTCGTTTGACTGTAGTCCGTTTTCATAATGGGTTATTCGACAAATTTGTCCTCCTTGGCTTTTGGGAAAATAAGTGGTACTAGGGCCATGTCTTACACCATTTTTAAAATATGAAACTTGAGAAATATCACCAAACATATCATATGCTGTAAATTTTCCTTCTCTTACATTATTAACGTATGTTGCTTCAAAAAGTTTCATGCCATTGGGAGAATGAGCTATTAGTATACCCTCTTTTAGATTGTCTTTATAATTTAGAATAATTTTTTCTTTTCCATTAGGAAAGTACTGAACTGCTGGTCCATTTAATTGATCATTGATATAATGAACACGGGAAATAAGAGTTCCTTCTTTATTATAGGTTAAAGTTGGGCCATTTTTTTTACCATCTTTATAGGTCACCATAGTTCTCTTTTTTTCACTGTGAAACTCATAAAGACCATTTTTTGGTTTTTCTGTAACTTTTATACCATTATGCGTTATGTACTTGCCGCCACAGTTTTCTCTTTCTTTTTCATTCTTCTGTTTACTCCATGCAGCCTCGCATTTTCTTTCTTCCTGCTCATCATATCTTTTCTGTTTTTTCCATACACTATCGCATTTTCTTTCTTCTAATTCCGCTATTCTTTGAGCTCTTATGAACTTTCGCTTGGTCTTTCTTGCTTTTTTATGTGCTTCTTGTTCTTTTCTTATCTCTTTATTTGATAGTTTCTTTAATTTTCCATTTTTAAATGCCTCTCCTATTGCATACGTATCTTGAACTTCTACTCTTTCACTTTCTTGTTCATGAAGGGGTTCATAGTGATGAAGATGATGCATTCCTTTACCATCACATTCATGAGGGTAATTATTATGATATTTTCTTCTGTGTTCTTCATATTCCTCCTCATGTTCGTAATGATGGTAATGAGCATGAAGCATTATTTTATGGTCATGATGATCCTTTTCTTCCTCATTATGCTTATGATAATATTTCTTCTTGTTACCCTTTGCTTTATGTTCAAGTTTATGATGATGATATTTTCTTCTATGCTCTTCATACTCATGCTCATACCTATAATGATGCTGAAACGAATGATGCTTTATTAGCTCTTCTTTTCGCTCCAGTTTGTGTTCGTGATGATCGTAATGATGGCCTTTGTACTTCTTAAGATTAGATTCTTCAGTTCGTGATTCTTGCTGATGCACTTTTAAAGGTGAATCTTTTTCAGAATTTATTGAAGAGTACTTTTCTGGGCCTATCATTTAAAATAACCTCATCCTTTAAGCAATTTCAGTCATAGCAGCTTCAATTCCACACATAGTACCATCTATTACAACGCCTATACCTGCGCTTAAATCGACACCCATTCCAGCACCGATTTCAACACCCATTCCAGCATCGACTTCTACAGCACCTCCTGCTGCTATTTCAACATCCGCCCCCCCATTGACTTCTACAGCACCTCCTGCTGCTATTTCAACATCCGCTCCAGCGTTTATTTCTATTGCAGCTCCTGCTGCTATTTCAACATCCGCTCCAGCGTTTATTTCTATTGCAGCTCCTGCGCCTATTTCAACATCCGCTCCAGCGTCAACTTCTATAGCACCACCGGCACCAATTTCAACATCTCCTCCTGCGTCAACTTCTATAGCACCACCGGCACCAATTTCAACATCCCCTCCTGCGTCAACTTCTATAGCCCCTCCTGCGCTTATTTCAATGTCACCACCTGCTTCCATGGTTATGGCTCCAGCAGCACTAAAGTTCATATCTCCAGTGCATTCAAAACTAATCTCACCATTGACCGTGACATTCATGTACCCCGCTTCAGTGATGGTAATGGTATAACCGGCAGCTAGGCCTTGAATCGTTAAAGATTTACTTCCTTTATTAAGGGTAAGGTCATCATCACCTCTGATGATTGTTTCTGTACGAGACATCTCAATATCAACATTCAAGTCTCTTTGTGCATGCATATAGAATTCTTCGGCTCCCGCGGCATCATCAAATCGAAGCTCATTATAGCCGCCGCATGCCTTTGCACTCATAGGGCCTGAGCTTGAACCGCTTGAACTAGAATCATCAGAATCAGAATCATCAGAACTAGAATCATCAGAACTAGAATCATCAGAACTAGAATCATCAGAATCAGAATCATCAGAATTGGAATCATCAGAATCAGAATCATCAGAATCATCAGAATCATCAGAATCAGAATCATCAGAATCAGAATCATCAGAATCATCAGAACTTAAGGAGTTTCCTTGCCCTATTATTTGCCCACTTATTCCTCCAGTAAGTTTATTTAAATCATTAGAGGCGAAGTTATTGACCTGACTTGTAACATGATTCGAAACATTTTCAACAACACCATCAGCATATGATTCTGCTTGGTTTAAATATGGACTTAACATTTGATTAGCAAGATTACCCGCAACTGGCCCCAATACACCTGATACTTCTCCTTGAATTCGAGAAGAAACAGATGAAATTTGGCTTTCAACTCTATTGGTTGCTGCACTTTCCAAGGTACCTAAAAGTCCTGCATTGTCTTCTGCTGCATATTCATTGCCAGTAAAAGCCGGTGAAGAACTTGATTTAAAAGATGTAACAGTTGGGCTATCTGCTGGATAGTCAGCTGGCTTATTATTTCCGTTATAGACACATCCTATAACCAGAGGGCGATCTGGATCTCCTTCGATAAAAGTGACAACAACTTCCATACCAATTCTAGGTATGGCTAAAAAGCCCCAACCATTTCCAGCACTGCTTTGCGCGACTCTTACCCAACAAGAACTGTTTTCATCAAGACCGTTTTGAAGATCCCAATGAAAATGAATTTTTATGCGCCCATCTTCATCACAAAAAATTTCCTCACCATCTGGACCAGTCACAATAGCGGTTTGATTGCTATAAATTCGTCGTTTAGGAGTAATTCTTGGAGCTCTAAAAGGAGTATCTACAGGAAAAGCTGAAAATTCATTTTCATAAATTCTAGCTAAATGAGGTTTGTTTTTACTATCATAAGAAAATTCTTCTATTTTTTGAGACTCTGGAAGCTTTTGGTAGATTCTATGCTTAACTCTGTATAACATGTACTCTTGATTAAAGTCGTCTCTTGGATGATCTTTTAAGGTAAATGTTTTTCCTGTACCAAATTCAGCCACTGTTCCTTTGCCATTTACAAGGGTTTGTGGCCATTCTAATTCTTGTATACGATAGTTTGTATATGTTTCACCGCTGTCTAAGTCATCAAAGAGTCCTGGATATTCGTAAACTGTTCCTCCAAGACCTTCTCCTGGGCTCTTGGGAGATAGTTTTGTAGATGGGGTTGTATAATTATAGTCAGTAGCAACAAATTTTTTAGGTACAATCTGTTGTTGATAGCTAAAATGGGTAATTTTGTTAAGTAAGGGTTGAGTTGTTTGTGAAAGAGTTAATGTCGCATCTACTTCTATTTCAGAAGCGGATTGATTGTTATCTGTCAAAACGAGAGTATGTCCATCTTCGTTATGGGTGAAAAAATAAAAAATGCCTTCTTCTTCCATCAAACGGCAGATAAAATCAAAATAGCTTTCTCCATATTGAACACAAAATTCCCTCTCGTCTTGTCCATTATCGGAAACTTGATTGTCTATGGTTATATTTTTTTCTTCTAATATGTTTGTAATGATGTCTAATGCGGATGTGTTTTGGTAAATACGGTGGTCACGAGTAAATTTTAGAAGCCAAAATTTGGGATATATGGTTGCTTCATAATATGCACGGACATTTTCGTTCTCATCTATGATTGTTTGGTGTTGCTCAATTTTCCCAACAATTCCTGAAAAATATCTATTCGTATCTTCATCTAAACTGAATTGAGCCGTTATTTCTTTACCAAGTAACTCACTAAAGTTTAAGTCTTCTTGATCGGAATGGAGTTGCAAAGTAAATTCAAAGACTTGAGAAAGTCCCTCAAAACCTTCCAGCCTATCTAAAATAATATTAACGTCCTTTAAAGGGGTGCTAATTGTTAGATTAAGGTTTTCTTGGGAAAGAATTGGATCCATGAGTAAATTTTAATTAATCTTTAACCAAACTAAGGTTATTTTGAGATGTTATGGGGAAGATGTCGAGCAAAAATATAAAACTCTGACAGATTGATGAAAATTCAAATTTCTGTAACACTGAAATTGAGTCGTGGAAACTCGATCACTTACTCTGAGAAAGGTGCCATATGGGCAAAAATGTTTGTGTTTACTGTGGTTCTTCTGAACAAGCTGATGAAATCTATAAAAGTGCTGCAATTGAGTTGGGATGTTTAATTGGGCAGAACAATTTAGGATTAGTTTATGGGGGTGGACGTTTAGGGTTGATGGGAATTATTGCATCCTCAGCACTCGAAAATGGGGGCAAGGTTGTTGGTTTCACAACTGAACATCTTGATGAGAGAGAAGGAGCTCATCCAGGTTTAACTGAGTTGCATATTGTTGATAGCATGCATACCCGTAAGCTGAAAATGTCTGAATTAGCCGATGCATTTGTTATACTTCCAGGTGGCTTTGGCACCTTGGATGAATTATTTGAAATCATAACATGGCGACAGCTTAATTTACACCAAAAGCCAATTATTATTTTAAATATTAATGGATACTGGCAACCTTTAGTTGGCTTAATCAATCAGATTATCCAAAACAAATTTGCTCGTCCTGAGCATGGTGAACTTATAACTGTGCTAGATACTGTGGACGAGGTTCTTGGTTTTGTAAAAGACTTATAACTTGCTCGTAGATGGCTTGAGTGGGAATTTTAGACATTTGATCTCCTCCGAAGTCTTGAGACTTAACCACAATTACTTTTTCGCCATTCGGGGTTGATTTAAGAGGATCTGTTGGCCCCCACATCGATATTGTTGATTGGTTCGATGATGCTAAAATGTGACCGACGCCACCATCATTGGCAACATTGACATCAGCTAGTTGTGCAAGTGCAATTGTTAAAAAAATCGACTTTTTATCTGTTTTTTGGAGTGGAAATATAGCATCTGGTATATGCTTTTCAATGTCGGCTTGCCACTCAGGTTCAGCAGGTCCAAGGATGAACATAGGTTGAATTCCTTGTTCCTTTAATTTTTGTGCAAGTTCAACAAAATTTTCTAAAGGCCAACACTTAAATCTTCCGCCTGCGCCTGGTGCAAGGAGTACAATTTTTTTGTTTCCTAAATAGTCTTTTAAAAGATAAGCAGCATGCTCTTTCCATTCTGCAGGAACTTCTACTCCATAAATAGGCTTTATTGATCTATTTGTTGCTACATTTAAAAGATCCATTAAGCGATCAACCAAGAGTAAGGGCTTTTGATAAGGCTGCTTTGGTTTACGATCCGAAAAGGCCCACCTATAGGCTGCTGAGATATATAATTTATGCGGAATGCGTCTTAACATAAATGGTGGAATTGCTTTTTTTTCCGTATCTAGGATAACATCAAAACCTTCTTTTGGGAGTAAGATTTTCCAAGGGTTTTGCCAAATATGAGTCCACTTATCACCGAAACCTGTTTGATCAATGACATTATGAATATATGGAGAGACAATAGGTGATAAGGCTGTTTTAAAAATGGTTGCATGGCGTCCAGCAAGCCAGGTAATTTCAGCATTTGGAAATGCTTCTGGTAAAGCTTTAATAAATGGTAATTTCATCATACCATCACCGATCAATTCACCGTTGCTAAAAATAAGAACAGATTTAACGGGTTGTTCGTTGATAAACATGAAAACTCTTAAATGCATTTTAAAATTATTAATAGCTTAAATAACATATTTTTGAAAATGGAGCTATAAAATTCAAGACTAAGCCAACCCATATTTAGGTTTGTAGAACATCACTTTTGTTATCTCTCCAAATGATTGCATCGTTGTGGTATTAGGAGAATTCCAAGATATTATTACACTAACCCGAGTTGTGTTTAAGGATTGAGAAGAAGGATATTTTGTAAAGAAGGTTTATCGTCTCTAAGTTGGTAGTTAATAAGTCCGGCAATCAAGTGTGTAAAGGCGTTAAGAGGGCTGCGATGTCTGGAATGGATAAGAGTATTCAAAGCCTTCAAAGATGAAAAAATCGTTTCAATAAAAGACCGACGCATTAACATCAGCTTTTCTGTTGTATCCATTAAACAATTTTTCATGTTTTTCTTAATTTTGGTAATGAGCTTGACACCATTTTGAAATAAGTCTTCAAAAAGTTTTTGTGACAAATATCCTTTATCGCCAATCAATTTTCCAACAAGCCCTCTTACCATATCTCTTACAGGCGTCCTGTCATTAACATTACCCGGAGTGATAACAAGGCGAACCAATTCTCCTTTAACATTGAAAATCATATGAAGTTTCATACCGAAAAACCACCCTGTTGAGGTTTTACCTTTGGCGGCTAAACCTTTAAAAACTTTATGGTTTTTTTCTCGCCGAATATGACAAACAGGCATAGGAGTCGAATCAATAAACAAGTACTCTGTTCCTTCTCCCATTAAACTTTTCAAAAGGCAAACAAGAGCTGGAAAAGCATGCCCTATTAGCTTAACAAAACGAGCATAATGAACAAGTTTTGGAAATAAAGATCTTTGAGTCCGCTGTAATGTCAGATA